>CALMZO010000295.1 GCA_937870825.1 uncultured Chloroflexota bacterium | reverse complement strand
CGGGTCTCAATCTCATTTGAGCAGAATCTTGAACTGGTCGGATATGAGATGCCAACCGAGGCAGAGGCAGGTTCTCGGAGTGCAGTGACCTTGTATTGGCGACTGGCACAGAAAAGCGTGGAGGAGGTAAGGATTCTATTGCGCGTCGTGGATGAAAACGGCGCGGCTTGGGGTGAATGGGATGCCCCGCCGATTGGCAATTTTGTTCCGTTGCGCCTGTGGCAACCTAGGACGACTCTCCGCGATTTGCAGGCACTCACAGTGGATGCAAACGCGCCTCCGGGTAAATATGCTCTCGAATTAAATGTCTATCATGGTGGAAGCGGTGAGCCATTGACAGCATCTACGCGCAAAGGAATTAAAGTCCCATCGCCTCTACGACTTGCCCCGTTTCAAGTAACTACTGCCAAACCAACGTCAGAAACCGGTCTCGGTTTTACTGGTGCAGAAAAGATTGTGGACTGGAATGTGTTACAAGTCTTATCTTCAATTTGGCAAGCATTGGTTCGGTAATCATTTTATGGACGCAACTTGATATGGAACACATTTATTCATCTTGACTCTTGTTTTTATTTTGCCTATAATATCATCACTCACTGATATAATTATACAAACAGAGGACAATATGTTGCTCACTGCCAACACCCAATTGATTGAACTCGAAGCAAAACTCTTTCGCGGTTTTTCCGATTCGTCGCGCCTCGCCATCTTGCGCGCTCTGTTGGACGGTCCGCGCAACGTCGGCGAAATTGTCACCCAAACGGGATTATCGCAGCCAAATACTTCCAACCATCTCGCCTGTCTGCGCGACTGTGGATTGGTGACGACGGAACAAGAGGGGCGCTTTGTGTCGTATGCGTTGAGCGACAAGCGCATCGCGCATTTGCTGCGTCTCGCGGATGAAATTCTCGCGGAAGTTGCCAAAGGCGTGTACGAGTGTGTGCATTACGAAAAATCAAAACCGCGCCGCCCGAAGTCACGGACCGTTCGCAGCGGCGCAAATACACGCGGCGCGCGCTAACCCTAATTTTTCACGAACCATTTTTATGGTGAGGACGCAATGTTGAATCTAACGCAAATGATACGCGATGGCTTGATCCTATCATTGCTCGCTACGCTCATTATTGGTATCAGCATGTGGATCAATCCGCGCCTTTGGCTTCAAGATTATCCGAAAGATATTCAGGCGCTTGTGCCGCCAAAAACGGAACAAGAAAAGCGCCGGACGAATCTGATTGGGATTCCTTTTCTGCTCGTGTTATTTGGAATTCCTTTCATCTCCACTTTGATGGCAAAGCAGGCGAACGCGGGCAATATCTCTTTCTTCCTGCTCTTTGTAAATGCGTTCGGCGTTTTTTGGATCGGGAATCTGTGGGATTTGTTGGTAGTGGATTGGCTGATCGGTTGTACCTTTACGCCAAAATTCGTGATTCTCGCTGGGACCGAAGGCGCGGCAGGGTACAAGAATTACGCGTTTCATTTTCGCGGTTTCTTAGTCGGCACTGTGATTTCCGTTGTCGTGGGTCTGATCATTGCTGCAGTTGTCTCATTCCTGTAAAGCAACGAAAGTGTTGAAAGGCCTTCCCTCATGTGGGAAATCAATCGCTACACCGTGTTGGCATTCGGCATTCTTGTCGTTGACCAAATGTTGGACCTGTTAATTGAACTCACACTGCCCATCGGCGCGTCCGTGATGTTCATTGCCGGTTGGCTTGGTGTGACGCGTTTCGATGGACCGAGCGGCGGCGCTTTGGATACGAATGGATTTTTCACATTGTTGGCGATTGTGTTGATTCCCTTCTTCCTGCGCTGGAAAATGCACGACACTTCCGATGCACTTTATGGGGTGGGAATCAGTTTGCTGATTGGGGGTCTGCTTGGCAATTTGGCGGACGGCTTTCGCACGGGCTATCCCGTAGATTATTTCGTCATCGGACGCGCATTCAATCTGGCAGACATTGCGTTGCTTACGGGCGCAAGCGTGATGATTTATCGGTTATGGAGGAAAGATGAGCGAGTTGAAAACAATTGAAGTTCCTGTAAAAGGAATGGACTGCGCGGAATGCACCCAGCACGTGCAGCACGCAATTGCGGGCTTGCAAGGTGTCGAATCGGTGAATGTTTTTCTCGCGTCCGAAAAAGCGGTGATTCGACTTGACCCCGCGCGAGTCGAAATGCCCGCCATTCGCAAAGCAGTCGCGGATGCAGGATATTCGGTTCCAGAGACGGACCCCGCGAAAATGGAATCGGAACAGCGCACAACGGAAGATTTTACCAGACGTATTCTCACGTTATTCGCCGTTGTATTTGGATTCGTGTTGTTCGTCGTCGTTGTGGGTGAATGGCTGGGCTTGTTCGAGGAGCTCACCGCACGCGTTCCGTTCTGGCTCGGGGCGGGTTTGGTCATACTCGCGGGCTTGCCCATTTTCCGCAATGTCATCCGCAGCGCGCTGCATCGTCAAATCACTTCGCACATGCTCATGTCGCTCGGCGTCCTTGCCGCGCTCGCGGTGGGACAATGGGCGACTGCCGCCGTCGTGATTTGTTTCATGTACGTGGGCGAGTACGTCGAAAACTTTACGACCGAACGCGCGCGCCGCGCCGTAAAAAATCTCACGGCGCTCGCGCCGCAGACTGCGCGTGTCGAGCGTGACGGACAAGAAATTGAATTACCCATCGCGGATGTGCGCGTTGGCGATACTGTTGTTGTGCGTCCCGGCGACAAAATTCCTGTGGACGGGCAAGTGCTGGAGGGACAAGCCACCGTAAATCAATCCGCCATCACTGGCGAATCCATGCCCGTCGAAGTGAGCGTAGGCGCGAATGTATTCGCCGCAACCATCGCGCAACTTGGAAGTTTGCGCGTGCGCGCGACACACATTGGCGCGGACACGACATTTGGACACATCATCAAACTGGTTGAAGAAGCGGAAGCGAACCGCGCAGACGTGCAGCGATTTGCGGATAAATTCACCGCGTACTATTTGCCGATTGTCGCAGGCATCGCGGCAGTCACGTTTCTCATCAGCCGCAATCCATTGGCAACCGCTGCCGTGTTAGTCGTCGCGTGTTCGTGTTCGATTGCACTCGCTACACCGATTGCGATGCTCGCGTCTGTCGGCGCGGCAGCACAACGCGGACTTTTAATCAAAGGCGGAAAATATCTCGAAGCGTTGGCGCGCGCCGATGTGGTGCTGCTCGACAAGACTGGAACTCTTACACTGGGTAAGCCGCAAATCACCGACGTCGTTTCGTTGAATGGCATCGGCGAAATGGAATTGTTGACGCTCGCCGCGTCCGCCGAACGCGATTCGGAACATCCGCTCGCGCGAGCCGTGCGCGAGTTGGCTAGAGAAAAAAATCTCGCGCTCGTCGCACCGCACGAATTTCAATCCATCCCCGGCATGGGCATCCGCGCGCAAGTGAATGACAAACAAATCGCCGTAGGCAACGCGCGTTTGGTCCCAGACGCGAACGCCGCCCAAAACGCGCGCAACTTGGAAGCGCAAGGCAAGACGCTCCTCTATGTTGCGGTGCAAGATGAACTCATCGGCTTACTTGCCGCATCGGATACACTGCGTCCCGAAGTGCCTGACGCAGTGAAACAATTGCGCGCGCTCGGCGTCAAGAAAATCGAATTGCTCACTGGCGACAACGAACGAACTGCGTCCGCGCTCGCGCAGCAGCTCGGCGTTGATTTTCGCGCAAATCTTTTACCGCAAGATAAAATTGCGATTGTGCGCGAATATCAAAAACAAAAACACACCGTTGTCATGATTGGCGACGGCGTGAACGACGCGCCCGCGTTGGCGCAAGCGAATGTGGGGATTGCGATGGGTGTCGCGGGAAGCGATGTTGCATTAGAAGCCGCGCATGTGGCACTGATGCGCGATGATTGGAATCTCGTTCCCGATGTGTTTCGTATCGCGCAGCGCACCATGCGCGTCGTAAAGACGAATTTGGCATTCACCGCCATTTACAACACGCTGGGTCTCACGCTCGCGGCATTCGGTTTCTTGCCGCCGATTCTCGCCGCCGCCGCACAGTCGCTGCCCGATTTGGGCATTCTCGGCAATTCATCGCGGCTGCTGCGACAAAAATAATTTTGCCGCGCGCAGTCATCGCAAGCCAATCTCATGTCACGCGAAACACTTTATCAAATTGCCGTTCTCGTCTCGCTCGTCGCGTTCCTCGCGCTCCGCGCGTATTATCGGCGCAAGACGGGAACGCTTGAACTCAACCTGTCATCGTCAAGAGACAGCGCGAGAATGAGAGTTTTGCTTCTCATCTTGGGCGTTCTCGCCCTCGGGCTGCTCCTTTGGCTGATCAACCCAAGCTGGATGAGCTGGTTTGCGTTGGCTCTGCCCGAATGGCTGCGGTGGAGCGGATTCGCTCTCGTCATCGCGGGGCTGGCTTTGTTAAGTTGGGCGCATCAGACGTTGAGCGCAAGTTTCAGCGGCAATCTGGAGATTCGAGAACAACACAAGCTGGTCACGAATGGTCCCTATCGGTGGATTCGCCATCCCATTTACGCGGCGATAATTCTTTGGTCGGCGGGACTTGCTCTGATTACGGCGAACTGGTTCATCGCTTTCATCCCTTTGGCGTTTGCGCTGTTCTTCATCCTTCGCGTACCCGACGAAGAAAAGATGATGGTCGAAGCGTTTGGGGATGAGTATCGAGACTATATGAAGCGCACGGGACGTTTCTGGACATGGTGATCAGCCCAATGACATTCTTCGTCGTTGTCGGTCTGCTCTTACTGGTTTTGGTGGTGGCGAACCTGTGGTGGCGGCGGGAGAGCCGTCGGCGCTCGCTGCCGTGCCCGACCTGGCTCGCCGGCTTTCTAGAAGGCTCATTGATGGATTGGGTTCTGGGCACGCAGACGACTCTGGATCGCATCGGGCTGAGACCGGGTCAGCGCGTATTGGAGGTTGGACCCGGTCCGGGACGGTTACTCATTCCTGCCGCGCACCGCGTGCTGCCCGGCGGCGAAGTGATTGGGTTAGACATTCAGCCGGGAATGCTCGAACGGCTCAAGACCCGCGCGGCGCAAGCCGGCGTGTCAAACCTAACCGCGATTCAGGGCGATGCGACACAACCGCATTTTCCGCCAGATAGTTTTGACGTGATTTATTTCTGCACAGTGCTGGGCGAAATCCCGAATCGCGAAGCGGCGTTGCGCGAATGTTATGCCGCACTCAAACCCAACGGAATTCTTTCCGTCACGGAAATTTTCCCCGACCCACACTACCAATCGCGTGCGACGGTGAAACGCTTGGCAGAGGCGGCGGGCTTTCGTCCGGAAGTGATTTACGGGCATTGGTACTTTTTCACGGCGAACTTTGCCAAAGCGTAGAGGAGCGTCGCGATGTTTGTCGCCATCGTTAATCGGGTCTTGCGCGAATTTGAAAATCGCACTACTTCGCCCACGACCGTGAAACGCGCCGCGCGTCTCGCGGAAAAATTCCTGAAACGCGAAAACGACGCGGCGATTCTGAGCGAGATTCAAACGCGGCGACTGCGCCGCACGATTCATTACGTCTATCGTCGCTCGCCGTTCTATTGCGAGATGTTCGACCGAGTCGGCGTACATCCATCGGACATTCGCACGGCGGACGATTTGCGGAAACTGCCCTTGACCACGTCGAAAAACATCCGCGACTGGCGGTGCTTTTTGTGCGTGCCCGAAGACGAACTCGCTGCGGTGTTCACTACGTCGGGCACGACGGGCGAACCCAAGCGCGTGTATTACTCGTTCCGCGATATGCAAACGCTGACGATTCTCGACGCGGTCGCGCTGCGCATCGGACACCCAGGACGTCTCGTCGCGCTGATCGCGCTGCCGATGAGTCACGGTTTGTGGATGGGGGCGGCGACGGCGCAGCGCGTCGTCGAGCGCGCGGGCGGCTTGCCAATTCCCGTCGGCGCGGATGATCCGCAAGAGACTTTGAAATGGATGCAGCGATTCGAGCCGAACGTCATGATGTCGTCACCATCGTACATGACCGCGCTGACGTGCGAGGCAGAGCGCGCAGAGTATCGGCCGAAACTCGAACGGATTCTGCTCGGCGGCGAAGTGTTGACCAATGAGCAGAAGGCGCGCTTTCGCGAATACTGGGGCGCGGCGGTGTACGACAGTTACGGCTCGACAGAAATCGGCGGCGCGCAGACGATTGCGCTCCCCGAATGCACCGCGTTCAACATGAACGATTTGCACCTCGTCACGGAGATCGTCAATCCCGAAACCGGTGAACCTGCCAACGAAGGCGAATTGGTGTTCACGACCTTGACGCGCGAGGCGATGCCGCTGGTACGCTATCGCTCAGGCGATCACGGACGTTGGGCAGACTGCCCGTGTCGGCTGCCATTCAACGCGGTGCAACTTGCCGGGCGCACCGACGATATGTTCGTCGCGGGGGATATGAATTTGTACGGCAATGTCATCGCCGATGCCGTGGCAAAGGTCGCGGGCACGAGCGGGCGCGTCGTCTTGCGATTGGACAAGGTGGAATTGACTGACCGCTTGACCGTGCGCGTGGAAGGGCGCGGCGTGAACGCGGACGATGTGCGGAACGCGCTCTTCGCGGCGTATCCCGAATTGCGCGTGAATACCGCGAATGGCAATTTGATTTTGGAAATAGAAACGGACGTGGACTTGGGCAGGCAAATCAAGGCGTTGAAGATTGTGGATGGAAGGAAATAGGTGAGCGGAGGAAAAGATGAGGAACAACGATGGTATCCAGACAATACGAGCAGAACTTGAAACGGGCATACAACTCGCCAAATGCAAAAAGTGTGGTTGTATGGAAGAAACGCTCGATAATCTTTCCACACTTGTTCCAACCGTTGGCACGGAGGAGGCACAAACTCTTGCGCGCGATATTGAAACTTGGGCAAAGACGATGGAACCCGTGCGATACGCCTGCCTGGGTTGCGACTATTGCTATCCCGCCGTGGCGCAGAATGCGTTCGCCAGTGCTTTTCCTTCGGTCGGTCATTCACCCGCATTGAGTTGCGATTTTCAGGTCAGCAACGGCAGTTGGCCCGCTGTCGTGGGCGAATACTTTGTGGTGGACAAGACCGCGACGGTTGCCGTCTCAACGCTCGCCAGCATTTCGCTCGCAGAAGATTTAGCGCAGCGCAAGCCGCAAGGACTCGCCATCGTCGGAAAGACCGAAACAGAAAACATTGGCATTGATAAGGTCATCAAGAATGTCGTAACCAGTTCCACGCTGCGGCATCTCATCGTCGCGGGCATAGACCCGAAAGGGCATCGAACAGGCAATACGTTGTTAGCCCTCGCGGCAAACGGCGTTGACGAAAACCGACGCGTCATTGGAGCGAGCGGCAAGCGCCCCATTCTTCGCAACGTGACCGCCGCCGAGATACAAGCGTTCCGAACCCAGGTACAAGTCATAGACATGATTGGGTGCGAAAACCTCGACCAGATCAGCGCGCGGATCGAAGAATTGTCTCAACAGCCCACTACCGCGTGCGGCTGTAGTGAGTGCGGCGTTACGTCGCCCGTTTCAATCTCGACTGCGCCAAAGATTGTCGCCACCGAACCGAGCCAGGTCGTGAAGATGGACAGAGCGGGATACTTTGTGATCGTCCCGCTCGCAGACAAAGGAGTTATCGTCGTCGAGCATTACGCCTACGATAACACACTGTTGCGCGTCATCGAAGGCGCAAACGCGCGGGCGCTCTATGCCACCCTCATTGCCAATGGTTGGGTGACTGAACTGAGTCATGCCGCTTACTTGGGGAAAGAATTAGCCAAAGCCGAGTTGTCCATCAAACTTGGGTTCCAGTATGTCCAGGATGGCGCATAAGAAACGACGAACGTTGACTTTATCGACCCGCGCGGATTGTTCGAGTGAATCTTGATGTTCGCGGGCGGATTGATTCTGGCCGCGCTGGGTTATTTCATGGCGCGCGAAACGGCAGGGAGTGGAGATTGATTACTGCCCCAAATGCCGTGGCATCTGGTTGGATCGTGGAGAACTCGACAAGATCGTCGAACGGTCAAGTTCACCGCTCTCTGACGAGGGGCGACCAAGCGATCACGATTACGATCCGCGCCGCCGCCGTCGAGGGTTTTTGGGAGACCTGTTCGACTTCGATTAGGGCACATCTCAGTCCCTGATCGCTCAGTATTCGCGCGCATCGCGCCTGATAAAGGCGCGATGCGCGCCACGCTAAAATTTACGGGAGAAAATCAGATGAATAGTAAACAACTTGAACTGCGCGTCGCGAACCTGGACTGCGAACACGATGCCGCTGCCATTGAGCGCGGCTTGCAGGGATTCGCAGGACTCGTCGAGTTGAAGGTGTATCCCAAGTCCGCCAAAGTAGCGCTGACCTTTGATCCCGCGCGCACGCACCCAGAGCAACTGAAAGAAAAATTAGAGTCGCTCGGCTTTCCCCCGCAAAAGGGAATGGCGTTGGCTGAGCCGCCCAAGTTGTGGCGCAATCCAAAAGTGTTGACTTCGACAACGTCGGGCGTCCTGCTGCTCATCGGTTTTCTTTTGGGCTTGGCAAGCGCGCCCGAGATCGTTTCGACAGTGATTTATGTTGCCGCGATGCTGATCGGCGGCTATTATTTTGGACGCGAAGCGTTCGAGGAATTAATTTTCGAGCGCAGAATTGGGATTGAACTCTTGATGAGTACTGCTGCCATCGTCGCTGCGCTGATGGGTTTGGCGGGCGAAGGCGCAGCGCTCGTCTTTTTGTATTCCATCAGCGAGGCGGCGGAGAGTTACACCGAGGCAAAAACGCGCGCGGCAATCAAAGCGTTGATGAATCTTGCCCCGAAAGTCGCGCTCGTGCGGCGCGAAGGCGTCGAGCGCGAAATTCCTGTCGAAGAATTGCAAGTGGACGATGTGTTCATCGTCAAGCCCGGACAATCTGTGCCAACCGATGGCGTGATTGTCGCAGGCGCATCTTCGCTCAATCAAGCGCCGGTGACCGGTGAAAGTGTTCCCGTCGAAAAGCAGGTGAACGATTCGGTGTTTGCGGGCAGCATCAACGGCGAGGGCGCGCTCGAAGTGCGCGCGACGAAAACATTCGCGGACAACACGATTGCGCGCATTATTCAGATGGTCGAAGAAGCGCAAGAGCGCAAGGGGAACAGTCAGCGTTTCATCGAACGCTTCGGCGCGCGTTACAGTCCAATTGTTTTGCTCGTCGGCGTTTTGATTGCCGTGATTCCGCCGCTGTTATTCAATCAGTCCTGGTCGGAATGGATCACGCGCGCAACCGTGTTCACCGTCGCCGCCGCGCCATGTGCGCTCGTTATTTCCATTCCGATCACGCTGGTTGCCACCTTGGGCACAGGCGCTCGCCAAGGCGTGTTGATTAAGGGCGGAATGTATGTCGAAGAACTGGCAAAGGTCAAAGTAGTCGCCCTCGACAAAACGGGCACGCTGACGCGCGGCGAACCCGAAGTGACCGACGTGCTGACCCTCGCGGGGACAAAACCCACTGACGAATTGTTGGCGCTCGCCGCCGGCGTCGAACGGCGCAGCGAACATCCGCTGGCACTCGCCATTGTGCGCTATGCCGAAGGGAAAAAAATCGCGCTAACCGAAGTGAACGAGTTTCGCGCGCTGACGGGCGCAGGCGCATCAGCGCGCCTGAATGGAACGCAGCTGTATCTGGGCAGTCCCGATTTGTTTCGTTCGCGTTTGAATATTTCTTTAGATGCAGCGGCACAAGAAATCGCGCGGTTGCAAAGTCAAGGTAAAACGGTGGTTGTGGTGGGCGATGAACGCGCACCGTGGGGTCTCATCGCGATTCGCGACAACTTGCGCGCGAATGCCAAGCAAGCCATTGCCGATTTGCACGCGGCGGGCGCGCAAAAAGTGGTAATGCTCACGGGCGATAACGAACGGACCGCGCAAGCTCTGGCGCAGGAGGTTGGGATTGATGAATTCTACGCGAACCTCAAACCCGAAGACAAAGTGAACAAGGTGCGCGAACTAAAGGAGCGCTACGGTCATGTCGCGATGGTCGGCGATGGCGTGAACGATGCCCCCGCGCTGGCGGAGGCATCCGTGGGTGTGGCGATGGGCGCGGCGGGCACCGATGTCGCGTTGGAGACTGCCGATGTCGCGCTGATGGCGGACGATTTGGAAAAACTGGCGTACGCGCTCAAACTCGCCAAGCGTAATCAGTCGGTGGTGAAGCAAAATCTCGCGCTGTCCGTCGTCGTCATCGGCGCATTGGTGATCGGCGCTATCGCGGGTATATTTACCTTGCCGATTGCGGTCTTGGGTCACGAAATCAGCGAGTTCGTCGTCATTGCTAGTGGCTTGCGGATGCTGCGCGCATGAATCGCGCCGCGGCAAAAATAATTTTCTCCGAATGGAGTACGTGTGGAACGAAAAACATTTTTACTTTTAGCATTGGGATTTATTGTTGCGATTGCAGCCGACACATTGAGCAAGGTATGGGCGGAAAGCGCGCTAACAATGGGGCAGTCTATACCAATCTTCGGTAATGTGTTCCAACTTACGCTGGGCTACAACACGGGCGTCGCATTTGGAATGTTGGCGAATGTGGGAATTCTGACGACGATTCTGCCGGGCATCGTCATCGTCGGATTGAGCGTGTGGTTTTTCAAAGCATTGCGCGCGCGTGAATTGCCGCAAGCGTCTGCGCTCGCGCTCGGTTTCATTCTCGGCGGCGCGCTCGGAAATTTTCTCGACCGCCTCGCCGATGGACGCGTCACCGATTTTCTCGACGTTGGTATCGGCGCGGCGCGGTGGCCCACCTTCAACGTAGCAGATAGTTTTGTATTCGTCGGGGTGTTGGCATTGCTGTTCGTTTCGTTTTTCGCCACTTCTTCCCAGCAAGTCGGCGCGCAAGAGAATACATCGCCCTTTATCCAGTGACTTGACGTTGCATTGAAAACGACTAGAATCCAAGTCACTGTGAAATGAGAGCAATTCTCTTGTTGCATCCACTTATCGCTCAAATGTTGCGCCTTCTGTTTTTTGCACTGATTGTCATTGTCGTCATCACTTCTGTGATTGGCGTTAATTCCTCTTGCTCGCTGGTCCTCGGTGGACATGACGATGCCTGCCGCGCAGGACAAACGGAAACTCTGGCGCAGCATCTCGCCCACGCAACGAATACCTTCCCCGAGCTTTTCCTTATAAGTATATTGGCGCTCGTTTCGGGCGCCGCACTCGTCACCACTCTTTTTTCGCGTACCGCTTTTCTCCCTCTGCGCGACGTTCAACTCTCCCCCGAACAACCTCCTCGTTTCGCGTAATCCAATTTCGACGCGTCTTTGTACGAATACGCGTTTTTGACGTTAACGTTTGACGCCTGACCCTTCACTCCATTCAAGGCAGGCAGTTTGACGGTTCTCGTCTTTCGTCTCTCCTCAGTTTGGATTCACGCTCTGCGGAGGTTTTCTTTTGTCGGTCTCTCTTGTCACGAAACGCATCACCATTCTATTCGGCGTCAGTTTTCTATTGTTGACGCTCCATATTCTCGACGACGCATTCGTCGTAAACGAAGCCGCATGGTACGGCATCACGACGGCGGAATTTTTGTTGGGCTGCGTACTCTTGTACGCCATCATTCCGCCGTTCGGGTTGTGGCTCACTCGACGCGAGCGCGTCATGGGATATTTCATCCTGCTCTTGTACGCGCTGCAAGCATTTTACGGCGCCGGTTTGAATCATGTGCGTCATCTGCTCGGCGATTTTCGCGGTTCGCAGCTGCTGCCGAATCTGTTGCGCGGCTTGGGCATTCCACTCGCAGAAACAAATGGGCAAGGGATGATTTCGCTCTTTGCCGGCATGTTGGGTTTGAACAACGGCGTGCCACCGCATACGCACAACATGTTTTCTAATGTCGTCGTTTTCTTGAGCATGGGCGTCAATCTCGTGCTGCTCGGATTCCTCGTCTTCGCGTTGTGGCAAAAATTTTTCGCGCGGGAAAGGATACTCACGGATGGAACGAACGCTTGAACTTGATCTTCCAATTCTCTTGCCGAACGTGCAAGATTTACAAGACCAATGTATTGCGCGTTTGCAAAACGCGTTAGCAGGCAAACGCGGCATTGCCAACGCGCACGTTCACGCCGACCGCGCACCCGCGCAATTGTGCGTGCATTATGACGCCGACCTCGTATCGCTGAACGATGTCGAACAATTGGCAAAACGCGCGGGCGCGGAAATTGTGCAGCGCTATCATCACGAACTCTTTCCGATTGAGGGGATGGATTGTTCGGATTGCGCGCGCGTCATCGAACACAGTGTAGGGCGGATGGATGGCGTGTTGAATGTGACGGTGAATTATCCCGCGCAGAAAATGCGCGTCGAATACGATTCACAAAAAATCAATCACAGCGCGATTGACAAACGGCTGCGCGGCTTGGGGTACACCGTTCCCGCCGAGGGCTTGAAAAGTTTTTATCAAGAAAACCGCGAAATCATTTTCAGTTTGACGGCGGGCGCGCTGGTACTGATCGGCTGGCTCGGTGAAAATTATTTTGGGCTGCCGCTTCTTGCCGCCACCGCCTTGTTCGTCGCTGCGTATTTTTTCGGCGGCTGGGACATTTCGCGTCACGCCATTCACGCTTTGCGGGAACGCCACTTTGACACCGATTTGTTGATGGTCACAGCGGCGCTTGGCGCGGCATTGATTGGCAATTTTTTTGAAGGCGCGCTGCTGCTCTTTTTGTTTTCGCTCGGACACGCGCTCGAAGAACGCGCGTTGGACCGCGCCCGCGCCGCGGTGCGCGCGCTCGCCGACCTCGCTCCGAAAACCGCGCTCGTCAAACGCGATGGCAAAGAACTCGAAATGTCTGTCGAAGAATTGCGAATTGACGATGTGGTGATTGTGCGTCCTGGCGTGCGAATTCCCGTAGATGGCGTTGTGATTGATGGCGCGTCGGCGGTGAACCAAGCGCCCGTCACAGGCGAATCGGTGCCGGTTGACAAAAGCGCGGGCGCGCAGGTCTTTGCAGGTTCCATAAATGGCGAAGGCGCGCTGGATGTTCAAGTGACGCGTCTCGCGCAAGACAGCACGCTCGCGCGCGTAATGAAGCTCGTGGAAGAGGCGCAAACACAAAAATCACCGACGCAGCAGACTGTCGAAAAATTCGAGCGCGTCTTTGTTCCCACTGTGTTGGGCATCACCGCATTAGTAATTGTCGTGCCGCCGTTGCTCGGCGTGCCGTTTCAAGAATCGTTTATCCGCGCGATGACATTGCTCGTTGCCGCGTCGCCGTGCGCGCTCGCGTTAGGTACGCCCGCGTCCATTCTCGCGGGTATCGCGCAAGCCGCGCGCAACGGCATCCTCATCAAAGGCGGCGTGCATCTCGAAAATCTGGGACGCTTGAAAGCGATTGCGTTCGACAAAACAGGAACGCTCACGCACGGACGCCCTGAAGTCACTGACGTTGTGCCGTTGAACGAAAAAATTTCAGACGACGAATTATTGCGTCTCGCCGCCGCCGCCGAAAGTCGTTCCGCGCATCCGCTCGCGCAAGCTGTCGTGCGCGCGGCGCAAACAAAAAAGTTCGCGCTTCCTGCAGTGGACAATTTGGAATCCATCACGGGCAAAGGATTGCGCGCGCAAGTGGATGGGCGCGCGTTGCTGATTGGAAATTTGAAACTGCTCGAAGAAAACAACATAGCGATTTCCGACGCGGCGCAAACGCGCGTCACGGAATTGCAAAGGGCAGGCAAAACACTCATCCTCGTCGCGGCGGATGGAAACCTGCTCGGCGCGCTCGCACTCGCCGATGTGTTACGCGCGGATGCGTCTGCCACGATGCGCGCGTTGAACGCGATTGGCGTTCAGCAGACCATCATGTTGACGGGCGACAACGAAAAGGTTGCGAAGGCGATTGCGAAACAAGTTGGTTTGACGCAAGTGCGCGCGGATTTATTGCCCGAAGATAAATTGACGGTCATTCGCGAACTTGACCAAGAGTACGGCAATGTCGCAATGGTGGGCGACGGCGTGAATGACGCGCCCGCGTTGGCAAACGCGACCGTGGGGATTGCGATGGGCGGCGCGGGGACCGATGTCGCGTTAGAGACCGCCGATGTCGCGTTGATGGGGGATGATTTGTCGAAACTGCCATTCGCAGTTGGACTTGGACGCGCGACGCGCAGAATCATTCTGCAGAATCTCGCTATCTCGCTCGGAGTGATTGCATTTCTCATCGTCAGTTCCCTCACGGGTTTCGTCGGCTTGAGCATCGCGATTGTATTTCACGAAGGCAGCACCCTCGTAGTCGTCGGAAACGCTTTACGGCTGCTCGGCTACCGGAGTAAAGGTTGAGGGAAGGATAGCCAATCCCGCTGATTTTTGATTTTTCGTGCGTTGGCGCGCGCCAATGTCAAAACAAATGAATTGAGGCACGGTGTCGTCGAGAACGCGCTCTACCGGTCTCGGTACAGGAAGCAAGTGAAATGGCAAAGACAAATATAACCTCTCATTGCACGAATTGTGGTGCCAAGCTCCACGCTGCAGATCGCTTCTGCACCAAGTGTGGAACCGTGGTCAAGCGGGACGTTAAGCGCGAGATCGCGCGTCTTCCGATTTGGATATGGGGCATCGGCGTTCTGGTTCTCGCGGCAGCCGCGTTTTTTCTTTTTAGCACAGTCCGTCCAACCTCCCCCCCCGCCACCAATGTGACCGACAATCACGACACGGAAGGCATACCTTATCCCGATGTGCCGCGCCTTTCTGTGGACGAGGCAAAAGCGGGTTGGGACGCCAAGAGCGCCGTATTCGTGGATGTGCGCGGTCAGACCGATTATGCGGCAGGACACATTGCGAATGCCGTTTCTTTGCCCTTGGCACAGATTGAGGCAGGGGATACATCGTTGCCGCGAGAGGCAGAGATTATCACTTATTGCACCTGACCGGCCGAGGAGTCAAGTGCCCGTGCGGCGCGAATACTTTTGGACCGAGGTTATACGAACGTGACAGCAATACGCGGCGGATTTCGTGTCTGGCGTGAGGCGGGCTATCCCGTTCAAGAAGGCAGTCAATGAGCTACGTGGAAACCTTAATAAATTGGATTGTCGTTGCGGGTGTAGTTATCTTGTTCGGCGTCATCCTCGCGAGTTGGCTGGCGAGTTACCGTGTGTCTAAAGCCGCACCAATTCCTTCGGGCGATTGGTTCTTTCGATGGCCCGCGTGGGTACAAATTGGCGGTGGTCTTGCGGGGTGTCTGCTCTTTGGCTACCTGGGTTCTCTGTTGTGGATTCCGCTCCCGCTTGACTTGTCGCCGCCGGCGGCGGCGCTCTTGCGAGTGGTGGGGTTGTTGTTCTTTATCATGGGTTGGATTTTGGCGCTGTGGGCGTGGTGGACCCTTGGCGCGCTATATGGCGTCAGTACCGGTTTCGCCGCGCCGCTGCAAGCCGAGCATCGATTAATCCGG
>CALMZO010000294.1 GCA_937870825.1 uncultured Chloroflexota bacterium | reverse complement strand
ACGCCTGCCATGACGATACTGCCCGCGCTCAAATGAATTGCCCACCACACGCCTTGTGTGAGTTCCAACGCGCCGAAATAAAATCCAATCAGCAACGCGGGTAACGCAAATGCAAATACGCGCAGCGCGTTCGTTCGCGCGGGTGATACTTTGAGAACATGCAGTAAAAAATCTGCGACCACGCCCGCGCTCACAAATGCCAACACAGGCAACAATGGATATGCGCCCTGGTCATAGAGTGCGCCCATCGCCAGCGCGTTGATGCCAAGCAGCAACGACAACGCGCCCAGCGCGAGCGGAAAACGGTGCAACGCAAACAACACGAATCCTGTGATTAGCGCCGCGCTCAATTGCAAACTCACCACGCCGAGTTCCGCATTCAACGCGGGCGAAGGATACCAAGCGTTACTCCCCCACAGATTTGCAAGGGGATACGCGATTTGCGTAAAAAACGTCAGCACCGAAAGCGTGAGCGTCAACGCTATCACCACGGGCAATTGCGCGCGGAAATGAGTTGGCGTCTCACCACGTTGCCATGCCGCGCGCAGCGGTCCCGTCACAATCAACATTGCCGCGCCCGCGAGCAGCAAATGCGTTGGGCTGTAAAGCGCCTCCACGTTTTGCTCAACGCCAAATAACGTATGCCAAATCAAATCGCCCACGCCGCCGCCGATAAACAAAAGCGCGCCGACGAACGAAAGCAAGTATCCATTCGGAAGCGCGTGCGCGAGGGAAAAGCCGCGCCGCACATTGACCAATATGTTCGCGCTCAAAAAAAGTAGCACCAACAGGTGTGCGGAATACAAGACCCCGTGCCACGGCGTAAAAAACGATTGGTCCACTTGTCCGTGCGTGTGCGCCCAGCCGTCGAGGAACAATCCAAACACAAAAAAGATGGAAAGCAGTGTGAACGTCCAATCAAAACGCGCGTTGTCCAAAATTCGCGCGCGTGTTGGGAGCGTGTCAAGTGTTTGTGCGTGCAGTGGCGCATTGAAAATTGTTTTTTGCATCGTTTTCTCCATTCGTTTTGCAGCATGATAACGCGCTCGTTGTTGACGCGCATCGCCCCATGAGACGATTTTCTTGTCCGTTCGGACACTGTCCGCGCGGACAATTTCACGGTCGCGTGAGAATGATATAATTCCCCCTCACAATGTTCACATCACTTTTTGAGCGCAGCGGGCGCGAGGGGCGCCTCATCCTTTTTATCAGTTATCTGCTCGAAGCGGGTGTTGTTTTGCGCGCGCTCGGTTATATCGCGCAGCCCGCGTCGCAAGGTCCGCTCATCATTTTGCTCTTGAGCATCTACCTCATTCTCTTGACCATCGCGCAGCTCGCGCCCTTTCGCGTGCAATGGCAGCATCATCTCTATTTCACCTTGCAAACCGCGCTGCTCGCCGTGTTGCTCCTGCTTCCTCCGCGCTTTGATTTTTACGCCGTCCTCTTTTTTCCGCTCGCCGCGCAAGCATTGCTCAACTTGCCGCGCCGAACGGGACGCATTTGGATTGGCATTTTCGCGTTGGTGTGGACAATCATTTTCGTCGCAACATTTGGCATGAGCGGTTTGGCGCTCTCGCTCTTTTTCCTCGTCGGCGCGATTTTCTTTGCCTCGTTCGGCGTTCTCACCGTGCAAACGTTGGAAGCGAATCGGCGGCTCGAACACTATGCCGCCCAAGTGCAAGAACTCACGCTGGCGAACGAACGCCAGCGCATGGCGCGCGAACTGCACGATACATTGGCGCAAGGACTCGCGGGTTTGATTCTGCAACTCGAAGCAGCGGACTCGCATCTCTCGCGCGGAAATGCCCAACGCGCGCAAACGATTATCGAACAAGCGATGAGCCGCGCGCGTACGACGCTCACCGACGCGCGTCATGCCATTGACGATTTGCGCGCAAACGAGAACGCGCCGCGCGATGTGGAACAGATTATCCACGCCGAAGCGGAACATTACCGCGAAACGACGGGCATCGCCGTCACGCTCGAGATGGCGCA
This sequence comes from uncultured Chloroflexota bacterium, assembly GCA_937870825.1. GTDB lineage: Bacteria > Chloroflexota > Anaerolineae > UBA4142 > SHND01 > SHND01. The sequence goes on along the minus strand of CALMZO010000294.1, from coordinate 11,228 downwards.
ATTGCCCGCGCTCGACGCGAACGTACACGAAACGATCCTGCGCGTGATACGCGAAGGATTGACCAACATCGCGCGTCACGCCCATGCGAAAAATGTGTGGATTCGTGTTGCACTGGAGGGCGATGCGGTGTGCGTCACCCTCCGCGATGATGGCATCGGGTTTGACGCGGAACGCGCGCAAGCTTCGAACGGCCATTACGGCTTGCTCGGTCTGCGCGAACGCGCACAGTTGGCAGGTGGGGAATTGAATGTGTCGAGTGTAGAAGGAAATGGTACGACGATTGTGCTGCGCGTGCCGATGAATTTATGATTATTGATTTATGATTTGAGTGCAGTCGAGCGACAAATCGAAAATCGAAAACTTGTCCCGAACGCACGTGAGGGAACGAAAATCAAAAATGTCTTTACGCGTTCTCATCGCCGACGACCATGCGGTCGTGCGCGATGGCTTGAAATTGGTTTTGGAAGCCGAAGAGGATTTCGTCGTCGTGGGCGAAGCGGGGGATGGCGCGGACGCCGTCACGCTCGCGCGTGAACTCGCGCCCGATGTAGTGTTGCTCGATTTGCGAATGCCCGGGCTCGATGGGCTAAGCGCGTTGGAACAGATTCAGCGCGTCGCGCCAAACCTCGCGGTTGTGATTTTGACGACGTACAACGAAGATGATTTAATTGCGCGCGGTTTGCGGGCAGGCGCACGCGGGTATTTGCTCAAAGACACCACGCGTCAAACGTTGTATGAAACATTGCGCGCCGCGGCGCGCGGTGATGCTCTATTGCAACCCGAAATGTTGGCGCGCGCGTTGAAAAAAAATCGCGCGGAAAAAATTTCGCAGGCAGCAATGTTATTAAGCGAACGGGAGTTGCAGGTGTTACACGCTGTTGCGCGCGGTGAACGCAGCAAAGAAATCGCCGCGCGGCTCGGCATCACCGAGCGGACCGTCAAGGCGCACCTCGCGAGCATCTTTAACAAACTCGGTGTGGACTCGCGCGCGGCGGCGATTGCCGAAGCATCGAAACGCGGTTGGCTCAAAGAGTGACTCGCTCTCGGTTCGCTTGAAATGTCTGCGGTCCATCACCATTTTTCACGCCAACCAAATACCACGTTTCCATCTCGCCCTTGCCTTTGACCACGATACTGCCGCGCGGCTCGCAAACAAATTCTTCCTTGAGCAATTCATACGTTTCGCGGGTGATTTGAATTTTGCCGGGTACGCCACTCGATTCCATTCGGCTCGCCGTGTTCACGGGATCACCCCATAAATCATAGACGAACTTGCGTTTGCCGATAACGCCTGCGATCAGCGGACCGGAATTGATGCCAATGCGAAAATCGAGCCGCTTGCCATTGCGTGGGGGGCGGCTCTGAATATATGCGCGCATGTCGAGCGCCATGCGCGCGAGCGCTTGCGCGTGGTCGGGACGCGGCACGGGCACGCCTGCCGCGCACATATAGTTGTCGCCGATGGTACGAATTTTTTCGACGCCATAAATATCCAGCAGTGAATCAAAGCACGAAAAGATCTCATTGAGCATCTCAACCATTTCTTTCGGCGGCAGTTCAACTGACCACGGCGTAAAGTTCACAATATCGGCAAAGAGAATGCTTGCGCCGTCGTAATGATCCGCAATCGTGCCCGGATGATTTTTGAGAATCGGCGCGATTTCCTTCGGCAAAATGTTGAGCAAAAGCCCTTCCGATTTTTCTTGTTCCAGCGCCAAGAGTTGGAACGCATAATCTTTTTGGCTGATGAAAAACGCGAGAATCGCAATCAGGATTGCCGAGATGGTCACGATGTTCATGACAAAAAACAAAATTATCAACGTGGGCGACAAGTTGTTGGAGAGGCGGACATACGCTTGAAGAAATCCGCTAATGACGACGATTAAAACGTAGCAAACAAACCACCGCATCGCGGAACGTAGCCCACTAAAAGCGAGCGCGCCGATGGGACAAATGATGGACCACAACACCACGGCGCTGGAATTGATAAAGCCGCCCAACGCGATTTGGAGGAGAAAGGGGAGAAGCAAAATGAGCAAGAGTTGTGAAAACCGAAAGAGCTCGTAATTGCGAAAGCGCGCAAACGCAAGAATACTGATACTCGAAACGACTGCATAGCCGAACGGAATCACACCTGCAAATTCTCCAAATGCAAAATAAACAATACCCCACGCGGCGGCGGGTCCGATGACCATCGTGCTTGCCGCGACGAGGATTGACTTTTGCAAGCGAAGTTCCGGGCTATCCTTCGAGTCTGCACCGACCTGTGCAGTAAACGCAATCAAGCGTTGCAAGAAACCGTCCATGTGATATCCCCAATTCACACCTAGCACTTGTTAACTTGATAGAGATGCCATTCGCCGGGTACCCCCTTGAGGGAATGAATGCCGCACTCTTGAAATTCGATACCTGACCCTGCAATCAAATCTTTGACGGTGCTAGAAACCCAGACTTCGCTTGAACCCGCCTTGGACATTACCCGTGCAGCAATGTGGATGGCGACCCCTGCGATTTCTTGTCCAATCCATTCGTATTCACCCGTGTGCAAGCCCACGCGAATCTCGATGCCCAGTTGACGCACCGCGTCACGCATGGCACAACCGCAGCGCACCGCCCGCGCCGGTCCGTCAAACGTCGCCAAGATTCCATCGCCTGTGGTATGGATCTCGATGCCGCGAAAACGTTCAAGTTCGCGCCGCAGAATTTTGAAATGCGTTTGGACGAGGTCTGCCCAGCGCTGGTTGCCCAACGCGGCGGCGCGTTCGGTGGAACCAACAATGTCTGTAAAGAGCAGGGTCCCTAAAACGCGGTCTGGAATATCTGTATGACGCGTGCCTGTTAGAAATTCTTGAATCTCATCCAGAAGCGTATCCACATTGCCGACAAAGGGCAGATGGTCCACACCGTCGAGTTCGACATATTTCGCGTTCGGAATTTGACCGGCAACCCAGCGGCTGCCGCGGACATCCATGTCTTGATCTCCCGTGCGATGCAGAACTAATGTCGGCACGCGGATGGCAGGTAGAATCGAACGGATATCCACTTCACTGTTCATACGTGCCAAGGCAAGCGCGCGCTTGGGGCTTGCACTACGGCGCAAATAGGTTGCCCACCACTGTTTGAAACGCTCGTCTTGCATAGCGCTCGGAGCGAGAGTATCAAGGTCTACGACCCCGCCCCAGCCTTGAGAAATGGCATCAAAGAATTTTTGGCGTTCCTCGCGCGTCGGCGCCCAAGGATAGTCTTCTGACCGAATCCGCCTGGCATAGCCGCCGTACAAGACCAACGCCGAGGTTCGTTCGGGATATGTGGCGGCAAACAGCGCGCTCATCGGTACACCTTCCGACCATCCAAATACTGCCGCACGGGGCAGTCCAATCGCATCCATTACGGCACGCACATCGTCCATACGTTGCTCGAGCGTCGGCAATTGGTCTTCGGCAACCGGGTCGGATAACCCCGTCCCGCGCTTGTCAAAGAGAATTAATCTTGAAAACGACGCGAGCCGTTCTAGAAACCGACGCGGGGCTGGGTCTTCCCACGCCAATTCGACATTCGAGACCCAACCCGGCACATAGACGAGTTCCAGGGAACCCTCGCCGACGACTTGATATGCAATATTCACATCGCCACTCAAAGCATATTTTGTTTCTGACATCATCGCATGATTCCTCTGTGATGAACCGTCCTTACACTATGCTACCTTCGAGCTTCCGCCGCCATAATCGAGTTCGACCATCCTGCAGAAAGACTTTTGAATTCAGCATACTTGAATCCAGCATCGAAAAGCAAATTACTGATTTCACGTTGCTCAAACAAATTTGTCTTCCACCACACGCGCGCAAGTAATTGCGTAATGGAATTTTGTTTTGTAATAAACACGAGCAGAATTCCTCCCTCATCAAGCAATCGCAGCAATTTCGCCAGCGCCTCCTTGACGCGCGATTTGGGAAGATATTCAAGCATCATGGAGACAATGATGAGGTCATACTCATTCCAGTGCAGAGGGAGCGTTTCGACCGCTAGAACATTCGCCTGTTGGGTCTCGATATTCTTGGCGTCGTGGCGCTCAATCCATTGGCAAAAAATATTTAACATGTTTGGGCTGAAGTCAAAGGCGTGCCATTCAATCTTCGCGTAACCCTTTGCGGTGGCGAGTTGATAGAGTGTTCGCGTGACAATTCCTGTACCGCAGCCGACATCGAGAATTTTCATCGCAGGGCGCAAATAATTTGAACGGCGAAAAAAGTTTTCCAACTCCTTATCCCATCCGAGAAAATGGACAAAGAAGCGTTCATACAACGACGCTCGTTGCGCGTAAAGATTTTCTGTCCGGTCATCGTGGTCCATCGTTTGGGTCCATCCCATATTCGCAAAACAGATTATTCACGCAGCGCGTTGACCAATTCCTCCAAATTCGCTTCATCTGTTTCTGCGAAAACGCCGCGATAACCACTACCACCAATCACGACTGTAAAGTCACCACCACTGTATGTCCAACCGCGCACGGGAATCCAATTCTGCTCACTGATTCCTGTGAATGCATCCGCCAACGTGCCAAAAGTCCGCGTGACCAGTCCGCAATAATCGGCAATCGTCGCGCACATTTCGGGGTCCAGATGAATGTTCGTTCGGTACGCGGTGCATTCCCCGATTGCATTGAACTCGAACGCGACCGTAACTCCTTTCAATTTGACCAATTCGTCGAGTGAGAGTCCCATGATGTTTCTCCTATTCTGCGTTCCAAAGCTGATTGACACGTTGCAGTGCAATAATTCTAAAAAGTTACAGTGAAAAAATATCCCGTTGTGCAGGTAAACCGCTCACGGTAACACTCAAGAAGATGTGCCACCTACGCGAGTTCGGTGGTGGTCACCGCTTCTTGAATTTTCGCGGCACGGTGTGTTGTGGGTAATGTTTCGTACATTCGCAGCGCCACCACGAGTCCAGAGAAAAATGTCAACGCGCCAATCGCCGCAATCGCAAACGGAATCCCCAATGTGTCTGCAAGGATGCCCGCAAGCAACGCGCCGACAGCGTAACCCAAGTCGCGCCAAAGGCGATAGACGCCGACTGCACTCGCGCGCCATGTCGGATTGGCAACATCCGAAACCGCCGCGAGCAGTGTGGGATAAACGAGGGCAGTGCCAAAACCAAGCAGCGTCGCGCCAACAACCCACCACCAAAATTCTTTGCCCAAGACAAACAGCGCGATACCCAATGCTTGAATCCACATACCCGCGACAATGAACCACTTGCGTCCCCAACGGTCACTCAACGCGCCCGTGAACAATTGACTTACACCCCACACGCCAGGATAAATGCCCGCCACGATGCCGACTTGCGCGAGCGGCAGACCAGTGCCGACGAGAAAAATTGGGACCAAGCCCCACACCAACCCATCATTCAGATTATTGACCAAGCCCGCTTGACTCGCGGAAGACAGCGCGCGGTCTTGCCAACTCGTCAATACAAAAATTTCTCGAAAGGATGGAACGCGCTCCTCTGGCGATTGCGGTGTTTCAGTCCGCGCTTCAAGGCGCGCATAGGGCTGCGTCTCGCGCACAAACAAAAGGGAAAGCAGCAACCCGAGCGATGCGAATCCGATGCCGGGTAAAAATGGAACCGGACGCAAGCCATAGACCGCAGCAAGATAACCTGTGCCGAGTGCCGCGAGTGAAACTGCCAAATACCCCGCGAACTCATTCAACCCCATCGCTAACCCGCGTTGTTTTGGTCCGACCAGATCAATTTTCATGATGACTGTGGTTGACCAACACAAACCTTGATTGATGCCAAGCAACACATTGGCAACGACAATCCAATTCCAACTCGGCGCAAAAATTATGAGGAATGGCACCGGCAGCGCGACGAGCCAGCCCGCAACCAAAATAGGTTTGCGTCCAATACGGTCCGAAAACCGTCCCGCAAACAAATTCGCGAGCGCTTTCACGATGCCAAAGCTAATGAGAAACGAGAGGATGACGGAACGCGAGACCAAACCAAAATCCGTTTCGGCCATCAGCGGGATGACAGTCCGTTCCAAGCCCACCATCGCGCCGACAAAGGCGTTAATGACGATGAGCAAAGTGAACTGCCGCCAATTCTCGCGCAAGCCAAGCACGAGACGCGCCGCAGAGGATGCGCCATCACTCATCGCGTATCATCTTCCATCGTTTTGCTGTCAACCCAATGACTATAAGGGCGTCATGACTCCCTTGGTTGAGTCCCTTCTCAAAGTCACCCTCAATCTGTGCCATCTGGTTGGTGATATGAGCAAAGCAAACCACATCCTTTGCCTTGACCTGTGCAAAGGCGTACAACGCGGCGGCTTCCATTTCCACGCCCAGAATGCCTTTGCTTCGGGCATCCTCGATTGCTGCTGCCGTTTCACGGAAGGGAGCATCCGTTGTCCAAGTCGCACCACCGAGTACGCGGATGGGTACTTCTGCAAACGCGCCTTGCATAGATTTGAGTAGCACTGGACGGAGATGACTGTACGACGCGGGTGGCATGTAGTGATAGCTTGTGCCTTCATCACGCAGCGCCCTCTCTATCAATACAAAGTATGGCGGTTGCCCTATTGGGACAATTTGCCCGGCAGAAGTCATACTGATAAGCAACTTGCAGCCAGAGACAAATAATTCCTCTGCGACCAGCACGGCGAACGATGCGCCGACGACATGCGGAATGATGCCATATTCGATCCCGTCATGGGTGAATGAGTAAAGTTTGGTGTGATAACACGCCCAATGTGGGTGAATGGATGCCTGCCCTGTCCGAATTAAATGGTCTGCAATATCGCCATCCGGGTCGAGAATGCAGACAGAGGGAATGTTGCCTTCTGAGATGGACTTTTGCCGCCGCGCTTCACGAAGCAAGTTTTCCGCCGTAAAAACCGATGACACATCATAAATCTTGTTTCCCAGGATAGGAGATTGCATAAGACTCCACTTACTTGGTTTACGATTTTGTCGAACCCACTACTGGATAGCCGGCTTTTTCCCACGCGCTAAACCCACCATACAACAAGCGCACGTTTTGATAGCCGCGTCGTTCCAGCAATGAAATCGCGACGGTTGAACGGTCCGAATGACCACAATGAACGACAATCCCTTGCTCTTTCGCAAGCGCAAGTTCGCCCTTGTCCAATTGTCCCCCTTCAATATGAATGGCGCCTTCGAGATGTCCCGCGCGCCATTCGGCATCTTGTCGCACATCCAACACAGCAAGCGCGGGGAGGTTTGCGCGTGTATTGTAGAGTTCTCCCACAGACATCACAGGCACTCGCGCCACAGGAAAACCTTCCGCCTCCCATGCCATCATCTCTCCATCAAGAAAGCCGCGTATCTCGTCATAACCAATACGAAAGAGCTGACGCATCGCTTGCTCGCGCTTGGAAGGATCTTCTTCAATTAAAATCAGGGGCGCGTTGAATGGAATCACCCAGCCCGCCCAAGTGTTGAGCGGCGTGTTTAGGGGGATACCATACGCCTTTGGAATGTGTGAGGCGGCGAATTGACGAGCGGAGCGCGTGTCGAGCGCAAAAACTCCTTGCTCCATTTGCTCTTGAACTTGGCGTGGGGTCAAGGCGTGCAAGCGAGGAAGCCCTTTCAGTACGCGCGTGCGGAGTTGATTGACCGCGCGCAAGTATTGAAAGTACGTTGGATAGGAGGGTAATCCTTCCAGAGCAAGATTCAGGAATTCTTGGTCTGTTCGTGCCTGTGCCAATGGATTCCACTTGCGCTCATTCCCAATCGTTGTCACGCGTTCCGAACTTGACGGTGTATTACAGAATGAGCCTGCGCCGTGTGTGGGATACACAATTACATCATCGGGGAATTGTAGCAACGTATCATGAATTGTGTGATACAAAAGATGCGTCAAAGGTTTCGTCAAGTGATGTCCCAACAGATCGGTACGCGCCGCGCCGCCGACGATTAATGAGCCGCCTGTAAAAATCGCGGAAGGTGTATGCTTGTCCGTTTCGCGCAGCGTAAAGCTCACATGCTCAGGCGTATGCCCGGGCGTTGCAACAACACCAAGCGAGAGCTCTCCCAAATCAATCGTATCGCCTTCCTGCAATCGCAGATGGCTGAAAGCAAGATGCGATTCCGAGCTCGCTCCGATAACAAGCTGATATCGTTCCGCTAACTCGCGCAGTCCTGAAACAAAATCGGCGTGAAGATGTGTTTCAAGCGCGTGGGTCAGTTTCAGCCCTAACCCTTCTGCAATTTGGACGTAGCGCTCTACATCGCGCTGCGGGTCAATCAGTGCCGCCTGTCCTGTCTCTTTGGACGCAACGAGGTACGAAGAATTGCCCAAGCTCTCATCCACAATCTGTTTTACGAACATGTTCCGCGCCTCCTACATCGTGCCATGCGCTTCGACGGGCAACCCCGCGGCTCGCCAATCTGGAAAGCCCGTGGCAAGACGACGCGCCTTGTATCCGCGCGCCCTGAGCAACGCGACGGCTTCGTCCGAAAAAACGCAATAGGGACCGCGGCAGTAGGCGATGATTTCTTTGCGCTTTGGCAATTTGCGTAAAAAGGATTCAATCTCCTTTACGGGCGCCGAGATGGCGCCACCAATGTGTCCCGCGCGATATTCCTCAACGGGACGCACATCGAGGAGTGTTACGTCATTCTTGTTCATACGCGCCAAGAGTTCCGCGCTATCAATTGCCTCGAGCGTTTCGCGCGCCTGCAAATAGGTGCGCCGCACGCGTTCGATTTCAGACAGGCGCGCTTCCCCCAGCTCGCGCACTGCCTGCCACACGCGGAAAACATTTTCGTCCGCCAAGCGATAGTAGGCATAAAGTCCCTCTCGCCGCACGGAAACCAGATGGGCAATGCGGAGTTCCTGTAAATGCTGCGACGCGTTAGCGATGGAGAGGTCGGCTTCGCGGGCTAAATCTTCCACCGTTCGTTCGCCTTGCGCAAGGAGGTCTATCAACTCGAGGCGATGGGGATTCGAGAGGGCTTTGGTCACGCGCGCGAACTGGGTGTAGATGTCTGCTTTGAAGGCGCGATGGGTTCGATTATTCATATATTCAATAGAATAATTGAATAGTTGGCAAATGTCAAATTGTCGCGCGTGCTGTTTATGTGTGCTTGCTTTTGCACCACGCTCAATTTCGTGGGAAAGCGATGCTCGATACTTGGCAATACTTGGTATTCAAGCCAACAGTCTAGCAAGACATCAGAGATTCTCTTAATGGATAGATGTCCAAGAATGGTCAAAGACCGACAGTATTATCTTTCGCGATGGTTACAAACAAATCGAAACAAACACTCATTGCGACCCACATCATACTTGCAACCACAACTTACGCTCGCCGTATAGGACTGTTGAAACACGACGAACTTGAACCGGGGCATGCTCTTTGTATTCCCGCGCGCAAAGGTATCCCCTTTATGGCAATCCACACCATTGGGATGAAGTTTCCGATTGATGTTCTTTTTTTGGACAAGCACAATCAAGTCATTCGTTCTTGCACCATACCGCCATATCGAATTGCTTGGGTTTGGGGTGTACGTATGGTTTTGGAGACGGCAGTTGGAACGATTGAACAAACACGCACGCAAGAAGGAGATGCAATTGAATTTCAAGAAAAACCTCTGCCAGAGAATCAATAAGATGCAGACCTTTTTTTAGAATTCCATTTTCTTTGGGAAATGTCCAACAACCGCACAATCACTCTATAAAATAGATGTTTTCTATTGTCCTCACACTCTTACAAATAAAAAATCATTATTTAAACCATTGACCCTCACTATTCACTCTGCTATAGTAGCACCGTAATCGGATGGAACGCACTCGCGTTCCAATCCCTCATCTGAAACGAATTCCGTTTTGTTTTATTGCCTGAGCCACTGAAGGTCTGCCATGCAGACAATCACGCTTGGGATGAAAATTATCGGCGACAACTAAACGCCACGGAATCGTTTGACATGCAGAGAGGGAGACTTGTCTGCCCGCACGCGCGGGAGGACGAGTCTCCCTCTTTTTGTTTTTCTCAAGACACCATGAACACGAGCGATGTTGTTCAAGAGACAAATTCCACATTGTGGAATTTCGATTCCCTTGCGGAAGAAACCATTGACGCGTGGACAAATCTCGTGCGGCGCTATTACCCGAATCTTGCAACACCGATTGCGCGCGCCCTCGCACAACGCGCGATGCAAGGACCGTATGGCTTTGCTCTCTTTTCCATTTCACAGGGAATCCATCAATTCGACGAATCATCCTTGCGCGAATTGACGGGCAGCGAATTGCAAATGCTCTCGGCGCTGCTTCAAGATTTGCGTGAACAAGCACAACGACTGCTCGTTCAAGTGAACGCGTTGTGGCAGTCCGAATAAAAGTCATCGGAAATCATCTTTATTCGAAAGGAAATTTTCGTGCTCAAGTCTGCAACCTTTTTCATCGGCATCCTGCTCGCGCTCGGCGCGTTCATCGGCTATCTGCTTTTGGGAAATTTTCTCGCGCCGCCGCCCGCGCTCGTCGTCGTCGCGCTGCGCGATATTCCGCCGTACACGCCGCTCGACGCGAACATGCTTGGCGTGGATTCGCAGCACTTGAACAATCAGGTGCTTGCCACGCTCGTGCAAAAAAACGAATTGGACGAATATCTCGGCGGATTTGTCACGAGTCCGATTTTTGCGGGCGAACCGCTACGCAAATCTTCTGTTGTCACCTCCGGGAATCCCCTCGCGTCAAAACGACTGGCTCTCGCACTCACCGACCCGAAGCGCGTCGCGGCGGTGATTCCCGTTGATACAAAAACTTCGCCATCGCAAATCGTTACGGGCGACTATGTTGACCTTGTTATCAGCATGGCGCCCGGAAATCTCACAACCAACAACTCGAATAATTTTGGCGAACTGTTGACAGGACAAAACAACAATCAAGTTAATTTTGACTTGGGTCCGTCAGCCGTCATTACGCCAACCCAAAGCACCTTCCCCTCTTCGTTTCTTCTCGCGTCAGGAATCATCAGTGCTCCCTTGAGCGGCGACATCATGAATCTGCCCGTCACCAAAGCAATCATTCGTTCCGTGCCAGTGCTGGCGGTTTCGTTTGAGCAGTCGCCGAATCCATCGTATGCAAGCGCGGGCTTTGGCGAAGATTCCAACGCGCCGCCACAGCCCGCCTACGTCGAAGGCGAAATCAATTCCATCACGGTTTCCATCCCGCGCGACAGCGCCGAACTCCTCAACTTTGG
>CALMZO010000293.1 GCA_937870825.1 uncultured Chloroflexota bacterium | reverse complement strand
CGACTGTGCTATGATCCAATTTACAATCGCAAAGGCAAAAACAAGCGGGGCGACGACGTGCGCGCAAATTCGCAGAGTACGCGCGATGAATTCAATGCGCGAACGTGTGCGTGCGGCGAGTGCAATACCGAAAACACCCAACGTCACAATCGCATAGCCCAATGAATGTCCGGTGTTTGTGAAATCTGCCAAAACCATCGCGGCAGTCGCACTTGAATACGCGGCGATGACCGCGAACACGGTAAAGAGACTGTGGCGCGACCATAACGCAGTGCCAACGTACATCATTCCACATGCGAGCGAAGCGATCAGCCACATCCCATTTGCGTCGCCTTGCGTGAGATAAAGATGCGCGACGACAAAATTCAACGGCAAAAATCCTGACGCAATCGCGAGCAGCGCCGCGCCGCCGATTTTCAAAGCGGGGCGTTGGAATAAAAGCACACCGCCGCCGTACATGACAAGCGTCACGGCAAGCGTCACGCCAAGTTTTGCAAGCCCCGGCAAAGTATTCCAATAGACGCCGACGAAAATCAAGCCCGCAAGCAAAAGCAAAAAGCCGCCCGAATACAACGCGAATTTGATATTGCGTTCACTCAACAGCCATTGGTCGAAAGGCACAGCAGGGGCAGGGGGTTGGGGAGCGGGGGATGGGGTGACAGGGTCAACGGGTGACGCGCTCGTTTCCGTAACCCGAACGCTCGTCTGCACTGACGCGAAATTTCCGACAACAGGTGTGGGTTCGGGTTCGGTCTGCTTTGGCAAAGGTTGAAATGCGATGGCTTGAATTTCGGGCGCGGAATGTGCGGACGCGCTTGGTGCTGAAATGGGTTGTGTCGGGGGAACGGGAATGTGTGGACGCGGCGGCTCCGGAGGACGCGCGCGCGTCAATTCGTCAGCGCGCCATTTTTCCAAAAAGGCGCGAATGTCGTTGCCTGCGGCAAAGTGCGCTTCGGAAATTTTTTGGAGCGCGTGTGCGGCGGCGTTGCGCGCATACTCTTTCGGGTCCGCGCGCGAAATCTCTTTGAGCGCGGCGACGATGCGTTCGTCATATGTCGGCGTTTTCGCAATCGCGTGGGCAACGGCTTCGCGGCGTTTGGATTCGTCATGCAACAGACCTTCGAGCCACGTTTCGATTTGGGATTCGTCGTGCAGTGTTGACATGTTGACCTCCAATGACTGAATCGAATTCGCGTTGGCGCATGTCGGAGCTTATTGTTGCAACGGCTCTATTCTCAATCCGATTGACCGCCAAATCAAGAGGGGTGAGTGCCGAAAACTGCCATCTCTGCAATTCTTGCCGCGACGATGCGGGTGGAAATTGTTTTAGACCGAAAGTCAATTTGCATTTTCGCATCCGTTAAAGTCGTCAGGCATGCTGCGCGCTAATCGGGATGCCAGAGCGCAATGTTTGACGATTGCCGTTTGCCCACCCGAGAAAACGAACCGCCAATATAGACATCTGCTCCCTCAAACGCGAACGCTTCGACCGTCCCGCCCTTCACGCCACCGAATGCGAGCCACTTGCCGCCATCCCATTGGGCAACTCCTTCAAGAACGAGAGTTCCTGAGCCATTAAAAAAGCCCCCGGCATACAGGTCGCCATTCTGCACCGCAAGCGCGCGGACACTGCCATGCGCGTGTTCAAGTGTCAGCCCTTTGCCCAGCGCGTTCCACTTGGAACCATTCCACACCGCGATATTAGACAGATTGGTCGTGCCGGAACGCTCGAACTGCCCACCCGCGTAAAGGCGGTCGCCATCGAGAGCTAGTGCGTTCACACGCGAATATCCGCCGCGTAAACCATCGCCCAGCGCCGTCCAACGTTTGCCGTTCCATTTCGCGATGCCGGACGTGAACACATTTCCCGCGCGCGGAAATTTCCCGCCGACGTAAACATTGTTCCCCTGCACTGCCAACGCCGAAACTTTGCCGTAAATGCCGCCGCCAAGGGCGTGCCAATTTGTGCCATCCCAACGCGCGATATTCCTGACAGGAACGGCACCGGCGTGGTCAAAATTGCCTGCGACAATCAAATCATCGCCTTGCCATGCCATTGCGAGGACATGACCGGGTTGCGAGTTTTTCGTGACCCCATTGCCCACGCCCATCCACGCGGTGCCATCCCAACGCGCGATGCTGTTCAGCCCATTCCCGAATTGTCCGCCAACGTACAAATCTGTTTCATTATGCGTGAGCGTTTCGATTCTCGGGGGGGCCCCTTCGACGACGTGCCATCGTGCGCCGTCCCATCGCGCCAAGCCCTGTACGGGTGTATTACCCGCGAGAACCAGTCCGGGTCCTGCGGCATAGATATCGCCTTGGACATTTTCTAATGCACGGATGCCAAACGCTGCTCCCATGCCACCTGTCGGGGCGAGGTTTGTCCACGCATTGCCATTCCAAACCTCCATTCTCCAATTGCCAGTATATTGTTTCGGTACATACAGCAGACTATCCAGCAAGACCAATGTCGACACGCCAGTGTGGTGATCAATGTCAAGGTCTGACCACGCGTTTCCATTCCACTGCGCGAGGTACTGTGCTTCCATTCCTCCCGCATAATGAAATCCGCCGCCCACGTACAAATTCACTCCGTCGGATGCGAGCGCGGTCACATAATCATCCAATCCCTCACCCAGCGCATACCACGCATTGCCATTCCATCGCGCGACGCGATTCGCAAGGACGCCATCAATCTCGGTAAACGTTCCCCCCGCATACAAATCACTGCCTTGTGTGTGCAAGGCACGAATAAAACCCGTGTGAGCAAACGTTGACCAACTCGTTCCATTCCACTGCGCTAACTGAGCGGTAAAACTTCCGGCAGCGAACACGGCGTCGTCATAAACCGCCAAAGCGAATACGGAAGCGGGACAATAAGCGCACATACCCAGTCCATCGCCGAACGCGGACCACGCGCTCCCATTCCACATCGCCACATTGATGGCGGCGACATCGCCCGCTTGCTCGAACGTGCCGCCGACGTACAAATCTGTTCCGTTCGATGCCAACGCGTCGATAGAAATACATTGCGCGCACGCTCCGCCGCTTACGCCGTTGCCGACATCCGACCAGACTGTCCCATTCCATTTGGCAAGATGATTCAAGCTCACACCGCCAGCCCTATGAAATTTCCCACCGACGTACACATCCTCGCCGATGACGGTAATGGCGTAAACATTCCCGCCAAGCCCTTCCCCCAATGCGGACCATGTTTGCGAAACACTGTCCCACTTGGCGATGTTCTTGACCGCGATACCGGCTATGTGATTGAAATCGCCACCGATGTAAATGGTGTCCCCCGCGACTGCGGAGGCATATACACGACCCTCCAACAGAGGCGAATTGAAACGTTTGTCCCAACGTCCCGCATCCGGCGCGGCGTGAGCATTGGGGGCATTGTCACTCGCCAAATTCATCCAGACCGTGGACAGAACGAGGATGCCAAACGAGGCGAAGAATTTCAGTCTTTTCATCTAGACCTCTTTCAGAATGAGTGCGAATGGTTCGCATTTCAAACTTGCCGTGATTCGCAGTCAAGTTGGTTGGTTCACTCTGTGAATTCGCTTACATTACGGCGCGCCGGAAGGGAGTGTGGCGTTCGTATTGATGAGTTTGCCGTCAGGCGCATATTCCGAGACGCTCCTTTGGCCCTTCCACCTCACATAAACGAACTTGCAAAATTCTCCGGCGCGCGCGACAGAGTACCACGTCCAATCACCGGAACTCGCGCCGCCCGCAACTCCATTTGGCGGAAACTGTTCGATACCGTTGGGCCAGCCGAACGCTTTGGCATACCATCCCGCCAGCATCCAGCGATTGATGGAACCGTCTGCATTCGCAATTCCAAAAATGGGCTGATACCCGCCGCGCGCCAGAGTCGCGTTGTAGGTTCGCAAAAGGACCGGCGCCAGGTTCTGCTGCTCGAATGTTTGGAAAAGCATTTCTTCGGCGGTTAGATTCTGTGTTTCGTTATGAATCTGACACCACTGCGAATTTGCGTCGCGCCCTTCATAGCCCATGTCTGTTTTCCACGTTGTGCTGAATGATTTCGCGGGGGCGGGCGGTTTTGTGGGAGCGCGAGTCGCAGGTCGACGCGTTGCAGTGAACGTCGCCGTCGGCGGAACATTTGTTGGCGTCAACGTCGCAGTGTGTGTCGCCGTCGCAGTGTTGGTCGGCGAAGGCGTCACGGTCGGCGTATTGGTTTTTGTCGGCGTAAAGGTACGAGTTGACGTTGCCGTGTTCGTTGCCGTTGCGGTGTTCGTCGCGGTCGGTGGAATTGCCGTATGTGTCGCCGTTGGCGTGAGCGTGTTGGTTGGCGCGGCTTGGGCGATGAACGTCGCCGTAGGTGGCGGCGCAGCGGGTGCGGTGCATGCGCCCAAAACCAAAGTCCAACCTAAAACGATGAGCGAGAAAAAGCGTTTCATAGTGTCCTCCATATCGGCTGCAATGTGTCTGCAAAAAATTTTGCAAACGGGTTTGAATTAACGGCGGCGCGCGCGGTCAACCATGTTGAAATGCTCGGCGGGTTCGACGTTCAGCGCGTTGACAATGAGTTCAACCAATTCTCGCGACGGGCGCAGGCGGTCGGCTTCGATTTTTCGAATGGTGACGGTCGCGCAATAGACTTGTTTGGCAAATTCGTCTTGGGTGAGACCGTTTGCGCGGCGAGATTCTTTAAGCCACTGACCAAAGGAAGGCAAGTTGTCCATGACGAGTTCTCCGATTGGTTTTGCAAAAAATGCACTACAGATGGCATCAAGATAACCCCGGACAACTGCCAATTCCAGAACGCGCACTGCCACAAACCGCCAATATGTCGTCAAGCGCGCAGTTCAACTCGGAGGAAAATATTCAAAACATTCCGGCTGATAACAATTGCCGCCGGGGATTTTGTAAATTTTGACCGTCCTGAGTTGTCCCGGTTGAATAACCGCGAAACCGCCCGATTGGAACCGCCCGTCCCCCAAAATAATTCCCCAAACAATCACCGGCGCGGGTGTGGTCATGAATGCTTCCCCATTCACTCCAATCTGAAATTCGCGCGGCTCGCCTCCCACCGCCGCCGCGCGGACGGTGATTGGCGTTCCCGTAAGATTTTGAATCAAGAACCCTTGCTCGCCCGGCGGTATCTCGTAACTTGGCTTGGGCGTGGCAGGTTTGCGCGTTGGCGGAACGCGCGTCGGCGCTTTGGTCGGCGTGTTGCTCGGAATCGGCGTTGACGTTTGGGTTGCTGTTGCCGTATTGGTCGGCGTCGCGGTGTTGGTCGGCGTGTTCGTTTTCGTTGGTGTGTTCGTTTTCGTCGGCGTAGATGTATGAGTAGCTGTCGGCGAATTCGTCACCGTCGCGGTTTGTGTGCTGTTGCTGTTGGCGGAATGGATGTGTGCGTAGCCGTCGGCGCGAGGGTATTGGTTGCTGCTTGCGCGATGGGTGTTGGTGGAACACTTGTGGTAGGCGACGCGCAGGCAACAAAAGCCAAGACGCTGCCAAGCACAAAAATGGTGGAGTAAAGTTTGCGAGAGTTCATGGGTTGCTCCTTTTGTTTGCCAAATCCTGCATCAAGATAAATCGGATTCATCGCCAATCTTTACGGAACGCGCACTTCAAAATCGCTGAATTCGTAAATTCCTGTCGCGCCCGGTTCGTACACCATTGCCACGAGTCCGACGTTTCCTTCTTTCAATTCAGAGTCTTGCAATTGCGCAACAAGCACATCGTTGATGTAAAAAGACAGCTGTGGACCGATTGCGACAATCTTGAGACGATTCGGTTCGCCTTGTTTGATGGCGTTGGAACCCGATGCAAACGGATTGTATCTACCCTTCGCAGTCTTGGAGATGTTGAAATCGCCAAAATTGGTAATTTCAAATCGATAGTAATTTTCCGAGTCGGTGTGCCGAAACGCAAGACCTGCCTTTGCGCGGTTCGGTCCTTGTACATTCTTGATGGTGACACTCGCGGTGAAATCGGTCACGGCGTCCATTTTGGGAATCGCAAAGAGTCTGATTTCATCGCGCGGGGCGCGAATTTCCCAAATATATTTTCCATCCACGATTTCCCGTTTGTCCCCCAGTGGCGGTTGGTCGTACGCGCCAACGGGAAATTGCGCCGCGTTCGCCGCGTCAAAACCCGAGACGATGACTTGACCATGCGCGGTTGCAGAGGGGGGCGGAGGAATGCGCACCTCGAAATTGTCAAACTCGACGACGCAATCTTGGTTAGGGGCGTCGAACTGCATGGCAAGTCCGGGGTTTGCGGCTTCACCTCGGCGCGTCAAGGTAGTAACGAATTCATCATTGATAAAAAATAGCAACGTTTCGCCTTCTTGAATCACAAGCAACCGATATACTTGTCCCGCTTGCATTGGTGGAACATTTCCGCTGGCGAGGTGGTTACCTTCCAAAAAACCGCTGTTGGTTGAAATGAGCCACGCGCCATCCGGGCGAACCAAGAAATTCGCATTATCAGCGACAAAGTATCCATGCACCTCTATCCCATAGCGACAGTCACGCGCGCCGCTCACCCACCGCGCTTCCACCGCAATTGCCCCATGCTGAAATTGGGTAGGGACTTGTGGAAAGTCGTGATTCATCAATGGCTCATTCGCGTGAATGGTCCATGTATACTTTCCGTCCGCGATTTTTTTCGTGACATTGGCTTTCCCGTCCTCTGTGGTGTAACTGTCCACCGTCCAATCGTTCGCCGCGACATCGAACGCGTCGGTTAGCACGACATCCCACTTGGCGATTTCTGCCAACATCTCGCGCGCCGCTGCCGCTGGAATGGGAGTTGGAGTAGGTTCGGGAGTTTTCGTAACACGTACGGTTGGCGTCGGAAATGCTTTTACATTTGTTGGCGCGACGATTTGAATGTCCGCATTCAGGTCGTAGATGTGTGCCAGCAATGTGCTCGGAAACGGCGGTGGACCCGCGTCTTGTGATTTGAGTTGGAACTTTAATTGTCCTTGGTGAATATAGCCGTCCGCGCAAATCCACAATTTCACTTCGGCTTGTTCAAAAAAGTCGGCGGCTTGCTCACTCGGCGGTGTCTGGTTACCGAGAAATCCAAAAACTGTGCTGGCAACTGCGCGCTTGTCTTGCACATATACATCACACTCCATTCCATCCAAGGAGGCGCGTTCCCCTTTTTGGTAATACGACACATCGCCAACCATTTCTGCGATGGAGCCGCGCGGAGTTCCGGAGGCGTAGGGATATTGTTTTGACTCGGGAACGAGTACCCATTCTTTCGAATCGGAGATGGTCGAATCCTGCACATAGACTTGACCTTGTGCCAGAATAACTTGCGCGTCTTTCGCGAATGCACCGGTATAGGTGTAGCGCATATCGGGAACGCGCACCTCGCCTTTCCATTGGAGCGCGAAAAAGTTATCGCCGGACATTTCGCCGCGATAGGATTTGAGCGTTTTGTTTTTTTCGAGTGCGGCTTTGACGGACTCGAAAGCGTTTTGTGTTGGTGAGCCGCTGACCAACGTTGGGGAAAGCGTGTGTGTTTGCGCGGCGGTGACTGTTGGCGCATTCGT
>CALMZO010000292.1 GCA_937870825.1 uncultured Chloroflexota bacterium | reverse complement strand
GAGACTGCAACCGAACGAATTCCTTTTGACAAGCCACTCGTCGCCGCCGCGCTCGCACAGGAATTGGCGCGCCGCGCAGAACAGGACGCGAAAAAAGAAAACGGCAAGAAAAAGAACGGCGACAAGAAATAACGAAATGACGACGAACGTGAACGGCGATTTTCGTGAGACCGAACCACGTCCTGAGCAGAGCGAATGGATCGGCGCACTGCCTGCCGACTGGCACGTTGTCGTGCTGCGCGACAAGTACATATTTACGCAAAAGCCGCGCGGCTTGCGTTACGATGCTTTTGAATCAATCCCATTCGTGCCAATGGAATTGATTCCGTTCCGCAAAATTGCGTTCCACGATTACATTCTGAAAAAGCCAAACGGGTTTTCGAGCGGAACATATTTTGAGGCGGGCGATTTTCTGCTGCCGAAAATTACACCATCGTTTGAGAATGGCAAGCAAGGAATTATTCCGCAGCTACCAAATGGCTTTGGCGTTGCAACGACTGAAGTGATTCCGATCAAGGGAATCGAAGGGGCAAGCGACATTGGTTTTTTGTTTTACTATTTGCTAAAAAATGATGTCCGCGTCGCGCTAGCGGGCAAGATGGAAGGAAGCACAGGGCGACAACGTTTGAGCAAAGCAGTTGTCGAATCATTGCTCATCCCGTTCCCACCTCTCCCCGAACAGCGCGCCATCGCCCGCGTTCTCTCCACCATTCAGCGCGCGATTGAAGCGCAAGACAATCTCATCGCCGCCGCGCGTGAATTGAAAAAATCGTTGATGCGCCAATTGTTCACACGAGGACTGGACGCGAACGGCGCGGTTCAAGAGACAGAGATTGGGGTGATGCCAGAGCATTGGGATTTACAAGAACTTGGCGCGGTTGCGGAAATTGTTTATGGCGCGCAAGCGGCTGTTGCAAATTTGAAAGATAAAAATGTTGGCACACCGATTCTCACGAACATCAACATTACGAATGAGGGGAATCTTGATTTAACTACACTGCGTTACTACCCTGTTCCCGCCAACAAGCGCGAAAGACTTGTACTCACAAAAGGTGATTTACTTTTTAACTGGCGAAGTGGAAGCCAAGAGCATGTTGGGAAAACTGCGTTGTTTAATCTTGATGGGGAATACACATTTGCATCTTTTATTCTGCGGTTTCGGGTGAACGAAAGGATGCACAACATTTTTTTGCATTTCTATTTGCAGTACCTGAAAGCACAAAAATTTTTTGCACAGAAACGCGATCAATCATCCGTCAATTCTGTTTTCAATGCGAGCAAAGCACAAAAAATTCCTGTACTGTTGCCATCACTCTCCGAACAACGCGAAATCGCGCGCATCCTCGCAACAGCGGACAAGAAAATCGAAAACGAAGAAAAACGCAAAGCCGCGTTAGAAGCGTTGTTCAAGACAATGCTGCAACAGTTGATGACAGGGAAATTAAGAATGAGGGATGAGGGATGAGGGATGAAAAATATGCGCCTCTCCAGTGAACGCCACGTCGTTCAAAACCGTTTGATTGCTTACGCCAAAGATTGCGGCTGGACCTATCTCTCGCCCGATGAAGCGTTGCGTCTGCGGCGCGGCGAAACGAGTCCGCTGCTGTGGGATGTGTTCACGCAAAAAATTCAGCAACTCAATCCTGACCGCGTGGACGCGCTCAAGGCGGACGAAATTGCCAAACGCTTGATACGCGTGTCGCCGAAACCCGAAGGCAATCTCGAAGCATGGGAATATCTCAAAGGACTCAAAACCGTTTTCGTTCCCGACGAACGCCGCGAACGAAATTTAAGGTTGATTGATTTCACTGATGCGCGCCGCAACGCGTTTCATGTGACTGATGAATTTTCATTCACCAATGGCGTCCACACGATTCGCCCCGATGTCGTTTTCCTCATCAACGGCGTTCCCGTTCTCTTGATTGAAACCAAAGCCGCGACGAAAATTGATGGTTTGGGCGAGGCGCTTGACCAAGTGAAACGCTATCACCGCGAAGCGCCCGAACTCCTCGCGCTTTTGCAAATGTTCACGCTCACGCATCTCGTCCATTATTATTATGGCGCGACGTGGAATACCGCCGCGAAAAATCTATTCAATTGGAAAGACGAAAGCGCGGCACAGGACTTTGAAACTCTCGTCAAATCCTTTGTCGCGCCCGAACGCGTCTTACGCGTCTTGCGCGATTTTATTTTGTTCACGCGCAAAGATGACGAACTCACCAAAGTGATTCTGCGTCCCCATCAAATGCGCGCGGTGGAACGCGCCCTGTTTCGAGCGCGTGATCCAAAAAAGCGTCACGGTCTCGTCTGGCACACACAAGGTTCGGGCAAAACGTTCACGATGATTACGCTCGCGCAGCGTTTGATTCAAGAACCACTGTTTGAAAATCCCACCGTCTTGATGCTTGTGGATCGCAACGAACTCGAAACACAATTGTTTGGCAACCTCGCCGCCACACTCGGCATCGGGCGCGTCGAGGTGGCAAACAGCAAAGTTCATTTGCGCGAACTGCTCGCCTCTGACACGCGCGGACTCATCGTCGCGATGATTCACAAATTCGACGATATTCCCGCGAACGTGAATTTGCATCGCAACATTTTTGTTTTGGTGGATGAAGCGCATCGCAGCACAGGCGGCGACTTGGGCAATTATTTGATGGGCGCGCTGCCCAACGCGACGTATCTCGGTTTCACTGGCACACCGATTGACAAGACCGCGCACGGGCAAGGCACGTTCAAAACATTCGGGCAAGATGATCCGCAAGGGTATCTCGACAAATACTCGATTGCCGAATCCATTTCCGACGGCACAACCGTTCCGCTGTACTATTCGCTCGCGCCGAATGAATTGCGCGTCGATCGCGAAACGCTCAACCGCGAATTTCTCGAACTCGCCGAAGCGGAGGGCATGAGCGATCAAGAAGACCTCAATCGCGTTTTGGCAAAAGCGGTGACGCTCAAGAATATGCTCAAGAACCGCGAGCGCGTCCAACGCATCGCGCAATATGTGGCAAAACATTTCACCGAAAACGTCGCGCCATTGGGCTACAAAGCATTTCTCGTCGCGGTGGATCGTGAAGCGTGTACGCTGTACAAAGCCGCGCTCGATCAATATCTCCCCGCTAAAGAATCCGAAGTGCTGATCAGTCCCGCGCACAACGACGAAGAAAGTTTAACGCGCTATTACAAAACCGAAGAGCAAGAAAAAACGATTCGCAAAAAATTCTGTAAGCCCGAAGAAAAACCGCGCATCCTGATTGTCACGGAAAAATTATTGACGGGCTATGATGCGCCCGTGTTGTATTGCATGTATCTCGACAAGCCGATGCGTGACCACGTTCTCTTGCAAGCGATTGCGCGCGTGAATCGTCCGTACGAAGACGAAGCGGGACAGCGCAAGCCAGGTGGATTCGTTTTGGATTTTGTCGGCATTTTTGAAAATCTCGAAAAAGCATTGGCGTTCGATTCGCGCGACGTGACGAGCGTGATCGAGGGGTTGGACGTTCTCGAAAAACGTTTCCGCGAACAAATGGCAAAAGGACGCGCGGAATACTTGCCACTCGTCAAAGGCAAATCCGCGGACAAAGCCGCTGAAGCCGCGCTGCTGGCGTTGCGCGATGAAGAAGCGCGGCACGCGTATTATCGGTTCTTTCAAGAAATCGAGGACTTGTACGAAATTCTTTCGCCCGATCCGTCCCTCCGCGATTTTGTCGAAGACTATCATCGCCTCGCGGATTTGTTCGATCTCTTGCGCGCCGCGTATGAGGGCAAAGGCCCGACGGACCGCGAACTCGCGCGCAAGACCGCAAAGTTGGTGCAAGAACAAACGCGCGTCAGCGTGATTCGCGAGGCGGTGTCGGTGTACGAAATCAATCCGCAAACGCTCGAACAAATCGCGGCGAGTCAACAGCCCGACACGGTGAAAGTATTCAACCTCATCAAATCTATCGCGCAAAAAGTTTCGGACGAGCAAACGAACGCGCCGTTTCTGGTTTCCATCGGTGAGCGCGCCGAAGCGATCGCGGAAGCATTCAAACAGCGGCAAGTGGACACGGAAGAAGCGTTAAAACAATTGCAAGGATTGGTAGAGGACATTACGCAAGCCGAACGCGAACAAGCGGAGCGTAATATTTCGGGTGTGCCGTTCGCGATTCTGTGGTTATTGAAACAAGAAAATGTTCCGCTGAACGACGCCGAACACGTCGCGCTCGAAATGACGAATGTGTTAGTACAGAATCCGCATTGGCTTACGAGTGAACGCGATGCGCGGGCAGTGCGAATTGCGCTCTATCGCTATTTGCCCGAAACGATGAACAACCAACCTGAAGTGGTGGAACACATCATGAGCGTTGTAAGGCGTGAGCGACGCTAACGAAAATGCAAAAGCGAACTTTGATTCAGCAAGCCAAGCCGAGCAAGAAAATAAAAAACGAGCTCGCTCCAAAAATGGAAGAGCTCGTTCCTGTCAGCATCTTTCATTCCGAAGTGAACGCGTGGGCAAAGCGCATCGGCGTCGCGCCCAAAGAAATTCGTCTGCGTCCGATGAAACGCAAGTGGGCGAGTTGTTCCAGTCGCGGACGTTTGACGTTCGATACCGCGTTATTGCATGAACCTGCCGCGTTTCGGCGTGAGGTGATTGTGCATGAGTTGTTGCACTTGAAAGTGCCGAATCATGGGAAGGTGTTCAAGGCAATGATGAAGGCGTATTTGGTGTAAAGGGCAGATTGAATTTGGTAATTTGGTTTTGGAGTTCTCAATTTCATGGGACGCAAGGAACGCCGCGAGGCGAAACGCAACATA
>CALMZO010000291.1 GCA_937870825.1 uncultured Chloroflexota bacterium | reverse complement strand
AATCGAGTTAAGTGCGTTGGAGCGCATGTGTTTAGAGCAACGCCTTCCGACACAAAGTGCGGTCAAAACCCAAGTCACGGCGTGGGAACAGGAACGGAATGACAAAGATTTGACGGTGGATTGGCACTTCACCACAGCCGACGCGCGCATTAAATTGAAAACACTTTACCCATCAATATCAATGTGACGGAGTACTAGTTGTTCATCAGTCCAGTTTTCCAAGAGTGCCTCCATTGTTCTTCGTGCAGCTACTACCCTCGGATCATTTGGGTTCTCTCCGAAAAAGCGTTAGAGATCCTCTAAATCAATTCGTCTCGATATGGAGAGTGGATAGGCTGCTTGGAGTATT
Organism: uncultured Chloroflexota bacterium; assembly: GCA_937870825.1. Taxonomy (GTDB): domain Bacteria; phylum Chloroflexota; class Anaerolineae; order UBA4142; family SHND01; genus SHND01. The sequence continues at coordinate 1,926 of CALMZO010000291.1, read as the reverse complement.
GGAGCCAGTTCATTTGGCGAAATATCTTCCATTCTCTAACTCACTTGACCCAGACTGGTTCCTTGGAGAATAGGGGAACAGATCCCTTCAATCTTCGTCTCGTTTTCCGTGAGAGTAAACCTATCTATAGAGTTTAGAAAATGGGCTAGCATTAGATGTATCTGTCTTTCTCCTCGGATCTTATTCAATAGATACATCAATCCCTCAAAAATGAGGGACACGATAGCAGGCTCGGGTGTAACATAGTCACCACATTTCAAAGGTGCAAAATCCTCACTAATCATTGGTGCAGAGATTTTAATATAGTAATACTGACCCCCTGGGTACGGCTCATTCTGGTATTGGGGTAGTATCGACTCAGGTGGCACTAATGAGCCGTTAACTTGCACGTTGATGTCATACCTCAAATTTCTTGTTTCCATATGCAATGCTTCCGATCCACATTGAGTGAAAATTAGTACAGATCTATGAATGGCGGGTGCATGCCATGCTTGAAGAACTGAACATCTTTAGGCATGTCAAACACAAAATACTGAACCTTTATGCCCGTGTCGTCTGTGAAATCTCCCATGATGGTGCCAATCGTCTGTCTGATCCAAGGCCCAGAACGCCCGTCCAATTCTCCTTGAGACAATATGATGAGCATGTCGAGATCTGAGTCGGGGCGTGGTCCGGATCCTCTGAATGTGCTCCCAGCACGTGAGCCAAATGCCTCTATCCCAATCACTCCGCGTATCCCTTTGAGACGAATGAGTAACCTTTCACACGCTCCTGATGGTACGCCCTTTAATGGACAATCATTATGCACCAGCCATTCTTCTACCCCCACAAAGAACGTGTGTGCCTCGCTGACAGTGAGATTGTACATCGTCTGTGCGCGCTGCACAATCTCAATTTTCTCTACCGTGCCATAACTGCCATCCGCTTTCCGAATGTGCGCGCCGCGCCACAATGCGCCTGCCGCTACCCATCCGCGTTCCTTCGTAAAGAATGGATGCTCGGGTGTCGTCGTCACCGTCTCGCCGTCAAGCGTTAGATATTCGATGCGAAGGTCAACATGTGCCCAAACCTGTTCGACGGGAAAGTATCCTGTCGTTCCCGTCGCCTCATCATACGCCAAAACTTTGTCGCCTTTCCGAATCTGGCTGATGGGTTTGAAACCATCCTCTGTCAGCACCACCGTCTCGGCGCTGAAACTGCACGCCGCATTTGCCAAGCGTGCGGCGTCATCCAAATAAGAATCCGCTGTACCGGCAACCCCGGACGGTAGGCGTTGTCCATACGGAGTGACGATTTTTCGTTCTGTGATCGAGAGCAGAACGCGCCGCGCACACCCACGCCTTCGTCTACCGCAACTCCTGCCGCCTCAAAGCCGCGCCCGGTAATACGCAACAGCGCCTCGCGACGCAATTCTTCGGGACAGTCCAAATCGAGCAGGAGCTCCCAATCCCGCATATTGTATTCCAGCTCGTGCTGGAGGCGCCGAACAAAGGTGTCCGTACCTACCGCCCATAAGGCGGCTCTGCCATAGTCCTTTTTATCCCACCATTCGCCAGCGATGCGGAGGTTTTTCTCGCACTCCTTTGTGACTTTGTTCCAACCCGTTTGCAGCTTCGCCCATCCGCCATCATTGAGGGATGTGGTGAGACCTTCCCACAATTCATCGTTGCCCTCACCGCCATGACACATCCCACTGGGGTCGACATAGTTGATTGGTTGCGCTTCGACATAATTCCATTTGTTCAGCGACAGTGGTCTCTGGTAATCCCCATTCCACACGTCCCTCGTCGTAAACCGTCCCTGCCCCGGCGCATAGTACCGCGCCCGCAAATACACCAACCCCGTCGCATCCGTCTGCTCGCCTGTGTATCCATACACACTCATCGTCGTCCCATTCGTCGTCAGCACATTCCCGAACGGGTCATA
>CALMZO010000290.1 GCA_937870825.1 uncultured Chloroflexota bacterium | reverse complement strand
GTGGTTCGTTAGCTGCATCTTGTTCGGCATCGGGATCGTCGCGTGCGGCAGTGCGCCATTCACGGCATCGCCGCAAATTAAATTTCAGGAGGAGAAAACATGAAGACATTACGCGGATGGCACACAGTATTCTACAGCGTCGGCATTTTGCTCATCGCCGTCTTGCTTTTGACGGCGTGCGGCGGCGCGGCGGCAAAACCCGTTCGCGTCGGGTCAAAGGATTTTACGGAAGAATTTATTGTCGGGAATATGTACGCGCTCATTTTGGAAAGCAACGGCATTCCCGTCGAACGCAAGTTGAATCTCGGCGGCACGCCCGTTTTGCAGCAAGCGTTGGTGAGCGACCAGGTGGACGTGTATCCTGAATACACAGGCACCGGCTTGCTCACCGTTTTGAAACTGCCCACCAACACGAATCGCGAACAGGTTTTCAACACGGTGCGCGACGAATACAAAAAGCAATTCAATCTCGTGTGGCTCAGTCCCGCGCCGATGAACAATACGCAAGCGCTCGCGATGCGCCGCGAAGTCGCGCAGGCAAAAGGCATCAAAACCATTTCGGATATGGCGGCACAGGCGAGCGAATTGACGATGATTGGTCAGCCCGAATTTGAACAACGCGAAGATGGTCTGCCAGGTCTTCAAAAGGCATATGGCAATTTCAAACTTAAGCAATTCATTCCCGTTGATGCGGGGCTCCGCTATGAAGGTCTCATCAACGGACAGGCAGATGTAGTCGTGGCTTATGGCACCGATGGTCAAATCGCCGCGTTCGATTTGGTGCTGCTGGAAGACGACAAAGGATTGTTTCCGCCGTACCAAATCGCGCCCATTGTGCGACAGCAAGCGATTGATGCGTATCCCAAACTTGCCGAAGTCTTGAACAGACTTGCGCCCCTGCTCACCGACGCGACGATGCAGCGTCTGAATTACGAAGTGGACGGCAAAAAGCGCGAACCGGCGGACGTGGCAAAAGAATTTTTGCAACAAAACGGACTCATCAAGTAATCAATAATCAGTGTTCAGTATTCAGTGGACAGTGGCCCGTCTGATTACTGATTACTGACAACTGCTTGCTGTCCCCGCGTGTCTCTACTCGCATTTCAGCACATCACAAAAATCTTCCCGAACTCTACCTACGCGGCAGTGAATGACTGCACGTTCGAGGTGGATTCGGGAAGTTTTGTAGTGCTGCTTGGACCTTCGGGGTGCGGCAAAACGACGCTGCTGAAAATGGTGAATCGCCTCATCGAGCCGCGCGCGGGCGAAATTTTTCTCGACGGAAAAAATATCCGCGAATTCGATGTCACCACGCTCCGCCGTCACATCGGTTACGTGATTCAACAAGTCGGCTTGTTTCCACATCTCACCGTCGCGCAAAACATTGCAGTTGTTCCTGAACTGCTCGGCTGGGCTAAAGCGCGCATTGACGAACGCATTGACGCCTTGCTCGACCTTGTGGAACTGAACCCCGCGTACTATCGCGCGCGTTATCCCGCGCAATTGTCGGGCGGGCAACAGCAGCGCGTCGGGTTGGCGCGCGCGCTGGCGGCGGACCCGCAGCTGTTGTTGATGGATGAACCGTTCGGCGCGATTGATGCCATTACGCGCGCGTCGCTTCAAGTAGAAATGCTGCGTTTGAAATCCGCGATTCACAAAACGGTTTTGTTTGTCACGCATGATGTTGACGAAGCGATTCGCCTCGCCGACAAAATCGTCGTGATGCGCGCAGGGCGCGTCGTGCAATACGACACGCCGTATAAAATTCTCACCGAACCCGCGAACGATTTTGTGCGCGAACTCATCGGCGCGGATGACATGGTGCGGCAGTTGGCATTGCTAACCGTTTCCACCATCATGTCGCCGCTGCCAAAACATTTCGTGTTGGACGGCGCGGTGACGATTAAAGCGGATGAGGATTTGCGGATGGCGTTATCCAAGTTATTGCAAACGGGCGCGTCGTCACTTGCTGTGATGCGGGATGAACTCCCTGTCGGCGTCATCACATTGGAACAGATTCGCGCCGCAGCAAAACAAAAATAATTCCCGCCTCCGGAACGAACGGAATACGGATAACTGATTTCACATGGACTATATTCTCAAAAACCCGTTCGTCGTTTTTGATTTGCTGCTGCAACATCTTTTCGTTACCGGCACCGCGCTTGGCGTGGCGATTCTCATCGCGCTGCCCTTGAGTTTGTTGATTGTCCGCAGCGCACGTCTCACCACAATTGTTCTCGGCATCTTGAGCACGTTCTATACGATTCCCAGCATCGCGCTGATTATTCTTTTGATTCCACTGACCGGTTTGAATGCATGGTCCGTGATTCTCGCGTTGATTTTTTATGTGCAGGTCATTTTGATTCGCAACAATGTCGCGGGCTTGAACGGGATTGACCCCGCGATGCTTGAAGCGGCGCGCGGGATGGGGATGAATCGTTGGGAATTGTGGTGGCGCGTGCAATTGCCGCTCGCGCTGCCGGTCATGCTTGCGGGCATTCGCATCGCGGCGATTGTGGCGATTGGGATTGCAACCGTCGGCGCAAAATTCAACGCGGGCGGTTTGGGACGCTTGTTGTTTGATGGAATTGCCCAAACAGGGCGCTATGATAAAATTTGGGCGGGCGCGATTGCTGTTGGCGCGTTGGCGTTGGCGGTGAATCTCGCGCTCGTCGCGTTAGAACGACATTTCAGCTACACGCGCAAAATTGAGAGCACTGCATGAATACAGAACCATCCGAACCGCGTTTTAATTGGTGGCTTGTCTTGCGTTTATGCACATTTCAAATCGGCTCGGCGATGGGCGATATTCTCGTCACTTCGATTTGGAATCGCATCATGATTGTGAATTTCGGTTTTCCCGCGCTGCCTGTTGGCTTGTTGATTGCGCTGCGTTATCTCCTCTCGCCCCTGAGTTTGTATGCGGGCTTTCGTTCGGATACGACAACCTTTTTGGGAATGAAACGGACGTCGTATATTTGGCTCGGACGCGCGTTGATGGTGGTTTCATTTCCGCTGCTCGGCGTGAGCATTACCTTGTTCGACGCGAGCCGCAACGATTCCTTTGGCTGGGTCATTGCCGTGATTTCGTTTTTGCTGTACGGCACCGGCACATTGCTTTCGGGCAGTCCGTTTCTCGCGCTCGTGCGCGATGCGATGCCAAAGGAACGTCAAGGGCTTGCGCTCTCGGTTGTCGAGACCGCGTTAATTTTGTGTTTCCCCGTCGCGGCAATTTCGTTCAGTCTCATTTTGCATGAATACACCCTTGCCGGTTTTTGGGAATTGATTGCCATCACCGCCATCGTCGGCGGATTCTTTTGGGTGTTTGCGATTGTTGGCGTCGAACAACGCGCCGTCATTCACAAAGCGGCGGAACACACTGCGGAAAAAGCCCGCGCGCAGTTTCACGAATTTCACAACACCTTTGCGAAAATTTGGCAAGACTCGCGCGCGCGCGCGTTCATGCTGTTTCTTGCGGTGGCGACGTTCGCCGCGTGGGCGCAAGAAGCGATTCTCGAACCGTTTGGCGCAGAAGTGTTGGGCGCAACGCTCGCGGAAACCACACGCTATTCCAGCTATTGGCAAGGCGCGACGGCAATCCTTCTCATCGCCGCCGCGTTCATTTGGCGCAAACGCCGCCCCGAACAACAAACCCCGATTGCAAAAATCGGTCTCGGCATCATGGGTATTGGCATGGTGTGGCTTGCGCTGACATCGCTCACCGGAATTCGCTGGATGGTGAATCCCGCGCTGTTGGTGTTTGGCATCGGTTTTGGCTTGTACACCTTTAGCGCGTTTCAATTGCTCGTCGTGATGACTTCGGACAAAGCGGCGGGCGCGTATCTCGGCTTGTGGACGGTGACGATTCTATTGACGCGCGGTTTGGGCATTTTTTCCGGCGGCGCGCTGCGTGATGGTTTATACGCGTTGACACAATCACATTCCGTCGCGTACGGAATTATTTTCGGACTCGAAGGAGTGGGGCTCTGGATTTCGATTCTGCTCCTCGCGCGCGTCAACATCATCGGCTTTGCGCGCGATACGGGAAGGATTTCGACAACCGATGCTCAAGTCATTGGTGCAGAAATATGAAGCAAAAGCGGAGCGAAAATGCTCCGCTTTTTTGTTGCCGCCCATACATGGGCCTTCCACTTCACAGCGTATTTTTATGTGGCGGGTGTTTGACAAATCATTTCAAATTGAATATACAACCGGTTGCAACAAGCACTTGTTGCAACCGGTTGCAATAACGAGCCACCCTGAAATGTGAGGAATCGCAGCCATGGCGCAGCATCTTGAGCTTGTCCAATCCATTCGGCAAGCGGGACATCGTTTGACGCCGCAGCGTGCAAGTGTTCTCGCCGTCATTGCCGAAAGTGAGTGTCATCTTACTGCCGAAGAAATTCTCGCGCGCGTGCGCGAACGCTATCCGTATCTCAACAAGTCCGCCGTCTATCGCTCGCTCGAACTCTTGACCGAACTCGGTCTCATTCATCAGACCGACTTGGGCCACGGGCGCGTCGAATACGAATTGCATCGGCATCCGCATCATCATCACTTGGTTTGTCGGCGCTGCAAACACATTCAACAGATTGACCATGCCGTATTGCAAAGGCTGCAAAAAAAATTGGCGAACGAATTTGGCTTTCACGCCGACCTCGACCACTTTGCCATCTTTGGCACGTGCCGCAAATGTCAAACGCGCGCAAAACGCACCGCCCATGCTCATTCGTAGAAAGGATTTTGAATGACGCGCGTTTCTCGGAACACGCTCTCGTGCGTGCTGGGTTGTGTTGTTCTCGCTTTGATTCCCGCGTGCGCCGCGCAGCCCACGCGCGTCTCCTCTACGACCAACACGAAACTCCAAGTGGTCAGCACCGTCTCGCCAATCGTCAATATCATTTACAACGTCGGCGGCGAACGCATCGAGCTCGTGGGCATTGTTCCCGAAGGCACCAACTCGCACACGTTTGAACCCGCGCCCTCAGATGCGGCAAGACTCGCGCAAGCGGATCTGATTTTCGTCAACGGTTTGCAGTTGGAGGAACCGACCAAAAAACTCGCCGAAGCGAATAAAAAAGCAAGCGCCGAACTCGTGGAATTGGGTCCGCAAACGATTCAAGCGGCGGACTATATTTACGATTTTTCTTTTCCGAAGCAAGAAGGCAAACCCAATCCGCATTTATGGATGAATCCGATGTTTGCGCTGCACTATGCCGAAATCACGCGGGACAACCTCGTGCGCCGCGATCCGACGAATGCGGACTATTACAACAAAAATTTCACCGCGTTCCAAGCGCGCATTAACGAATTGGATACTGCCATCACAACTGCTGTGGGAACGATTCCTGAAAAAAATCGGCGGCTTTTGACGTATCACGATTCATTCGCATACTTTGCTCCGCGTTATGGCTTTACGGTTATCGGCGCGATTCAACCGAGTGATTTTGGCGAGCCGTCCGCCAAAGAGGTCGCGGACTTGATCACGCAAATTCGGCAAGCGCAAGTTCCAGCCCTTTTCGGCTCGGAGGTGTTTCCAAGCAAAGTTCTGGAGCAGATTGCCAAAGAGTCGGGCGCAAAGTATGTTGATACGCTGCGCGACGATGATTTGCCGGGCGCGCCGGGCGAGCCGCTTCATTCGTATGTTGGGCTCTTGGTCGAAAATGTAACCACCATGACCAACGCACTGGGCGGAAATCCCGCTCCTTTGAACGCCGTGCAGACCGCAAATGTTCCCGGTCTCGACAGCAATGTAAGCCAGCCGCAATAGGCAAGCAGGCGGGTGTACAAAGGCGCGGGTTACGTCGGATTCAGCGAAAAACATGTCAGAGCCAATTGTCGAACTGCGCGATGTTACCTTTGGGTATGGCAACGTACCCGCAGTAGAAAACATCAACTTGCATCTTCATCCGGGGCAATTCGCCGGGTTGCTCGGACCGAGCGGTTCGGGCAAGACGACCCTTCTAAAATTGATTCTCGGCAATGTGACACCGCAACGCGGCACCGTCTTGGTCAAAGGGATGAATTTGCGCGGCCGTCCTTCGCAGCGCGTCGGCTATGTGCCGCAGCTCGAAACGATTGATTGGAATTTTCCTGTCACCGTCGAGCAGGTCGTTCTCATGGGGCGCATTCAAAAAATGGGCGCGCTGCCGTGGGCAACCCGCGCCGATAAACACGCAGCGTATGAAATGCTCGAACGGCTCGGCTTGAGCGGAATGGCGCAGCGCCACATTCGCGATTTGTCCGGTGGGCAGCAGCAGCGCGCGTTTCTCGCGCGCGCGTTATTGGCGCAGCCCGATTTGCTCGTGTTGGATGAACCGACGGCGGGTGTGGATTTGGGGACGCAAGAAAATATCCTGCGCTTGCTCGCAGATTTGAACAAAGACGGCGTGACGATTTTGATGACGACGCACGATTTGAATGCTGCCGCGGCCCATTTGCCTTGGGTCTTTTGCGTCAATCGCCACTTGATTGCGTGTGGACCGCCCGACGAAATTTTTACGCCGAAAACGCTCAACGCGACGTACAGAGGCAATATGGTTGTATTTCGTCACAACGGGATGCTTTTTGTGGGCGAACAACCCCACGACCATTCGTACCGCGACCTCGTGCCAAATCCCGTACCCGGCGACGCAATTATCAAACCGAATGGGCATGCGAATGGTTCAGAACTTGCGCCGCAAACACAAAAATTTATTGCGGGCGATGACGCGGAGGAGTGATGCCGTGAGCGAGCAACTGTTGGAACCGTTTCAATTTGAATTTTTTCGCAACGGAATGCTTGCGGCGATTCTCGTCGGCGCGTTGTGCGGGGCGATTGGCGTGTACGTCGTCTTGCGCGGCATGAGTTATATCGGGCATGGTTTGTCGCACGCGATTTTCGGCGGCGCGGTCGCCGCATACGTGTTGCAGTGGAATTTTTATGTCGGCGCGGGCTTGTGGGGCTTTGTCGCCGCGCTGCTCATCAATCAAACGACGCGGCGGTATCGCATCGGCGCAGACGCGGCGATTGGAATTATTACGACTGCCTCATTCGCCATCGGCGTTGCCTTGATTAGTCGCGTGCGAAAATTTACCACAAACTTTGAAGCCGCGCTGTTCGGCAATGTTTTGGGCGTTACGTTCGACGACGTATTGGTCATCGCGGCGGTTGCGCTCTTTACCTTCGCGGTGATTTTTTTCTTGTACAAACAACTCTTGTTCGTCACGTTCGACCGCGAGGTGGCGAGTGTGTACGGCGTGCGCGCGGATTGGATAGATACACTGCTGTCCTTTGTCCTCGCCGCCGCGATTATCGTTTCAATGCAAACGTTGGGCGTCACGTTGATTGCGGCGGCGTTGGTAGTGCCACCCATCATCGCGCGCTTGCTGACAGACTCGTTCAGCAAAATGCTGTTTGGCTCGGCGTTGCTTGGCGCGGTGAGCGCAGCGGTGGGAATGTATTTGAGTTACTTGATTGACGTGGCATCAGGCGCGACCATTGTATTGGTCGCCGCAGGCATGTTCCTCTGCGCGTTAGGCGTGCGCGCCTGGCGCCAGCGGCGCGGCAAAGGGGATGCGTCCCTCGGCCCTGTCGCCGCGCATCCATGGTTTGAATGATGGACTGCAATCAGCGATTCCCCGTCCTCTGCCAATCAAATCCTCCACTGCCCCCATTCTCCAAAAACAGCGGATAAATTTCTTGGCGCGCCAAATCAATCAAACGAATCCCCGTAAAATCGTGAATCGCAATGTACGCGCCATCGCTTGACCACGCGGGCGTCGGACTGTCATCATAAATGTCCGTGAGCTGTTGAAAAGTTTTTGTCTCCAAATTCACGCGCCACAATGCGCCGGGCGCGGAATGCGCGTGCGCGGTTTGCGCCAAACAGGAAACCAAAATCGAGAGCCCACATTGTTCGCGGCTCGCTTGCGGCAGATTCTTTTGCGGCGCGCCGTGTACGCTGAACGCGAGCCATTTCCCGTCGGGTGAAAAACGCGGATTCAAAATCGCGTTGAACGTTTTGTCGTCCACCAAGGGCTGCGCGTTCATTCCATCCGCATTGGCGAGCCACAAACTCGAACGCATCGTCGTCACATCATAGCGCACGAACGCAATCCATTTGCCATCGCGCGCAACATCTCCATCACGCGCATCGTCAATCACCCGCGTCGTCTTGCCACTTGACACATCGAGCCACTCTAACGCCGCGCGTTCATTCGTCATTTGCGAATTTCGCACGTGTGTTACAAGCATGCGCCCATCGCGCGCAAAGCGCGGATACCAGTACACTTCATCATTCGCCTGCGCGCGCAACAGCGTACGCACATTTTTCCCGTCCCCATCCATCAGGCGAATATCGCCGCGCAAGTTGCCGTCGGCGAGAAAGAGTAACGCCGCAAATGCGACGCTCTTGCCGTCCGGCGAAAACGCGGGCATCTGTGCGATGGATTCTGTCGAGCGTTCGACAAAGGGCATCGCGTCTCCCCCGCTCGCCTGTTGCAGCCACAAACTGCCGTCGCCCGCGCCATAGACAAACGTTCCGCGCAATACGGGCGGCACATTCGGTGTGGCTTCGATAAACTGGGAGGTGGGCAGTGCGACGAGTGTCGGGGCGGAAACAAAAGAGGGAGTGGGAGAAGCAGCCGGCGCGGCAGTCGGCGTCGCGGCGGCGCACGCGCACACATTCCACAAGAGCGCGCACAGCAAGAAACGTTTTACAAAAAACATGACGCGTTCAGCATAAACCGAACGCGTCAATTTTCAAAAATTTTCTCGCATCAAACTTTTGGCGTTTCAAAGGTCTTGGTACGCCGCACCATGCTCCACACCACGCCGCGCGCCGGCGCAAAAAAATATGTGACAAAGAAAAACAGCGTCGCCGTCAAGACCACTGCCGCACCCGATGCGACGTTAAGATAATACGACGCGTACAAGCCCACAAGCGAAGCGAGCGCGCCCAACACGCCGGATACGAGCATCATCACGGGCAACCGCCGCGTAAGCAGATATGCCGTTGCCGCAGGGGTCACCAACATCGCGGCGACGAGTCCCACGCCGACCGTCTGCATCGAAACCACCACGGCGAGCGCAATCAAAATCAACAAAACATTTTTCAAGCGTTCGGTCGGCAATCGAAGCGTCGCCGCGAGAACGGGGTCGAACGAAACGACGAGCAGTTCTTTGTAAAGCAAAACAATCGTCAACAACACGATGCCGCCGAGCACCACAATCAAAATCAAATCCGTTTCACTCACGCCCAAGATATTGCCAAACAAAATGTGTGTGAGGTCGAGCGCGTACGTTTTGATTGTACTGATTAACGCGACACCGAGCGAAAGTGTCGCCGCAAACAAAATACCAATCGCGGTATCTTCTTTCATCATTCCGCGTCGCGTAAAAAATCCAATACCAAGTGCGACGAGAATCGCGGCGACGAGCGCGCCGACTAGAATTTCGCCTTTCAATAAATACGCAATCGCCACGCCGGGCAAAATCGCGTGCGACATGGCGTCGCCGAGATATGCCATCCCGCGCAAGACGACGTAACAGCCCACCACCGCGCACAAAACGCCAACCATGACCGCGGCGAGCATGCCGCGCTGCATAAATTGGTACGCGAGCGGGTCGGCGAAAAATTCAATCATCGTTCCAAACATAGCCCCAGATTTCAAAAACGCACGCGTCACTTTTCGCGTGCGCGTTGTTTTGTCACGGACGGTTCACGCAAAACCTTTGCTTGAAAACGCGTCGGCTCTGCAGAGAGATGCTCATCCGGCGGACAACAATCGTCCACAATCATTTTGCCATCGAGAAACATGGCATGTGAACCGAACGCGTGTAGTAAATTTTCGGCGGTAAAGACGCGCGACGGCGCGCCGTACGCGATGACACGGCGATTGAGCAACAAGACGCGTTCAAAGCGCGACGCGGCAAGATTCAAATCATGCGTTGAAACCATCAGCGTTACGCCTTGTTGCTTTAATTGGTTCAAGAGTTGCAGCGTCGCTTCTTGGGTTGTCGCATCCACACCCGTGAACGGTTCATCCATCAATAAAATGTGGGGCTCTTGCGCCAGCGCACGCGCGAGAAATACGCGCTGCTGCTGTCCGCCCGACAATTCGCCAATCGAATGATGCGCGAGATTCGCAATATTCATTTGTTCCAGCGCGCGCTGCACAGCCACCTCATCCGGTTTCGCCGGACGCTTGAACCAGCCCAACGTCCCATAACGCCCCATCATCACCACATCGCGCACGTTTACAGGAAACCGCCAGTCCACTTCTTCGCGCTGCGGCACGTAGGCAACACATTCCTTGTGCGCGCCGAACGCGTTACCGTGAATCAAAATTTCGCCGCGTTCAATCGGTACAAGCCCCACCAACGCTTTGAACAATGTTGATTTCCCCGCGCCGTTTGGTCCCACGACGGCGACGCGCGTTCCTTCGGGGACGCTGAACGAAACATCTTCCAGCGCGAGACGCGGATTGTTGCTGTATGCGACCGAGAGCGCGCGAATTTCGAGATGGGCGGGTGTGTTCATAGGTCGAGATTGGAGATTAGAGACTGCATCTTGACGTTTGACGTTTGACGTTTGACGTTTGACGTTTGACGTTTGACGTTTGACGTTTGACGTTTGACGTTTCACGCTTTGCGAGACGTGATTTGCCATTTTCGCCAGCTGCCATCAGCCATCTGCTATTGCAACGCGTCCACAATTTTTCGCGTGTCGTATTCCAACATTTGGATGTAGGTTGGCGCGGGTCCGTTCGGTTCGCTCACGGAATGGGTGTACAGTCCGGTCACGATGCGCGCACCGGTTTCGCGGGCGATTTGTTCTGCCACTTGCGGGTTCGCATTCACTTCGAGAAAAATCGCCTTGGCGCCCGTCGCTTGAATCGCCTGAATCAGTTCAGCCAGATTTTGCGCGGAAGTGGAATCCGCCGTACTGACACTCGGCACAATCATCCCCACAATTTGAAAACCATAGCGGTCGGCAAAATAGCCAAATGTGTCGTGGTCGGTGACGAGTTTGCGATTTGCGCTCGGGATCGCGTTCACTTGATCTTTGATATTCGTATCGAGCGCGTTCAATTTTTGAATATACGCGTCGGCATTGGATTTGTACGTCGCCGCGCCGGCGGGGTCCGCTTGCGTCAGACCGTCGCGGATGTTTTCGACATATCGAATCGTCTTGGTGGGGTCGAACCAAAAATGCGGGTCGCCCACCGTGTCCTCAGCATGCGGCTCATCCGCTTTTCGTTCGCGGCTCACCAAACCCTTTGATGCCTCGATATACAAACGCGTGCCGCCTGCGTTTTCCAGCAGCTTGTCGAGAAAGCCCTCAAAGCCCGCGCCATTGACAATGAACACGTCGCTGTCGGCGACTTTTTTCACATCTTGCGGCGTCGGTTCGAACGCGTGCGCGTCGACTCCCAGCGGCATCAACACTTGAACGTGAACGCGTTCGCCCGCGACATTTTGCGCAATGTCGGCGAGAAACGTCTCCACCGCGACCACTTGAAGATTGCTTGGGGACGGCTGAGATGTCGCCGCCGTCGGCGCACACGCGGCAATGAGGGCAATGACGACGAATGCCGCAAACATGGCGAATGTTGAACGTGGCATGTTGGTTCCTATCTGTAATTGAAAATCATTTTCATTTGCAAGATGCAAAAAAAAGAGCCGCGTCAACGCCGCGCTTTTTTCGCCATCGCGTTTGCCGTCACGGAACAGTCGGGACAGCGCCCCATCAATTCGAGCATGTGAACGTTGATTTCAAAACCGGTCTTGCGCTGCAAATTGGCGATGAGCGGTTCGAGGTCGCAATTCTCGAATTCTTGCGCCTTGCCGCAATTGGAACAAACGAGATGATGGGCATGACCTTGCGCGGCGGCAACGTAGCTGTGACAGCCGTCGTTGAAATGCACACGCCGGACATAACCGAGTTCCGTCAACAAATCGAGCGTGCGATAGACGGTGACGAGTCCGAGATGCGGATATTTTTTACGCGCGCGTTTGTGAATTTCCGCAGGCGTGAGATGATGCTCTGCCGCTGCGATAATGTCGAGAATGGCTTGACGCGGGCGCGTGAGTTTACGCCGGTGTTCGCGCAAGCCGTCGCGCATGCCAAAAGAAACGGGTGTTGCCATATTGAAAATGTTTTTCAATTAGAAATTATACATCTAAAATTCAAAAAGCCAAAATTTTCGCCGGACGGTAGCTTGGCGAAAATTGGCTTTGCGAGTTCTTGCGCGGACGCCGCTAACAGCCCCACCATAGCGAGATGTCTCGGCGCAAAACCCGCGCGTCGAAATGACGGCGTGTGCGATTTTTTTGTTTGAGGTGTATATCAGGTCTTGTTGCTCCAAACGACTCCATCGCGCGCAGGAATTTCTATCTGACTCAATTTTCCCTGCTCAACCACTTTTGTTTCCTCACCCCACTCCTTTTTGAGTCGCGTACTCTCTTGCAGCAGCGCGCCAACATTCAAATCGAGTGTGGCGGGTTTGTCGCCCGCGTTGAGAGCGACGACGATGGTTTCGCCCTCCAGTTGACGCGCAAAGGCATAGACCATGCCTTGCGCATGCAACCGTGCGTAACCGCCGGGCCGCCGGAGGACCCGATATTTTTTTCGCAGCGCGATATATTTTTTTGCGGTGTTGAACAAATCCATGTCCCATTTCGACGTGTCCCAAATCATGCCGCGCCGCGCTTCTTCGACGGGCATTCCGCCTTCCATGCCGATTTCATCGCCATAATACATTGTCGGCGTACCGGGATACGTGAACATGGCAAGCCACGCGAGTTTGAGCGCGGTCTTGTCGCCTTTCGCAATGGAAACAAAACGCGCGGTGTCGTGACTGTCAATCAAATTCATTTGCGCGTACGTAATTTCCGGCGGATACCACGTTTGCACTTGCTCCAACATGTCCGCGAATTGCGCCGCGTCGGCATTCACGATATTGCCATAGCCCGTGTGCAGGGAATCTTTTGCCGCGTGTTTCGCGCCGATGCAGAATGACAATGCCGCGCGCGTGAATTGATAATTCATCACCGCGTCGAATTGGTCGCCGACGAGCCAGCGGTCGGCGCGATGCCAAATTTCGCCCACGATGTATGCTTCGTTGTTTTTGGTTTTCACGCGCGTGCGAAATTCGCGCCAAAACGTGTCGTCGTCAATTTCGCCCGGCACGTCGAGCCGCCAGCCGTCAATTCCATAGTCCACCCAATACTCGGCGACGCGCATGATGTATTCACGCACTTGGGGATTAAAGGTGTTGAGTTTCGGCAACGCTTTGTCATTCCACCACGCCGCATAACCGGGCTGCCCATCGTGATAGGCGTGCAGTGGAAATTTTGTGAACGTGAACCAATCGAGATACGGTGATTCACGTCCGTTTTCGAGCGTGTGATTGAAATAATAAAAGCCGCGCGAGGCGTGATTGAACACACCGTCCAACACGACGCGAATGTGGCGCGCGTGGGCGGCTTGGAGCAGTTGCTTGAACGCGGTGTTGCCGCCGAGAATGGGGTCCACTTGAAAATAATCGTGGGTGTGATAACGATGATTCGCAGTGGATTGAAAGATGGGACAAAAATAAATCGCGTTGACGCCGAGTTCTTGCAAATGGTCGAGATGTTCGACAACGCCCAACAAATCGCCGCCTTTGAAACCGTGAATCGTCGGCGGCGCGTCCCAGGTTTCGAGATGATGCGGCTTTTCGACACGTGTGCTTTTGGCGAAACGGTCGGGAAAAATTTGATAAAAGATGGCGTCTTTAACCCAGTCGGGAGTTGTAACTGACATTGGTGAGGGAGAGATGGAGAGATGGAGAGATGGAGAGAGTGAGCACAAATCACTCTATCTCTCTCTCACTCTATCACTCTATCTCGGAAAGAGGTTCAATGAATTCAATTCGATTTCCAAACGGGTCGTGTACGTAAAAACGGTTATAGCCGATGAATAAATCATCGTCTTGTGTCGCGTATCCCGCCGCGTTCAATTTTTCGCGCAGCGCGTTCAAATTTGCAACGACGAACGCGGGATGCGCTTTTTTCGCGGGCGAAAAATTTTCTGCCACGCCGATATGCACTTGCTGCCCGCTGCTCAATTCAAACCACACGCCGCCGCGTTTTTTCAAATCCGGCGGTTTTTCCATTTCGCGCAAGCCGAGCAGTTCACCGTAAAATTTTCGCGCTGGCTCGTGACAATCGCGCGGCGCGGTGAGTTGGATGTGATGGATGGAGACAAGCATTTGAAATTTGTAATTGCGGATTGCGGACACGTCGCTGTCTGGCGCAACAATTCACAATTCGCAATTTCAAATCTGCAATTAATTTCCCTGCATATCTTGCAGCACTCTCAGCGCCGCGGCACGCACATGTTCTTTTTTGTCCGTTTGCGCGATTTGGGTGAGCGGTTTAATGGCGAAACTGCCGCGAATTTTTTCGAGCGCGAGAATCGCTTGCTCGCGCACGTCGTCATCACTCACCTGCAAATCCACAATCAACGCGGGAACCGCTTTGTCGGTGCCGTATTCGCCCAACGCTTGCGCGGCGGCGATTTTCATGCGCGTATCACTCGCCGCAACGCGCGGGTCGCCGCGCAGCGCGACGAGCAATGGTTCAATGACCCGTTCACTGCGGCTCGCGCCGAGTGAGGCAATCACCTGCGCGCGCACGTCATCGCTCGGGTCGCGCAGCTGCGGCAAAAGATATTCAAGCGCGCGGTCCGTGTGCAGTTTGCCGAGAATGTATGCCGCGCGCAGACGCACCTCTGCATTTTTGTCTTTGAGTTTCGCCGCGAAAAAATCACTCGCCATGTTGTTACGTAACATGCCCAATGCGCGCATCGCATTCTCGTCGTGATTTTCCCACGCGCGCGTGGCGAGTCCTTTGACCGTTTGTTCCAACAATTTCGCGTTCGGTTCTGCGGTGGCGGCAAGGGCGGACGCGGCAAATTCCAAATCATTTTGTTCCAACGCGGCTTGGACGATGTCTTGGGCGTCCCCCAAGCCCGCGTAAAACAATGCAACGTCGCGCCATTCGACATCAAAAAGATGTTCGCGCATCGGTTCAAAATCAGGATTGCGGCGCAAGGCGCGCGCGGCGAGAAAATCTTGAAGGAGTGAATGTTTGAACTCGACGCGTCCGCTCGCGCGCTTTTCAAGGAAATCAAAACCGCGCGCGAGATGCTCGTCCGACGCGCGCTGCCCGCGTTTGGTCGAAAGCGCGATGCCTTCCACCGCGCGCGCGGCGAAATCGGCATCGCTTTCGTTTTTCAATTTCGCATTCACGTACGCGTCAAACAATTGCGCGCGGCGCGTGGGCAATTGCGCGGCATGGGTGCGCTGCGGCACGGCGAACGGAGTCGCCGCGTTGCCGCCCACCATCGGCAGCGCGACTTTTTCCTCGATGACCGGGGCTTGTTTCGACGCGGGTTCGTACACCTGAAGTATCAAGTACAAATAAAGCGGAGTGATGGCAAGTTCGCGCGTGCCGGCATTTGCCTGCACGGACGCGATAAAATCTTGCGCGGCGCGATTGATTGTCTTGTGTTTTTCGTTTTGCGGAAACCACGCTTCGGCGAACGAAACAATCTCGCGTTCGTTGAGCGTTTGTAATGCGAGCGCGGAAAAATGTTGTGATGAAAAATTTTCGTCACGCGTTGCCGCCCAAATTTTCGCGTTCGGGAATTTCTGCGCGAGCGATTCGAGATATTCAAAATGCGCGGGTTCGCTTACATCGTCGAGCAAGATAACATGTTCGTTCGGAAATGTTTCGGGTAATGCTTGCGTGTGATACTCCGCGAGCGACAGAACGGGCGCGAGAACTTGGGCGGAAATGAAAGCGAGCGCGGACGTTTTGCCCATGCCCGCCGCGCCGACGAGAACTGCGCGCGAATGTTGTTTTAGCGCGTTATCGAGATGCGTGATGTTGCCCGTCGCGCGTTCCAACACGCGCGGGACAATGTACAAATGCGTGGAATCGAAATTTTGTTTGAGGGGAGGGAGAGCGAGAAACGTCGGTGATACACTTTTCGACGCGGAATGTTCCGCGCGATTTTTCGTGCGAGTGAAAAGATTCAATGCAATGCCTCGTCAGTTTCAATTTGCGAAAAGGGATTTTAGCATGAGCATCCGTAGATTAGAAATCAACGGCAAACGATAGAAAGAAGGAACACAACAAGTCCATTCGTTTTCGTTCCCGCGTTTGCCATAGTTTTGGAAACTACGAGAGTAGTGGTACATTCCCACTATGCCACAACAATACAAAAATTACATTGACGGACAATGGACGGATGCGTCGAATCACGCGCAGACGCACGACATCAATCCCGCGAACACGCGCGAGGAATTGGGAACATTTCCTTCTGCGACGCGCGAAGATGCGCGCCGCGCGATTGATGCCGCACAGCGCGCCTTTTCAAATTGGGCGCGCACGCCGATGCCGAAGCGCGGTGAAATTTTGGACAAAGCCGCGAATTGGCTCGAAGCGCGCGTGGATGAGGTCGGCGCGGCGTTGACACGCGAAGAAGGCAAAACGTTTGTAGAAGGCAAAGCAGAAGTCGCGCGCGGCGTGAGCATCTTGCGATTTTTCGCAGGCGAATGTTTGCAGCCGACAGGCGACGTCTATCCGAGCGCGAGCGCGTCCACATTTTTATTTGCCGAACGTGTGCCGCTCGGCGTCGTCGGACTCATTACGCCGTGGAATTTTCCGTGCGCGATTCCGACGTGGAAAATGGCGCCCGCGCTCGCGTATGGCAACACCATCGTTTTCAAACCGGCGGAAATTACACCGTTGACCGCGTGGTATATCGTCAGCGCGTTTGAGCAAGCGGGACTGCCGCCCGGCGTTTTGAATTTGGTAGTGGGACGCGGTTCGCAGGCGGGACAAGAGCTGGTTGAAAATTCAAAAGTAAAGGCGATTAGTTTTACCGGCTCGAACGAAGTCGGCACGCGGCTGGCGGCAACCGTCGCGCAGCGCGGCGGAAAATCGCAACTCGAACTCGGCGGCAAAAATCCCATCGTCGTTTTGAATGACGCGGACATTTCGCGCGCGGTGGAACTCACGATACAAGGCGCGATGCTTTCGACGGGACAAAAATGTACGGCGACGAGCCGCGCGATTGTGGTGCGCGATGTGGCGAACGAGTATCGTGATGCGCTCGCCGCGCGCGTGAAACAATTGCGCGTGGGCGACGGAATGCAGAGCGATGTGTACATGGGACCGCTCGTCAGCGCGGACGCGGAAAAAACGGTTTTGGAATATATCGAGATTGGGAAAAATGAAGGCGCGCGTTTGGTGACAGGCGGCGAAAAATTACGC
This sequence comes from uncultured Chloroflexota bacterium, assembly GCA_937870825.1. Taxonomy (GTDB): domain Bacteria; phylum Chloroflexota; class Anaerolineae; order UBA4142; family SHND01; genus SHND01. Next base: position 7,016 of record CALMZO010000290.1, on the reverse strand, counting down.
GGCGAAGAGTACGCACACGGCTTTTTCGTCGCCCCAACCGTATTCGACAATGTGACACCGGACATGCGAATCGCGCAAGAAGAAATTTTTGGTCCCGTTGTTGGTGTCATTCAAGCAAAAGACATTGACGACGCGATTGCGTTGGCGAATCACACGCGGTTCGGTTTGAGCGCATCCGTCGTCACGCGCGATTTGAATTTGGCGCTGCGCTTTATGCGCGAAATCGAAGCGGGCATCGTTCACGTCAATTCGATGACCGCAGGCGCGGAACCGCAAGCGCCTTTTGGAGGATTCAAAGAAAGCAGTTCAGGAACAAGAGAACAAGGCAAAGCGGCGCGCGAATTTTTTACACAGTGGAAGACGGTGTATGTGGACCCGTTGTAGAGTTTCTGCGCGGCGATAGACATTTCAGATTGTTCAATCTATAATTCTCGTACAAATTACAATGCAGTACCAGTGAGCAAAACGAATGTCCAAAATTATTTCCGTTCATTCCTTTCGCGGTGGCACCGGAAAATCCAACACGACGGCGAATCTCGCGGCGGTTCTTGCCATGCACGGACAGCGCGTTGGCGTCATTGACACCGACATTCAATCGCCCGGCATTCATATCCTCTTTGGTCTACGGGGTGACGAAATCAACACGTCGCTCAACGATTACTTGTGGCACGGCAAAGAAATTCAAGAGGTCGCGCACGATGTCACGCCTGCGAACGTCGCGGGAAAAATCTTTCTCATTCCTTCCAGCACCAAGCCCGGCGAAATTACGCGCGTCTTGCGCGAAGGGTACGACGCGCAGCGCCTCACGCGCGGCTTGCGTCAACTCTTGGATGCGCTGCAACTCGACACGCTCATTATTGACACGCATCCCGGCTTGAATGAAGAAACACTGCTCTCGCTCGTCATTTCGCACACACTCGTCATCGTCATGCGTCCCGACCAACAAGATTACGAAGGCACGGGCATCACCGTTCAGGTTGCGAAAGAATTGCAAGTGCCGCGTCTCTTGCTCGTCGTCAACAACATGCCGTTGGTGTTCGACGCGAACGCCGTGGCGGAGCAAGTTGCCAAGACGTACGATTGTCCCGTCGCGGCGGTCTTGCCGCATTCCGAAGAGATGATGAATTTGGCGAGCGCGGGAATTTTTGCCGTGCGCTATCCAGACCATCCACTCACCGCGCTGTATCAAAAAATTGCCGCGCAGTTGAACACATAGTTCCTCCGCATGTGACTCAATCCCCATTTAGCATCCTCGACGTACTCGACCTCGCGCCAAATGAACGCGCGCTATTTTTAGAAATCGCGCGCAATGGACCGCAAACCGTTGACGCGCTTGCAAACAGCACACACCACGCGCTCGACGAAACCAAGACCGCGCTCGAAAATCTTGTCGCCAAAAATCGTCTGCGCCGTTTGCCCCACGAACGTTACGATGTCGTCATGGGCAAAACGAAAACGCATACGACGCTGCCCCCGCAGTTGTGGCCCGCGCTCCTCGCGCCGCAGCGTTTGTACACCGAGCAAGAGATTGCAATCTTGAAAGTCGCGATTCCGATGTTGGAATTTGTGCGCGCGAGTTTGAGCACCTTTGCCGACCATGGACCGCATCACGCGCTGCGCGTGAAAACGACCGCGACACAGCTCGGTTACGTGATGGGCTTGACCGACACCGAACGCCGCATGTTGCGCGTGGGCGCGTTGTTTCACGACATTGGCAATGTGATTGAACGCGAACGGCATCATCAAATTAGTCAGCAGACGGTTGAAAGATTAGCAACGCTCGGCGAACTCCCATTAAACGCGGAAGAAAAGAATGTCGTCGGCTTGTTGTGTCGCTGGCATCGCAAAGAGTACGAACCCGAACGCGTGGATGTTGTGCGCGGCGAAAATGTGCGCACCGGATTGTGCGCGTCCATTCTGCGCGTGTCCGACGCGATGGACATTGACAGCCGCCGTTCCGATTACGATAAAGAATTTCGGTTTGCGATGGAATTTTTCTTTCCCGATAAACGCCCGTACTTTACTTCGCTCGAAGAAACGTATGGCGTGCGAATCGTATGCGCGCCGGAGGTGAACATTCAAGTTTTCACGCGCGGCGTCGTGCATGACAATATGCAAATCGAACAACTGCACGGCGATTTAAGCAAGACGCCGCTCGCGTGGAATGTGCAGCAGTTGAGCATTCCGCCAACGGAAATGAATACGCGCGCGCGCGGACGCGCGCTCATCGTTTTTCCATTCGACGCGCACTCGCTCGTGATGGCGGCATTGAGCCGCAAACAATTGGAACGCGCGGGGTACGCGGTTGAACTGTTTTGTTATCCCGACACGCCCGACGATGCGCGTTGGTTGTGGGACAGCGCGTTGAATGAAATTGACGCGCAGGGAATTTCACAACTTGTCGTCATCGGCGACCGTCCCTTTGTTCCTCAGGGCGAGCCGAGTGCGAACATCGCGTCACAGCAATTCAACGTCATCGAACGCTGGCAACACGCGGGCGCGCGCGTGCGCATTTTGAATCGGCACGAAGCGAATTGGACGCGCGTTCCCGATTTGCGCGCGCGCGGCGTCACGGTCACGCTCGGCACCGATTGGGCGTACTTTTGGGGCGACGAATTTTCACCTCAAGATTTTCAATGGGCGACGCTCGCCGCGCTCGCCACGCGCGACCCCACAATGGCAAGTTCCAACATTTCACCCGAAAACGAACGCGTGATGCAAGGATTATTGGGTGCGGTCTTTGACGCGCAAACGCAAGCCGAACAACGCGGTGTGCGTGACACAACCGAATGGCTCGCGTTCGCGGAACCGTTGCTCGAACACATTGCAAAAAATGACCGCGCGTATTTTTCCGCGCGCGCCGAAAATTTTCGCGCACAGTACGCGACGCCAACGCGCAGCGGACGCGTGCAGGGCAAAGTGTTGGTCTTTGACGAAATGCCGAGCGCGTCGCCGCAAGGTTTGTATTGGACGCTCGAAACGGCGATGGAAGCGCAGGGATTTTTCTTGGAACGCCATTTGCGTTTGCGCGTACCCTACGCATTGGCGACGCGCGCGGTGGACGAACACATGGAACTCGTCGCGATCAATCATTGGCGCGCGGAAAACATCACGCCGATTCGTTTGCTCTACCCCGACATTGGTCCGCGCCCGCAAGGCACCGAAAGCACCGTCACCGCGCGCTTGACGCGCGGCGAGGCGGAGATGGTTGTTGAAAAATTGATTCAAGCATGTAACAAGTAATCTCTATGTCTTTTTTTTCCCGCGACGAACTCGTGAACACCGGCTTGCCCGCGCGCCGCGCGAGCATGTTGTTGTTCGCCATCGAAAATCGCACCGCGCAGTTGGCGGAACAGGACGCGCGCGACGCGGCGGTGTATCTCACGTACGCGAACGCCCAAACGCGCGAACAAGATTTTTTCGCGGCGTTGGCGCGCGGGCGCGAACGCGATGTGAGCGTAACGATTCAACAAATCGAACGCTACGCGGCGCAGTGGAAAACCTTGCTGCCGGAAACGAGCGACGCAAAACTGAATGCCGCGCTCGCGGACTTGGTTTCAAAAAAATATAAATTCACGCGCGCTGAAATTCCAAACGTGCGCGCGGCGCTGCAACTCGACGATGTGGGAACGCAGCACGCATTTCAAACCATCTTTAACAAATCGCTCGACACTTGTTACGCGCCGCAGTTGGATTCTGTGGCGCGTGTGCGTTTTGCGTGGGCGCGGTTCGCGTCGCGTTTGGAAAATCTGCCGCCGTTTTGGCTCGCATTCTTTTTGACGATGCCGGGCGCGGCGGGCTTGCTCGCGCTGCCGATTGCGCTGGCGCGTGTTGGACTCGTCGGTGGACTGGCGCTGCTGCTCGCATTCGCGCTGCTCAACATGTTCACCGTCGCCGCGCTCGCCGAAGCCACCGCGCGCGGAGGCGTCACGCGTTTGGGTTTGGGCTGGCTCGGACAATTGGTGCAAGAATATCTCGGCGGCGCGGGTTCGATTTTTCTCACCATCATTCTCGCGCTCAATAATTTTTTTGTGCTGGTGATTTTTTTTCTCGGCGTTAGCGGCACACTGCAAGACGCGACAAATCTGCCGATGGCGGTGTGGATGTTGGCGTTGTTTGGCGTCTGCGTTTTTTTTCTCTCGCGCGGTTCGCTCAATTCCACGATTGCGTCAACGCTACTCATTATTTTTGTCGCGCTCTTTTTGCTCGTGTTGATTCCGCTGTTTGCGCTGCCGCATTTTCAAATGGCAAATCTCGCGCGCGCCGCGTTCCTCGCGTTGGATTTTGCCTCCGCGCAATTCGCGTTTTCGATTTTGCTGACGACATACTTTTCGCATTTACTCGTCGCCACGTACGCGCCGGTGGTGATTCGGCGGGACGCGAGCGCGCGTTCGTGGATTTGGGGGAGCGCGGCGGCAATTTTTGGATTCTTGCTCATCGCATCGTTTTGGCTCGTGTTATTGAACGGCGCGCTGGCGCCCGATTCCATTGCAAACGCGCCGGGGACAATTCTCGCGCCGCTGGCAGAACGCGCGGGCGGAATCGTGTTGTGGCTTGGTTCGCTCTTGGTGATTTTGTCGCTCGGCTTGGCGACGGTGCAAATTGCGTTGGGCTTGTACTATATGGTGCAAGAACGTTTGCCTGCGCCGCGCGCTGGTTCCTTGTTTTCAAACCCGCGGGCGCGTTTTTTGATTTCCATTCTGCCAATGTTTGGCGTTTTCGCGCTCGCGGAATGGTTGGCGTTCACGGGCGCGGGTTCGTTCGCGAGTTTGCTCGGCGTTCTCGGCGCGTTCGCGCTGCCGTTGTTGAGCGGCATCTTTCCGGTTCTGTTGTTTGCCGCGACGCGGCGCAAAGGGGAATTTGTTCCGCGCGGCACGCCTCTTTTTTTCGGCAACCTTTTTTTGTTGGGCGCGGTGTATTTTCTTTTTGTCGGAATTATTTTTGTGTATGGTTTTTTTATTTTTCAAGACTCGCTCGCGCGCGTGTTGATTCTTGCGGTTGGCATTGCAACGCTTGTTGTTACGTTGATGATGTTGCAGCGCGGCGCGTTCGCGGCGCGTCTCGTGCTGCTTGTAGAAAAAGAGGAACGTACTGCGCGTGTGTCGCGAATTGCGATTGTGGAAAATGGACACGCCGCGCGCGCGCAGGTAGAATTGGAATACGCGACGCGCGCGGAAAATTTTCACGCGACGCGTCACGAATTTTTATGGCAGGGACTGCGCGCGCTGCGCGTGCGCGTAGATGCTTCACCTGCGCGTACTGTGAAACTGTGGGGAATGCGTTTCACACCGGAGGGCGCGCGGCAAGGAATCAACGCGCGAGTCGAGATTCAGAATGGAACGCAAGTAGAGAAATATGAGTGGAATGAAACGCGCGCGGAAACGAATGTGACGCGCGACGCGGGCGCGTTCGATGCTATGCTGATGTTTGATGAGAAAGAAAAACTGACATGAACGAGGAACACAAAACCAACGCGCAGTTGCTTGACGAACTGCGCGCGTTACAAAAACGCGTCGCGGAATTGGAGACAGCGCGCACGCGCGCGGAAACACTGCAAGCCGTCACGCAAGCATTAAGCCAAACGCTGAATTTGCAGCAAGTGTTTGAAGTGATTTTGCGCGAACTGCAAAAGGTGGTGCCGTACGACAGCTCTTCGATTCAGGTGATTCAAAACAATCGTTTGGTGATTGTCGGCGGGCGCGGCTTTGAAAATTTAGATGCGCTGTTGGGCGTGGGTTTTGATTTGGACGACGAAACGAATCCCGGTGTACAGGTTCTGCGAACAAAACGCCCGCAAGTGTACGGCGATGTTTCGCAGCATCCGCATTTTCTCGCGCAAATTCACGGCGGCGGAAAAATTCGGGGCTGGATTGGCGCGCCGCTTTTGTACGGTGACCGCGTGATTGGCGTCATCACGCTCGATAAATTTGAAGCCGATTTCTACGATGCGGAATTGGCAGAACTCGCGTTGGCGTTTGCGGCAGAAGCCGCGATTGCGATTGAAAACGCGCGTTTGTTTGAAACGGAACGCGCGGCGCGCGAACAAGCGGAAACCTTGCGAGCAGCGACGCAGGCGCTCGGCAGCACGTTGAGTTTGCGCGAAGTGTTTGAATTGATTCTGACGGAACTCCGCAAAGTTGTGCCATATGACAGCTGTTCGGTGCAGCAGCTGGAAGGCAATGACATGGTGATTGTCGGCGGACACGGTTTTCCGAACTTGGATGAACTGCTCGGCACACGTTTTGATTGGCGCGGCGAGGATGACCCCGCAGGCGAAGTGGTGAATTCGCGCGCGCCCATCATCATCGGCGATGTGTCCGCGCGATTCAAACACTTTACAGAGGAAACACACGGACGCGGACGCGTGCGCGGTTGGATGGGCGTACCGCTTTTGTTTGGCGAACGCATGATTGGGATGTTGACGCTCGACAAGTTCACAGAAAATTTCTATACCCCTGAACACGCGCGGCTCGCGCAGGCATTCGCCGCCCAAGCCGCCGTCGCGATTGAAAACGCGCGGCTGTTTGATGAAACACGGCGCCTGTTGCAGGAAACGGAACAACGCGTCAACGAACAATTCACCGTCAATACCATCAGCCGTGCGTTGGCGTCACAGCTCGACCGTGAAGCAATTTATGATTTGGTTGGCGCCCCGCTGCGCGAAATTTTTGACGCGCAGGTGATTGCCATAGCCGCGTATGATTACTCGACAAACACAGTACATTATCCGTATTTTGTGGAACGGGATAAACGCTTGCGGCGTCAGCCCACGCCGTTAAGCGGACTGGCGCAAGAGCTGATTCGCACGCGACAGCCGTTGTTGTTGAATGAAAACGCGCACGCGCAGCTTGCCGCGTGGGGCGCGCACTTGTCAGTTGGAAAAACCCCGCAGTCTTTTCTGATTGCGCCGTTAATGCTGGGCGAGCAGGTCACCGGCTCGATTAGAACGGATTCCTAAATGATTCAAGGGATGAGATAGCCACAATGAGCAAACCAAGCGCGGGCATCCTCTGGCG
>CALMZO010000289.1 GCA_937870825.1 uncultured Chloroflexota bacterium | reverse complement strand
CTGCATCAGCTGAACGCCGGCGGACAGGGCGGCGCGGTCGAGCCGGCGCAGCTACAGGCGCGGGCGCGGACGCGCGTGGCGTTGGGCCTCATCTTGGCCGAGATCGTGCGCGTGCGCGGCATGCGTCCGGACGCGGCGAAGGTGCGCGCCCGTATCGAGGAGATGGCGGCGGACTACGACGCGCCGCAGAAATTCATCGAGTGGTATTACGCGAGCCCCGAGCGTCTGGGTGAAGTGGAGTCGCTGGTGCTCGAAGAGCGCATCGTGGAAGAGCTGCTCGCCGGCGCGCAGGTCCAGGACCGCGCGCTCGGGTTTCAGGAATTGTTGAGCCAGGAGAGCGGGATTCAATGACAGTCGATACATATGGTCGAGGTATGACGATGACGGATTACACACAAGACGGTGCCCTCGGGACCCAGGCCTTGGGCTTGGTTCCCATGGTGATCGAGACCACCGGCCGCGGCGAACGCGCCTACGACATCTACTCGCGCATGCTGAAAGAGCGCGTGGTGTTCCTGGTGGGGCCGGTCGAGGACCACATGGCGAATCTGGTGGTCGCCCAGTTGTTGTTTTTGGAGTCGGAGAACCCGGACAAGGACATCCATCTATATATAAACTCGCCCGGCGGTGCGGTGAACGCCGGACTGGCGATCTACGACACCATGCAATTCATCAAGCCGGACGTCAGCACCGTGTGCATCGGCCAGGCGGCCAGCATGGGTGCGCTGCTGCTCGCCGGCGGCGCCAAGGGCAAGCGTTTCGCCCTGCCGCACGCGCGCATGATGGTGCATCAGCCGCTCGGCGGGTTTCAGGGCCAGGCCACCGACATCGAGATCCATGCGCGCGAGATTCTGCGCGTGCGCGAACGGCTAAATCAGATCCTGGTCAAACATACGGGGCGCACCTTGGATCAGATCGAGAACGACACCGACCGCGACTATTTTATGGATGGCGCCGAGGCCCAGCAGTTCGGCCTGATCGACAAGGTCATCGAAAAGCGCACATAGAGTGGGTGAACCTGGCGACAGGTGTGCTATAGGTTTATTAGGTGGCGCTTGCATAATGTCGGCAGACCCGGCATCTTTTGCGCGTAAGGCGTTGACGAGGTTCTGAGATGGCGGACGATAATCACGGCGGTCGGGGCGACGGTAAGGGCGAGAAGCTGTTGTACTGCTCGTTCTGCGGCAAGAGCCAACACGAGGTGCGCAAGCTGATCGCCGGACCTTCGGTGTTCGTGTGCGACGAGTGCGTCGAGCTGTGCAACGACATCATCCGCGAAGAAGTCCAGGAAGAGAAAAACGCCGCGCAGGCGAAGAAAAAGTTTCCGAGATCGAACTTGAGTGTGCTGGTGGCGCACCCATCACGATGTACGATTGCAAAACGCTGATTTTGTTTTCGAGCAATGCTGATGCTTTAACCACGTCACTGTTCAACATGTTTGTCAAACGCTGTGCCTCGCGTTGAAATTCGGCGGCGGCTTGTTCGACGGCGCGCGCCCAACGTTGGACGTTTTGCAATTCGGCTTTGCTCTGGGATAGTTGATAGTTTGCTTGCGCGACGGTCCGTTCTTGCGCGCTGCAATCGGGTTCATGATAGCGTCCTTCTTTGTCGCGATAGCCGGATGCTTGACAACGTGAGAGCGCGGCTTGCGCTCGTTGTACTTCTTGTTCACATCGCTGCACCTCGCGCTGCCAATGCTTTTCGCGGTCGGCGAGCCATTGCTGCGCGCGCTGGATTTCTTGTTGCGCAGCGTGAATCGGTTCAAGTGCGTCACTCTTGAAGCGCGCGAGCGCGGCTTTCAAGTCAGCCAGCACTTGGATGTTGTGAATGTTTGCCGCGCTCATAGAGTTTCGCGAATCGCGTTTCGCAGATAGCAAATTGCCATAAGCGATTCGCTATCTGCCATCTGCTGTCTTACCGTTGACCCAAATACTCGCGAATGCGCGCGGCTTTACGCAAGAGAAAGGGAATTTGCTGGTCGGAGGAACGGCGAAATTGATGCAGCACGCGCATGGTCTGTTCGAACTCTTGCGCGAATTTCTGATGCTCTTGGTCGCGCCACGTTTCGCCGAGACCAGAAAACTGTCCTTGTAACCGAGACATGGAATCGGCAAGCACGGAATTAAATTGTTTCAATTCACGCGCAAAACGTTCCATGTCGTCGGGATTGGCTATGGCTTGGGACATGTGGAGACTCCTTTGCTGTGCGAGAGTGACACCCGTGGGTGATTCTGGCTCAGAACTTATTTGCTTGAGTCCATCCTTCGATTCGGATTCGAAAATAGGTAGAATTTGACTCGTCAATAATTTGAACGGGATAGTTTGGCGCGGCAGAATATAATTGACGAGTGCCATTCCTGTTCAGTAGGTCACTTGTGTCTTCAGGGTTATTCCCCAACAAAACGGTCTTGAATTTTACATCGCCTGCAAAGACTGTTTGTCCTTGTGCGTTCTGAATGACCATATTCCGCTCTACCCACACCCTTACCGCCACTTTTTGCCAATCATCGGACGGCTCGCCAAGTAGCTCTAATGGGGTACCAACCGGCATTTGGAAGATAACCAATTTGTTGTCTGCATACGATGGTTCTGTGATTAAATGATAGACTTGTTTAAGATTGGCTGTTCGAGAAGGAGCTGTAAGCGTGATAGAAACATCTTTTGTTATTGAACCCACTGACGCGACAATTTTGACAGGCACTGGGTTGTTACCAGAGGTAAAAGTTACAGTCGCTTGTCCATCCAGCGTCAAGGCAGGATTTGGTTCGATTCTTCCGACATCTTTTGGTTGCAGCGTAAATTGAACGGTTGCGGGGTCTTTGACTGGATTGCCTTTGGAATCTCTCACCGTCACAATAATAGTTGCCGTTGATTTTTCATCAGCGGGTAAAGTGTTGGGGTTGAGTGACGAGATTTCGATGCTTGCTGGCGCGCTAGAAACTTCGGCTTGTTGCACAGGGATTGACAACTGAATTTTGCCTTCGGTCTTAATAGCCACTCCGTTGCCATCATAAAGCATATAATCAGATAATTTGATGGGCGCAGTATCTGGATTTTGGGGAATATTGACCGTGAGTGTTCGTTTGCGCTCCTCGCCCTGCCGAATCCTGCCGAGCTGCCAAACGATTTGGTTTTGTGGATTCGGCGTCACACCATCTTGCGCTCCCACAAACGTTGTGCCCGCTGGAATTTCTGTTGCAAGCGATACATTTGCTGCAGGAACGGTGGCATTGTTCTTTACCGAAAAAATAAGCGTTACGTTGTTGCCAGCAGGAACTGCATGATTAGGGTCTGCACTTAGGGCAATGGTCAAGACTGGTTGCTCTTGTTGAGGTTTAGTCAAATGAATGGTTATCGAATTTCGAATGTTATCTCCGATTGTGGCAATAACTTGGACGTCGCCTTCCATTTGCTTTGCGGTAAATGTTGTTTGCGCGCGCCCGCGTCCATCTTGGGTCTTGGCGTCACTTGGTTCGACTGATCCTAAATCCGTATGGTCCACTCTAAATTGAACAGGGACACCATCGGAAACAGGTTTTTTATTTTGGTCCAATACAAAGACGCGAATGTCGGCTTTTGATATGCCGTCGGCAACTAAATCAGTCGGTTTGGTTTCAAAGATGATTTCAGAAGGTTTGATGCTTATTTCAGTTGGTGGAGGAACTGGCGGGGGGATAGGTGGCGGTAAAGTCATGACTATCACCGCAATCATAGCGATGACGAGTGCAACACCCAGAGCGCTCACAATTACAGTAAGCAACAAGTTAGAGGTAACTCGTTCGATCAAAGATTTTTGGTCAGAGGAGTTTCTAAATGCAACCGCCAAGTCGTTTGCAAGTTTGGGCGTAGGAATCTCTTTGTATTGAGAAAGACGCGCAAGATCCTTTCCCAAACTATCAGGGTCGAGTGGCTTGTTGCGTGGCATCTGACGCAACTTATTAGCGATGTCTTGAATTGTGGCTTCAGGTGATTCTGTCGCCCCATTTTTTGATTCAGCAGGTGGAGGGTTTTGTGCTACCATTTTTACTCCCGTCATGTCGTCGCTGGCGGCGCGTTCGGATTGCTATATCTGTCGTAAATGAGTTTAGCGAGTACGAGGTTTTCCAAGTTCTGAGACCATTTTGACTTGCAGAGAGATTGGTAAATGTTTTGAAGAGCATCTTTTAACTGTTTCCATTCAGGCAGGTTTGGGTGCTGTTGGTACAACTCAAGTAAATTATTACATTCCTTTAAGGTTGACTTGAGAGTCTCATTTGCCTTTGGTGCCTTTAGATTGGCAACAGATACTCCAAGTTTTTCAGATACTTGAGTGATGCGCTTGCTGTGTTCAAGATGTGCTTGACCCGCGTGCTCTTTGATAATTTCTGAAACGATTTTTTGTAAATCGCTCAATCTACTTTCCACACCTGCCAACCGCTCTTCTAGCGCGGGAGTGAGTTGACTCGCTAGAACCGTTGACTTGGCTTCAAGCAACTCGGTCAGGATACCTCTTTCATCTTGTTTCTTCAGTTTGAGCTGAGCCAGATGTTGGCGCGCGACATCAATTTGATCCCCTTCCCACGCATACTTGAATTGGCTCAGGAGATTTTTCTCCGTGACGTTCTTGAACCAGTCAATATCCTTTCTCAAGTCGGAAACGGGCAAAGCATTCGACAAGAGATTTAGAGTTCCACATAATTCTTCAGCACTCCTCAGGTTTTGTTCGGCGTTGGCCTGACCTTCATAGTCCAAGCGTCGAATCTGTCTTTTGCCTGCCTCTACTTTTTGCCAAAGCAGATTTTTTTGTATCTCCTCCCTTTGAGTCTTTAGTGTTCTAGCCAATTCGGGGTCTTGGGCTTTTCGGGCCTCATCTTGGACCCTTTGTAAATCCTTCGTTTCGATTGAGAGTTTTCCAATCTCATCATTTATCTTTTCGAGAAGGGCATTCACATCACGCAACGCGAGTCGAAATGCATCAACGGGGAGACGGCTCTCACCCCCATGCGGTGGAACGAGCTCATTCAGCGTCGTCTGGAGTTTTACAAGCTGGCTCGTAACGTTTTCTGCCTCTGAGGTAGCGTCAGGTAATTTTTCACTCAACTCTTGGAGTGCGTCCAAGTCAAACTTGAAATTTGTTTCGCCAAGTTGTTGTGCAATTTGTGCAAATTCTTGATTGGCGGTCTGTACGTCTTGAAAGGACTCGATTAACTCTTTCCTCTTGTCTTTTAGTTCGGTTGGTTTTTTGCCAAGTTGGTCAACAAGATTTTGCAGTTCGCCGTCTGCTTTTCTTAATTGATGAATTAATTGGAGATAGCGACGCGTGTTGTATAGCGCGCGAATATCGAATTGAGCAATTTGTTCTGCTGGTGTGCTAGGTTCGAGTTTGATGACTTGAAATTTATATCCCTCACTCATCAACCTTTCGAGTGCCTTGTCGTGCGCCTCGTTCTCCAAATCATCAGGGTTGACTAAGTGTGTGAACGAGTTATTTAATATGCCAAGCGCTGTGCAAGTTTCACTGAGATTGGTTTCCCATTTTTTTAATTTGGCCTTGAGTGTGGAAACTTCTTGCTCTGAAATCTCATCTGGCAAATTCCAAACTGCCAAGTTTTGAATCAGGGCTTGTGCTTCATAGAGTTGATTGGGCCATGCCCATTCTGTGTCCGCATATTTTTTTGCGCGCACAAACGCGGCGCGCTGCCAACGCGCGTAGACACGGTTCACTTCTTGACCAACGATGGAGGAATCCAGTTTTGGCTCACGCAGCTCTTGAAACGCGCCGAGATAGTCGCCGCTGGAAACGCGCGCGTTGATGTCGCTCAGCCATTCGAGAAAATCTGCGCGGGCTTTTAATTCTGGCGTTTCACCTACCCTTAAGGTTGATTCACGATTTGCCTGACGCGCCGTATCGAGGGCATTTCCATCAACGAGCTGTGGCTCTCTTTTTAACATCACATCCTCCGCTCTCTCTCGAGAATCATATCACTGCGGCAAAAGTCTCTTTCGCTAAAAGCAGACTTTTTTCGATCCGTCGCGCTTCCTCTGCGTTTTTGGCATCCGTCTCAAGCCAGTGGTCAAAGTCTCTTAAATCCGCGCGCAAACTTTCTGCCCAACCCGCGTTTTTTGCCCGCGCGATATCTCCAAGTTCTTGCCATTTCTCTTTTGCTTCTGTGTAATGATTGTTCGCTGCGGCGAGACGGATGTTCAACTCGAGCTCGAGTGGTTCGATAATGTCGCGATAAGGATTTGTTAGCTCCTGTTCCGCTTTCCCTAATGCGCCTTGTGCGAGTTTGAGCCCGGAATCTGCGCTTGCGATGCTGAACGCGGCAGAATCTATATGTCGCCCCGCCTCCGCCAAGTTTTTCATTATCCCATGCATGTCCATCCCACTCTTGTCCGCGCTGCTCCGGTTCCCTTCTACACCCACATCCGCAATCGTCTGCCAGCGCAGCAAGCGCAATTGGGCGCGGCGGACGTCTACATCGACGGGAAGCGGCTCGAGGAGCCGTACATCGAGAACGACCGGCGCGACATCGGCCCGGAGGAGACCTTCCGCGTCCCGGAGGGCCAGTACTTCGTGATGGGCGACAACCGCTCCTCGTCGTGCGACTCCCGCGTCTGGGGAGGCGTGCCGCGCGAGAACCTCATCGGCAAGGTCTTCATGACCTACTGGCCTCCTCACCGGATCTCGTTCCGGTAACATGCCGCGGCCCTTTCGAGGGCGTCCTCTCTCATGAACACGACGATCGAGAGCCTCGAGCAGCGCAACCTGCGCACGGACCTCCCGCAGTTCAAGGCGGGGGACACCCTGCGCGTGCACTTCAAGGTCATCGAGGGGAACCGGCAGCGGATCCAGGTCTTCGAGGGCATCTGCATCAAGCGCCAGGGCTCCGGCTTTCGGGAGACCTTCACGGTGCGCAAGCAGTCGTTCGGGGTCGGCGTCGAGCGGACGTTCCCGCTCCACTCGCCGAAGATCGAGAAGCTCGAGGTCGCCGCGATCGGCGACGTCCGGCGCGCCAAGCTCTACTACTTGCGCAAGAGAGTGGGGAAGAAGGCGCGCGTCCGCGAGCTCCGGCAGGGGTAGTCGCTAGTCTCGGCCGCGTGCCTCGCTCGAGCGGCCAGCGGCTCCTCGGATTCGATCGCAAGCTCGGAGTGCGCTTCGTCGCGGGGACGGACGAGGCCGGCCGCGGCTCGCTCGCGGGCCCGCTCGTCGTCGCCGGAGTCCTGCTCGACTACGGGGCGCTGCGGGGTGCGCGCGTCCGCCCGCTCGCGCAGCTGAACGACTCGAAGCAGGTGTCGGTCGAGGAGCGGGAGGCGCTCTTCGAGGCGGTCGGCGCGTGCGCGAGCGCCATCAGCGTCC
>CALMZO010000288.1 GCA_937870825.1 uncultured Chloroflexota bacterium | reverse complement strand
GGGGCGGACTCCATTGAAGTCAATCAGGCGATAGCGAACAGCTTCAATGGAGCCCGGCTCCATTGATTCTACGCGGCGATCGAGCGTCCCAGCGAGAGGGCGACAACGCGGTTGCGGCCGCGCTCCTTGGCGAGCGCGAGCGCCGAGTCGGCGCGGCCGAGCAGCGTGTCGATGCTTTCCGGCCCCTCGTCCAGGCGCGCGGCCACGCCCAGGCTCACCGTGACGGCGAACTTCTCGCCGCCGACCTCGATGGGCTCGTTGGCCACGTAGCGGCGGATGCGCCCGGCCACCACCACGGCGCCCGGGCCGGGCACGTCCGGCAGCATCACCAGGAATTCCTCGCCGCCGTAGCGCACCAGCATGTCTTCCTTGCGCAGCGCCGAGCGCACCATGATGCGCCGACCGAATGAACGCGACAGCTCGGGCGAGAGTTGACCGAGCAAGTCTCTCCAGTTCGCAGGCAGTTGTCCGGACGAAAGGGCTGGACCGCTTCCATTGGACAGAAGGGTTGCAATCACTTTGAGAGTTGCGTCCATGCTTTGCAGAGTTTGCAAAATGCGCGGGTCTCCGCCCATTCCCCCCGCGCCCGCACTCGCGCCGCCTCCGGCGCTCGCTCCCACATCCGCCAGCCCGACGACGGCGGTGTCGCGAATCTGGATGTTTTTGAACCAATTCTGCGCTTGTGCCGGAACTTGGAGCGCGCCGCTGTTGATTTTGCCGATGAGGTCAATGATTTGGTCTGGGCTGCGGATGCGTCCGCCGAGAATGCCCTCGATGTATTTCACCATGCGATGCGGCAGAACGTATTCGCGCCCCTCTTCGCCCAGAACGTACAAGCCGCCAGCCGCATAACCGCCCGTCGCCAGCCCCTGCGCGTTCACTCCGCCGGTTTGTGTCTGGCTGCCGCCGGCTGAGTTATCTGTTGTCGGGATACCGTTTTGGAGCGAGACGGCGATTTCGATTGACGTCGGAATTTTTGCTACCGCATCGAGAATATCTTTCAAGTCCGTGTCGAACGTGTCATTTTTCAGAATTGCAAAAACGGTAGTCACGCTCGTGGGAATGCCGCCAATCGCGCTGCTTAGTGCGCTCACTTCCTTTTGCGCTTTCCCCGCTGGGTCGAGCATTGCCTGAATCGCTTCGGTGCTGCTGTCAATGCCTTGCGCCGCGAGCGCGGCTTTCGCTTCGGGTGAGAGATTTTTCCACACTTCTTTCATCGCGGCGGCAGTTACGTTGGCTTTGCCCGCCATCGAGAGTAACTGCTGCTCGACATCCGCGACGATGGGCGCAAAGTCTATGAGACCCTTTTTGAGCATTTCTGGATTGGCAAAGAGGGAAAAGTCTTTGAATTTGCGCGCGGCTTCGGCAGCACTCATGCCGAGCGAGTCGAACATTTTCTTGAAATCTTCGCCGTAAGCAGAGGTGTCGGTACCACTCGCGAACGCTTCGAAGCGTTTCCGCGCTTCGTCCCACGCGTTGCCCATGCTCGGGTCGGCAGCAGTTGGTGTGAGCGCGCTTTCAACGAGTGACTTGAATTGTTGCGCGGCGGCTTGAGCGGCTGCAGCAGCACGACTCATCGCGGCGCTACCGATGTTGCTCGCCGAATCCATCATCCGCATGTTGGCGTTCCATTGCGAAACGCCCTGTGTGACAACTTGAGTCGTATTCCCAAACTCGACGAGCCCCGCGCGCAAATCGTGAACGTTGTGCTTGGACCGCTCGGCGTGAATGCCCGCAATGCGGATTTCCTGCCCCGTCTTTCCAACCGACGCACCGGCTTCGCCGCCTAATTTCTGTAATTCTCGTCCTGCTTCGCCCGCGGCTGATGCAAGACCCAAGAGCGCGTTTGCATGTTCACCTGCTGCTGCGGCTGCTGTGCGTTGTTTTCCTTCCAGGTCTGCCAGTACTCCGGAGAAATTGCCCGTGACGCCAACGCCATTTTGCAGCGCGGTTATCAAACCGTCGTAAAACGTCTTGATGTCATCAAAGCGCAACCCTTCGGACGCCGCGCGATTCAGCAACCCATAGGTATCTGCTTGGGACTGGGCAACGATTGCGGACTTTTCGCGCAGTATCGCAATCTCTTTTTCCGCCTCGATATAGCGCAAGACCTCTTCGCGTGCGGTGCGGCTCGATTGCAACAGCGCGTCGAATTCTTTCGCCGTCTTGCCAATAGACGCAGCGAGATTATCCGTCGCCGATACTTGGTCCATTGCGCGAATCTTTTCGGCGATCTTGTCAAAAGGTTCTGCCACCGAGTCAAGCCTCTGTCGCGTTCGCTCTGCAACCGCGCCCCACTCGGCGATAATCAACGAGACACCGGCAAGCCCAAACCCAGCAGCGCCAAGATTTTTGATGGAGCTAACTGTGTCGCCAATTGCGTCGGCAGTTTGCGCGGCTTTGGATGCGAGACTTCCTAATTCGGTTTCGGCTCCACCTGCAAGCTGCGATATTCCACCAAGCCCCACGCGGGCGGCTGTGCTTCCTTTGTCTACTGCGTTCGCGAGTTCCCCAAACGCTGCTGCGGCTTTTCGTCCGCCGCTAGATGCTTTGTTGATGAACGCGTCAAGTGAATTGGTTGCTCCTCGTAGAGAGGGAGACAATTCGTCGCGCGCTTTTAGAATGACCTCAAGAACGGATGGCATTGCAATTCTCTTTTACTTCCATTACACTCGCGGAAAAGGAGGAATCATGAAACAATATAAAATGCTCGCGTTTGTTTCACGTGTTTGCTTGTGGTTGGGCGCGTTGGGGGTCGTCATAACTCTCATTGCGTTGTTCTGGTTTATCATCCAAATCACACGAATTGATTTACTTGCGGGCTTGTCACAGCTTTTCCAACTCTTCTTTGCTTCTCTGCTCCTATTGGCTTTTGCTGACCTCATCTCCGCAGTCTTGGAAATCCATCAGCGTGTGACTGAAGAGCAATCAACTCTTGCGCGCATCGAAATCAAAATAAATCAACTGAACGAAAGCCAACGCGAGCGAAACTCACAATAACTGATTCACCACTTCCGACAGTAGTGCGCCCTCTGGAAATTTTTTCGCGTCAGGACGTTGCAACGCGCGATTAAAACGGTCGAGTAACACACTGCGCAGTTCTATCGCCATCTCCACATCTGCGCTCCCCACGTCGTCCTGCAAGAGTTCGCGCATTTCTGCAACCGTATAGTGTGTGCGCAGTGTTTGGTTGACCAGCCGCGCGAAATACAGCGGTTCGATTTCACGCGGCAGCGGATGCTTTTTCGGGTTCTGTCCCCAAGCTTTCAGTTCAAGGTGGATTTTTTTTTGCGTCCGTCGCCGTACTCACGCACTTTTTCCATCACGCGTTCGATGAGCCACGCGCCGAACAAATCATCCTGCTCGAACAAGCGTGTAGTTTCCTCGGGCGTGAATCCGATGTGCAAGCCAACGCGCTGAAACCCGCGCACTTCGGTATCTGGCAAATCCTTTAGGCGCTCGCGAATGGCAGACGAAGGTGGATTCAGCCACACGTTCAACACCTGCGGCGAACCATCCTCATTCAGGAAACGTTCGTGAAATTCCGTCAAATCTAG
>CALMZO010000287.1 GCA_937870825.1 uncultured Chloroflexota bacterium | reverse complement strand
AAAAGATCAATCAACTGATCAATATCCTTGCGTTCGATTTTCCTTTTCCACTTACCGGGATCCTGACGCAATGGTGTCAAGTAAGCAAGAACCAGATATTCACAGTAGCGAAAAAAAGTCCTTTCAAATTCATCCGTGCTCCATCCTCTCTTTCCGGTATAAATTGACTTGCGCTTTTCCAAGTATCTAACAGCATCTTGTAATGCTATGATCGCATTTTCGAAATCTCCAAGAGTGAATAAATTGATACCAGCTACAAAGCATTTTTCTGGCTCAGACTTATTCAATGCCTTGACTCGATAAGCAGTGTACCGACGCCAGATTTCGGTACGCGCTTTTCGTTCATCCGCAGCATTCTGCATCAGAATGTGAAAGATAATTTCCAGGAATTGAAAGAATTCATCGCTACCCATGAAATGGCTCCGACTATAAAACTGCTAGTCCATCTTCATCTCAGCAAAACCAAATCCCTCTGCTATCATCCGGAGCCCCGTGTTTTCGCAAAGGCTCCTTTCTTTCGCTTCATTGATTTGTCAGAGTTTTCTGCTGTCCATTCTCGGCGCATATTCGCAACTCCCGCTTGTTTCAGAGTGTTTTGAATGAGCTCGAAATCTTGAAGGCTAATCAGCACTGCCATTGGCCTCCCGAATGTCTCTATGATAAAGGCTTCGCGATTGAACTTGACTCGCTCCATCAGGTCCCGCGTTTTGGTTCGTAGATCAGTAGAATTAATGGTCTCTGGCTCCATGAGGGTACCCGCTCCTTCCAAGCAAGAGTGCGCGCCCAGTTTGATTATCTTTGGCGCGACAGATTTCGCCATAATGTTGAATTGTCAAACTCTTACGAGATGTACATCCAGCATAAGCCATATCTTCGCGCACAATCGCCCTAAAAGAGTGTCAATTTACTGTCGCGATACTGCCAGAAGGCTTTTATCTTCTTTGTGCGCGGCGCGTCGAGCGTTCGATGTCAGCAACGATTTCTGCTACGTAGCTGACGGCTTCGCGACGTGTTCGGTAGAATGTGCTTTCACTCAGCCCCAGCAATTTTGCTGCTCTCTTATTTTTTACACGCTCGACATATTCTTTCTGCAGCACCGGGTAGAGACGCGCTTCTGATGACTCGTTCCCTTGATCGAGCTGTTGCAATTCGCTCAATGCAGAGAGCAATAGCTCTTGGAGCGCGCGTCCGCGATCCAAGTATGTTAGGATTTTTTTGTCTTTTGGAATGCTGTGTTCGACACAGCAGAGGTCTGCCAGTTCATGCTTGCCGAGCCGTCCTAATTCATACAAATTCTCAAGCGCGTCTGCGACGAGTTCGACAAATTCGGGGGTATTGATATCAATGGCGTTCGGCATGACTGCCTCCAAGAGAGGATTGGGGATTGAATCACTATAGCAGACAGAGGTTTTCAATAGGTTATGAAAAGGTTTACATCGCGTACAACATCAAGTGCAACTCTATCGGTTGACACGATTGCATAGTTTCGCTAATCTATTGCGTGTTGAGTCAAACAGGGGAGTTGTACATCTCTATATCAGATGACGCGCGTGAACGGCTTTTTCTTTCATCCGATTTAAGAATATTTTTCTGCCTGAGGTGCTTCCATGTCCTCATTTCCGGCAAACCTCGCACCGCTTGTTCGTCGGCGGCTGGTTCGTTTTGTCTCGCAATCGCACGTCCAGTTGAATTATTCACTCGCAATAAGTGTGCGTGAGATTGCGCAGATTATTCGCGAGAACAGAACCTCGGGACGTTACGCTCGCTTCAGGAAGAATGATAAATCGCGGGCGCGGTTGACGCCTACACTCTATATTGATCGAGTCATTGCGACGTGGGTCGAAGAAGCGCCGAATTGGAAGCGCTTGATTCAACACGATAACGCGACTTGGAAACAATTGTGTGAACGCTACACGCGCGCGGGCGAGAAATGGATTGGACGCGGACGATCCTTGCGCGGCTTTACCGCTGAAGATTTTGCGCAACAAGCAATGGAGTTGATGCTCAAAGCCGAATATCCCTTCGATGTGCCATTCGAGCCATGGGCGCTAACAATTCTCCATCGCGTGATCTACGGGAGAGCGCGCGCGGATAAAGATGTAATGGATCATCAACCAGAGTCTTTCGAAGAATTGTTGATTCTTGCAGATTCAGGGGGAAGGGGAATAGAAAAACAGTTTGCGGATCCACTCGCTCACAAATTTGTTCAAATGGCGCAAGACCACGAACTGTTGTGGGGCGCGCTGGAACAACTTCAACCCACCTTGCGTATTGTTATTGAACTGTTCTTTTTTGAGCAATTAACCGACGAGGAAATTGCGCGCAAATTGAATACATCCACTACAAACATTCAAACACGGCGGCATCGCGGTCTCAAACGCTTAAATTCGATATTGCTGGGAAAGCCCTTGTCAGAAAAACGCCGCCGCCAGCATTAGTACAACCAAGACATTCAATTTCAGGAAAATGTGATGGGTTCCAAGAATAAAGAAAAGCGAATCGAGCAAAACGTAAGCAGCACCAAACTCCGCGAAAATTTGTCTGCGCGCGAATTTGAAAATCGGCTCGTTGACCTCTATGTTGCCATGCGCGCACAGCCGTCGCGCGCTCAACTCATGACGCATGAGGAGGTACAAGAAGTATTGCCCAGTTATCTTTCCATTGAAGCGAGTGGCGAGAACGCACAAGAAACTTATCCTCTCATTCTTAAGCATCTTCAAACCTGTCAACAATGCAGCGCAATGTACAATCGGCTCAAATCCGCTCCGGAAATCTTTGTACCACAGCCGCGCGCGCTGAATTTACCGATACTCGCTACAAAAGATATTTCTCAAACGCAGATCCCGGCACTGCGAATCATTCAAACGCCAGTAGCCGGGCGCGCGTTCGGAAATGTCCAATTCCTCATCCCTTCTCCTCGTACAAATCAGGCGACGCAATCATTCGTGATGCGTGGAGCATCACCGATTCAAGAATCGCTTTTGTTCAGCGCCCAAGTGACGCTTGACAAGCATCCGCTTCTTGTGCAAGCTTGGCATTCCCCTGCTGCGATAAAGAATCATGCAAATGTTCGCGTGGAACTCGTTGCGCCTCCTTCTATTGTGCGAAGGGCGCTCGCGACTTTGGATTGGGGAGATATTCATCTCGAGCGCAAATTCTCGCGGGGGGAAAGCATCTTCAACAAAATCGCCATAACCGATTCTCCGATTTCCATCACGCTCGAATTTCCTGCTCATGCGCGACCTCGCCCGCATCCGCCAGCTCGTTCGACACCTCGTGCGCCAAAACGCGCGCCAAAAACGCACGCCAAAAAAGTTTGACCTCGACAGCATCGTTCGCACAGAAAATCTTCGCGACATCCCGCCCTCTCTTTGGGATGAACTGAATTCACATCTTGACCACGACCCCGCGTTGGGTTTGGCGCTTGCGCGTGTGCTGCACGCCATTGCCAAACATGCGAGCGAGCCCCACCTGCGCGCCACCGCTGACCTCGCGCTCATCCGCGCCTTGAACGTCTGCGGCGAATTTTATCAAGCTGTCCAGTTGTGCGCGGACGCGGCGCGGCGTTTTGAAAAACTCGGCGATATGGAAAACGCCGCGCGTGTGTGGCTCGAAGCGGCGTGGGCGGAAACATATCTTGGAAATTTGGAAACGGCAGAGAATCATTTGGAACTCGCGCAGAAAATGGATCTTCCAACGGGAGGGGAATTACAGGCGAGGGCAGACTGGATTCGCGCGCGCACCCTCCGTGAACGCGGCATGTATCAAGACGCGCTCGACCTTTTCACGCGCGTACACGAAGTTTACGTTACGCAGCGCGCAAAACACGGCGCGATGCGCGTGCGGCGCGAAATGGGACACACGCTCGCGCGGATGAACCCCTCTGCCGCACTACACGTGCTCCGAACGGCGCGCACGTTTTTTGTCAAGACGAATTGCCCAATGGAAATCGCGCTGTGTGATTACTATCTTGCG
>CALMZO010000286.1 GCA_937870825.1 uncultured Chloroflexota bacterium | reverse complement strand
AATCACGGCGCAACCCGAATCACACGTTGCGCGTGGTGGCGGTCAAAGAAATTCCCGAAGGATGAATCATGGAGAACACAACACTCGAACCCTGCATCTGCGGACATCTACCGGGTTCGCATGACGAACTCGGATGCGTCCTGTGCGACGCGCAAGGACAACGCTGCGACGGCTTTTGGACCCAACAAGAATACGCCGACGCCGTGCAAAGCGCGCTCGTGAACATTGTTGTCGCCGACAAGGAACGTCGCACCGATGCGAACCAAACTAACCGCCGCCGAGAATAGAGAACGCGCGCGCGAACGAATGAGCGCCCTCCGCGCGGAACGCAAGCATCCCTGTCCCGGCTGCGGCGAGCGTGAGGTTATCGGCGAGGCATTGTGTCGGGTGTGCGCGGGGTTTCGTCGCGAAGCGCGCATCCGCAGCGACGGCACACCCACTCGACGCGGCGCGCATTGGGCAACGAAACGCGAAAATCCAACTATGAGTTACAAGACCCACACCCACCGCCAAGACATCAGCAATGTCGGCATGAATCCGCACGACCAACTCACCCCCGAACAAAAGTTTCCGCAGGGCTTTGTATGCAATGTGAGACCCGACCAGCACGCGCTCATGCTGCGAGCCGCGAACGAACTCGGATTCATCATCGCCGAAGGCGCGCCGCGCAACTCGATGTATGCCGACAGTATTGGAATTTACGTTTCCGATTTTTCCAAAAATCCCGCCGACCTGCTCGAACGCTTTACCTCACTGAAACTCGCGGCGTGGAGTGCAACACGCGCGCAGGAGACGACGCAATGAGATTCCTGCTGAACGGCAAATTGCGCTGCGGTGAACTTGGCAGTCGCGGACCGTGCAAAGTCATCGTGCGCGGGGACAAGTGCGCCATTCACGACAATCTGGACGCGGTGCGCGCGCATTTGAGCGCCATCGGCAAACGCGGTGGACAAACACGC
The DNA here is from genome assembly GCA_937870825.1 of uncultured Chloroflexota bacterium. GTDB lineage: Bacteria > Chloroflexota > Anaerolineae > UBA4142 > SHND01 > SHND01. Next base: position 17,742 of record CALMZO010000286.1, on the reverse strand, counting down.
GCGACACAATTCGATTCCGATTTTCAACGCAACGCGCGTTCGCACGTCAAACGCGAATCGTTACAGCGCGCGGGACGCTCCGGTTACGACAAGGTTGGCGGCGAAACATGGTGGGCAGAGCAAACCGAAAAGGCGCGCCAGTATCGCTTGCGTCATCCCAGCAATCACGAGCGCATCGTCATTGACGCACTGCTGCACATGCTCGCGCTCGATGTGAGTTATGTCCGCGAGGTCATTCTCGCCGCTGACCCGCGCGCGGTGGACTTTGTGCTGTATCGCGACCGCACGGCAGTTGCGGCGATTGAGGTCACCGAGAGCGCCAAGCATGTGACCTTTGGGCGCGAAGAGAAATTGAAAAACAAAATCGCGTGGCTCGAAGCGCAGGGACTGCCGTGCCATATTTTTTACGGCGGCGATGATTTACAGCTCGAACTCGAACGACTTGGAAAATTTTTACACGCGCACAATTTGCTGTGAAAGGAAAACAGAATGAACGACGCTGCCACAAACAAACAGATTGCCGATGTCCTTCAGCTCTTGGCACAAGGCGATGATGAGCGCAACCAATTCACCAAGTTGAGTTGCCTGCTCTGCAACGAGTTTCACACCGAAACCGACGAGGCAATGCAATCGCATCTGCTCAATCAGCACGCGTGCAAATTTCCTTTGACGGGACTATGGCGCTTACAGATACACAGCGATTCGACTGACTATTTCGAGAACATTGAAATCTTTGTCATGGACGACCAAGAACTTGCGCGTCGCCATGAACGTATCGAACGCGATGAAGACGACATGTTTCGATATTTCTAGTCTCTAGCCTCCAATCTCTACTCTCAAAACGAGGTGCAACGTGGCAACCAACAAACGCGCATTCGTCGAACGAATGGATGTGACTCCGAAATATAGCAACGGGCAAAAATTCGGTTGGGCGCAAACCATTGTCGTCGTCATCATCATTGCCTTTTTCATCGCGTTTGTGCTGGGACTGAACGCGGTCATCCCGGCAGGCTGGTAAAACGAGTAGGTCTCGCAACGCGACATCGGACGATAGTTCATCAGCCGACATAGACCGACGCCTCGAATAAATGTGCGCTGTGCCACTGCGGGCGGACCGCGTTCATTTGCCAACATTTGGCACAACCTATCACAGTTCGCACACGCTTGCAGTGTTTTCTCGAGTGTTCTCGATGGCAAAACTAATTCCCTTACCCACACGCGTCATTTCCGACATCGAAGAGCTGCGTCCCATGCTCACCGAGTCGCTGGACTATGCACGTACGTTGTCCGGTATCGCCGCGCTCGCACAAGGCGAACGCGAAATCGCAACGGATCTAATCGCCAACCTCAAGACTATGGTTCGCATCGTGAACCGGATGCGAAGTCGCGAGCAGGACATTGTTCAAGATGCCCAAGCCACAGCGCCCGCGCCCGAAAGATGAAATCGCCGAAGACATTCGCGAATCGCTGCGCCGGCGCGGGATATTCAACGAGGAATTACTCCGCGAATTACTCATCACCTTTGCCTATCACTTGGGTCAGGAAAAAGCATTGATTGACAAAGAAGTGCAGCGCGAACTGGAGCGTCGAAATTACAAGCATTGAGACCGCAGCTATGCCCGAACCTATGCACATCGTCGTTCGTGACCGCCGCAAAAAGCGGCAGTACAGCATTGACAATCTCATTCAAGACCAGTGGCGCCCGATTCTTACTAACGTCGGCTATGACCTCTACAGTCTGTATGTGAAATTGTCGAACAAAGCCGACGAGCGCGCGTTTCCGGGCTACGAACTGATTCAAGGACATATGGGCTACAGTCCCAGCACGATTCGCAACTACAACTGTTTGCTCGTCTGGTGCGAACTCATCCACATCGAAAGTGGCAATCAATTCACGTCGAACGATTACTACATTTTGGAAGTGAACGAAGTCACACCGGAGCGCATCGCCGCCATCAGAGCCGCGGCGCTCGCGTGGAACAAAGACAAAAAATTCGTCACTGCCCTTTCGCATCGTCTCGACACATGGCACCCGCTGCAACATTGGTTCAAGAAGAGCCGACGGCACAAGCCCGTCGTCATTCATCCCAGTCAAATGCCACTCGACCTTGAGAATGGGTCACAAGAACCCGGTCAAGACGCATCAGCATCAAATACGACTTCGCTCAGCGAAGTCGGTGCTTCGCCTAGCGAAGTGACGACTTCGCCTACCGAAGACGATGCTTCGCTCAGCGAAGTAGGTGCTTCGCTAGGCGAAGAGGAACAATCCGAATCTCACAATCCGAACAGCACAATCCGAAAGCCACAATCCAACAGCAACAACAACAAGACGCGCGCGAAACAAGTAAACGCGCCGCGCGCAATTGATGCTGCTGTTGCTGCTGCCGGCATCAAGAATCAAGAAAAAATCCACGTGGAACGCGTGTTAACGCGCGCCGGCTTTCGCGTCCCTGCCCCATTGGAACTCTTGCGCGAGGGGGTTAACCTGATGACCGCATTGCAGTGGGCGTACTGGGTGCATTCAGAGGAAGCAGACGAATTTGAGAGACCGCACGGTTACGCGAAATCAACGCTCATGCAAAAGCCCAACGCGTCCCCCGATGGAATGAACGAAGTGTACGAATTGATTCGGGATGACCCGGATCGGTTCAAATGTGCCGATAGCTGCGCATTCTGCCGCGACGATGGTGAATTTGACCAGACCATTCGCACATTGTTGCCTACGCGTGTCGAGAAACCTCGCACAGTGATTAGCGGCAAGTTGGCATATTTGATTCAACGTTGATGTTATGAAACCTCTTGCTAAATGCTACAGCGATGAGGACCTCATTCGCATTGCGGTCGCGTTGAAACACATGGCGCGCGAGCAGCCGAACTCCAAGCAGCGGCATGAGTTCATCAACCGCTTTCGCGCGAGCGTGGAATGGGATGCAGCACGAAGCGAGTTTCTCACCTATCTCGCCTGCCCGGAACGACATCTCGACAAGCGCGATTTGCAAGAATGGAAATTCGCGCTGGACGCGCTGAACACGGAATGGCTAATGCCGCGCGAATTTACGCACAGGGGAATGATTTATTACGCGCAGGGTTTCAAATGGCGTAGTGAGTATGCAACGAAAGGAGATTAGGTATGAAAGGATTTTGAAAAATAAATCGGGCAGCGTGCGGACGGAAGCGCCGCACCTGCCCTTCGTCACTGCTGTCACAGTGACGCGTGAACAATACTAACCGCGATTGCGGTTTGATTCAACGGAGGTTTTCTCATGGAGAAGAATACAGAGATTTCGTTCTGGGATGGAGCGGTCACAATCTTTATGATTCTTGCCGTGTTCGCCGCAGCCATCTTTATTGAAATTGTTTTGCTCTCACCCATCGTCGCACAACTGCCTGATGACGCGCTCTTGCGCGGCATGACGTGGGTCGGCGGCATGTCTTCTGCGGTAGGCATTACGCTTTTGCTCATCTACAAACTCGTCGGCGTCAAGTCGGAGCGTCAATCTCAAATTCTATGGTTTGCGCTCATCTTGGAAATTGCGATTCTGGCTGTCAATGGCGTTGCTGCCTTTGCAGTTTATCGCAACATGGTCGGCGAATTTGTGGATTTCCTCAAACTCCTCGGTCCTGTTAATGCCGTCGTTACCATTCTCGCAGTTTCCATCGTCGTCGGGTCAGACCCGCAGCGCAAAAGCGAATTTATGTCGCGCGAATGGAAATTGAATCTGAAGCAGCAGCTCATTGATGGACGCAAATCCGTTCTGAAATCGGATGCGGTCAATGCGATTGTCTGGGATACAACCGTTACGGAAGTTTTGCAAGAAGTCGAAGCGCAGACTGGAGTACGGATTCCACGCCAAGCGATTGAAAGCATCCTGAAATTTCAAGGTATCCAAAAAGGTGTTGGAGTGCCAAAACAGCCCACTCCGCCGCAACTACCGACGAATCAACTCTCACCGGAATTGACTGATGCCTTGATTAAACTCGCGGCACAGGCACAACAAAACGGCGGTGGACTGCACCCAAAACCCTAAGCCGCACCGACACACTTGACGAATCGCCCGCCGCGTCGAGTGCGGCAAACCCATCCGACGCGGCGGAAATTCGGGGGGGCAATGGCATTCTATCGGGGGGGCAAAACTCCAAGCTGTCTCAAATGTCGGGGGGGCATCGGGGGGGCAACGCCAAAATCCACGCTCGACGCGGCACAAGGGGCTGGCGCGAATACCGAGCGAAAGGCGGAAACCTCCGCTATGCACGTGACCGACAATGGGAACTGGCTTGCACGAGCGAGACGTGTCCCAATAGACACTTGGAATGGCACAAACACGGCACGAATCGCGCAGACCTGAAACCGAAATCAGAGGATGAATATGGATATTGGAAAGTTGCCCGCGAACAAGCTCGGCGAGAACGGCGTGAACGTGGCACAAGAGTACGCCGCGTGGTTGTTTCAGAACCCGCGCACGCTTGAGGTATGGGGCGCAATCAACGCTGTGCTGCTCGAAGCGGGATGCACAGCGCGCAGTGCCATTGACGGCGAGATGGAATACCAAGAGCAAGAATTCGACAGTGGCACCTGGTTGCTGGTTCGCGTTGCTGACATTCCCGGTCCTACAGATGACGGCGGCATCATGTCGTTCAAAAAAACGGTGGACTGAAAAGATGAACGATGCAACGAGACATTGTTCGTCCTGTGGCAGAAGCAAACCCCAGGACGAGTTCAAACGAAATCGCGCCAAAAAGGGCGGACGCAATCAACAATGCAAAGCGTGCGAACGAGAGTACCGGCGCAAACCGCATTACTCCGCCATCAATCGAGCAATCTCGAAACGCCAAGCGCAGCTGCACCCGGAACGAATCAGTGCGAGGCGAATAGCGAGAAGATTGAATAGACAGGAACGCGAATGCCAAGTATGCGGAACCAACAAGGATGTGCAGCGCCATCACATTGAGGGCTACGCAGGAGAAAACGCAGCGAAGGTTATTTTTCTTTGCCGCGTACATCACGAGGCACTTGAACACGGATATTTTACACAGGAGAACCGAACGTGGACTTACAAACCATTCGCTACAAATTGAACAACATCACCGACGAACGCGGGCTTTCCAGCGAACGCAAGTATTTGAGCATGTCCCAAATCGGCGACTGCCCGCGCGGGCTCTACGACCAATTGGTCGCATCCATTGACGGCACGGCGCGTCGCAGCATCGGCAAAGAACACCAGTTCGCGCTCGACAAAGAAATCAAAGCGGCGGTGCGCGAACGCCTGCGTGTCGTGGAACTCTTGCGCGCGTGGGAGACGTTCGAGATTGTCGCGTCGTTCAACGGCGCGCTCGACGACCGCGTGCGCGGGCATCTTGACGGCGAGTTCGAAGACGGCGCATTACTGCACGTGAAACCCACGCGCGTCGAGACACTGGATGCAATTCGCAATAACCCGCGCTACAACATCCCGCGCCGGCATTTCGAGCAAGTGCAAATGTACTTAAGGCACGGCGAATACGACTGTGCGCGCATCGTCTATATCGCGCGCGAGAACGGCGATCTCTGGCTGTCCGAAATTCACGCCGACGAACGCACCCAAGACCGTCTCGACGAAAAAGCACAAAACGTTCTTATTGCGGTCGAACGGCGCGAGCCGCCCGTGTGCATTTGCCGACGCCATTCCACCGAAATCCCGCGCCCACCGCGACGCGCCGAGAGAATTCTGGTGGATGCAGCGCCTGCGCCCAAGATTGACCCGCGCGCGTGGCAAAAGTTGAAACACGTGCGGCACCGCTGAATCGTCATGCACGACGAGACCGACACCTGGGCAATCTTTACAATCAACTTTTGCGCGCGGGGACCGGCACACGGCGAAAGTGTTACGCCGCTTATCGAGGTCATCGCACGCGAGGCGTGCCACTGGGCACACGCACGGAAATTGAAACTGGACGACGACGCGGCGGCGTATGTCGCACACATCATCGAGGAAATGAACTATGACGCAACTCACCAAAAACGAAAATCCAAACCTCAAACAGCTTTCGTTGTTCGACCTCGAAAAACTCGAAAAGAGAATTCTCGACGGCGAACGCAAAGCGCGCGAGGGCTTTATCGAAATCGGGACCGCGCTCGACGAAATCATCACACGGCGCGGGTATCTCCAACGCGGGTTCAAGACGCCCGAAGAGTACTGCGAGAAACATCTCAAGTTCTCGCTGCGCCACGGACAACGCTACATCGCCGCGGCGAGAGCGGCAAAACAAATCGAAAGGGTCACCGGCGAAACGCCGCGCAATGAAGCCGCTGCGCGCGTACTCACGAGCATCGCGTCGGACGAAAAAACCGTCAAGCGCGTCGAAGCGGAATTGAAAAAATCCAAGACCTCATTCGCACAAGCGACCGCCGAAATAATTCAGGAAGTCGTTGCAAAGGTCACGGGCAAATCCGCGCCGAGCAAACCAAAGGACGAACCCGCGCCCACGCCCACGTTGTTTGTTGCCACGAGTCCGACGCAAGCCGCGCAAGCCGCCACACGTGACGAGTGTCCGCATTGTCACTCGACGCCGCAAAGTTACGTCAGTCACGGCGGCGGATGGCACTGCGGCAAGTGCGAACAACCCGTCGCGATCAGCATTGCGGTTGCCGTCGCCGCTAAGCAATGTCCCGAATGCGAGAAACCCATCACGCCAGGTGATGATTTCTGCGCGCATTGCGGAGCGATTCTATGAGCAACAATGCGACGCCATCCAATCAAAAGACTATCGTGTTGATGGTTGAAGTGTTGCCTGCCGATGCAAAAGGCAATCGCAAAATCATCGTGAGCGGCGCGCCGAAAGAGGAAATGCCCATCGTTCGCGCGGGACTCTTTGCCAATCGCCACACCTTGCTGGACGAGATTTATCGCGACGTGATGAAGCGCAAACCGCAGGTCATCAAACGCGCGGCGGCGGCTAGCGCAAAGCGTGATGACGCAAAACGCGATGATGAACAAGAGACATCCGCAGAAGAGCAGGGCGACACGACCGAAGCCGAAGCACAATTCGCGCAAGCGGTGTCCGAAGCAAAAGGCGAAATGGAAAACCCGGACCGCGCACAACATCCGCACACGGAACTCGCGACAACGCTCAACGGCGCGCCGAGTGCGGAACTCGTGCAAGCCGTTGGCAACGCATGGGAACAAAGTGCGCTGCCCATCATCGAGAACGACCCAACACAAAGCGAGGTGCAGCATGGCTAAATACGCAAAATACGGCGACAAGAAAATGGACTTGGGCGACCTCTCGCTCGACAAGGCAAAAGAAATCATGGCGCGCTTTTTCCCCGAACTCGCCGAACCGAAAATCGAAACAAAAAAAGAAGGCGAGGATACGATTTACGTTTTTTCCAAACAGGCGGGACGCAAGGGGAGCGACGCGCAATTTACGCCAGGACCTTGGCGCGTTTCGCCAAAGATTATCTCGGTTCTTGTCGGCGATGAATCCGACCCTGAAATCGTCGCGTTGCTAGGTGGTTCTGAAGACGTGATGATGGTAGCGAACCGCGCTGATACGGGAGAGGCAGAGGCATTGGCAAACGCGCGTCTCATCGCCGCCGCGCCAGATTTATTCAACGCCTGCGTTCTGCTCGAACAGTTTGCGAAACGGGTTTTGGATTACACGGAACGCAATCCAAAAAACCTGCTCTATGGCGATGAACTTGTCCAACAATCTCGCGCGATATTAAGCGCGCTCTCCAAAGCGCGCGGAGAATCGCAATGAAACGCAAACGCAATCCCGTTCGCCGCATCGCCGCGCGTCTTTCCAAACTCAAACCGACAGTGGTTGTACCGGCAACCGCGCGCGAGTACAAAGAGGGCAGGCAGCCCTATATCGCCACTGCCGACCAAGAATTTTTGCGCGCCGAAATTCGCGCCACGCAGCACGCCGCGAACGCACTCGACGCGCTCGCACCGCAATTGAACGGAGAGGTTTTGCTGTGACTGTAATGCCAGCGCTCGTGTTCGGCTCACCGTTCCCGGTGCCGCAGTTCAACGCGCTCAAATACAAGGCGTTTCTCCGCTCGTGGTTCATCCATCGCGACAGTTACGACTATGTGGACAACCCGCGCGTGACAGCCGAATTGCGGCACCTGCTGACCCAACTCGACCCGCGCGCAGCGCGGCGGACGCGCAACGCCTCCGCGCGAATGCTGTACGTCGAAATTCTCAAATGGTGCCGCCAACGCTTTCCGATTCAAGAGTACGTCTTGTATTGCGTTGAAGAGGAGTGGGACGACGAAGAAGCGTGGGGGATGTTCGATGTCTTGCCCGTCGAGCCGAGAGGCTTTAGTTACGACGACGACATGCCGACTGCACTCGCGATTTGCGGTCTGCTGTCATTGTGGAATGTCTTTGCGGACGAGTACACGGTGGGCGCCGCATTGCTTAAAAAACACGCGTGGCTGAACGAATACAAACCGCGCGAGCGCGCACGCGTCGGCGCATCCGAGAATCCGTATCTCTCGGACTATCGCGAGCCGCCGCATCCCCCCAACGGGCGCGAATGGCGCAAACCGTGGAATGCGCTAAAGGACGCGTGTGAGTGGGTGACAGCGCGCACCGGCATCGCGTTTCTCGATTACGACCAAGCGAGCATGGACGAATCGGGCTATGAAACGTACCCGCGTCTCACGCTCGACGAGATCCGCGCAAGCGCAGAACAGTGGAGCGATGCGGCGAAAATTATCGAGCGCGTCAACAAACTCTGTGATTACGTCGGCAATGACCGCAAGCGCACGAGACTGCTCGCCGATGTCCTCGCTCGCAAACCCGAAGCATTGCGTCAAGTCACGCGTCCAAGACCGACAACGCTCGCACAAGTATTCATGCGCGAGGCAAGCCGATGAAACGAAAACGCACGCGAGAGCAGCGCACTCGCAAACAAAAACCCGCGACGCTGCCTGCCGAAGCATACGACATGCTGCCGCGCGCACAGGTCACACTCACCGCCGAAACGTGTTGGCTCACGCGTTTCGACGAACGCGGCAAGCCCAACACAACCTATCCCGTCCGCGCGCAGGATGTGGCGCGCGCGTTCGACATTTTCAACGCATCAACAGGCATTTTGCCGTCCGATGTGTTGTTCTGGACGCAAGCGGCGAATCATGCGCGGCTCGGCATCTGGCTGCCGCCCGCGCACCGCGCGCTGCGCTTTGAAACAAAACGCGTGGAGAAATTGAATGTGCCGCTGCCGGGCTTGATATTCGTGGGGCAGGGGAATCAGTACTTTATCTTTGCCGCGGCGGAACGCCCCAAAAATTTTCTCACCGCGCTGTTTCATGCGCCGCTGCCGAACGTGAACGACAACGGTCTCATTTGCGCCGGGACCGTGAAATTTCCAATCTGCGCGGCGGACACCATACACGACGCAGCAAAATTATTTTTTGAAAGCGCGTTCAATCTCGATTTGGCGCAAGGAAAATTTTTAGACGATGAGAACAGCGACGAAGAGGAAGGCACGTGGTACGACCAAAACGAATATCCCACCGACCGCAGGCGCACGCGGCATAAACGCACCCTGCTGCATTTCTTGCGCGACATCCAATCGCTCGACGCCTTTCCACTAGCACAGCTCGTTCCATCACAGGTCACACTCCAACAACTCGCGGAGGGAAACTAAATGCAGCTCGTCAACTCCATTCTTGCCGAATCTGAAACGCTCCCTCAAATTGACGCAGTTGGCTATCAGTACGTCGTCGCAGGCAACGGGCTTTTCATCCGTGCGGAAGATTCGCGACTCGCCGCGCTCATCCCCATCGCCGATGACTTCACACTGTACGGACTCGTCGCGCTCGAGTCGGTCGTCGTGTTCAAACTTCCACGAATCCCCGGCGAGTACTTGCTTGCGATCTGGCAAAGCGCGCGTCGGCATCTGCCCAACGAGGCAATGTATCAACTGCGCTATGACAATTTCGTTCCCGACATGACGCGCAACGCGTGGCGCATCACCATGCCGCGAGACCTCGCCGCGCCAACGCCCACGTCGCTCGCTTTCGACGACCAAGCGACCGCGGTCATTGACTTGCACTCGCACGGAGCGATGGACGCATTTTTCTCTGAAACGGATAACGGAGACGAACGCGGCTTTCGCTTCTATTGCGTCATCGGCAAAGTGGACACGGACACGCCCGAAATTCTGTGTCGCGTCGGAGTGTACGGACATCATATGCTAATTCCCGCCGACAGAATTTTTGAAGTACCTGACGTGTTCACGGACAAATGTGTGGAATGGCAATTGCAGGATGAAATGAAATACGGGCGCGATGAATTGAGCATCGCGTTAGAGCCGGGCATTTCTGAAACCGAAAGCGGTTTGCTCGTTGCGCGCTACTAGGAGCATTACCAATGGTGCGAAAACGGAATCCGAAACCTTCCACTCATCAAAAACAAATCCCGACACCCGCGCTTTCCCTCTTGCTTGATGCGCCGACGCCCGTGCGTTTGCAGTTACGCGCATTCGAACGCGTGAATCTGATTCTTGTCGGCTGCGGCGGAACGGGCTCGCATCTCGTCAGCGGACTCGGGGCGCTCGCGTGCGAACTGCGCGAGCGCAGCATCGCCGTTCAACTCATTTTCGTTGACCCCGACAAGGTGGAACAAAAAAACGTCGGACGCCAACTCTTTACCCGCGCCGACATCGGCAAGCCCAAAGCGCAAGTCCTCGCACAGCGCGTCATGCAAGCGTTCGGAATCGTCGTAGAAACATACGTCGCGCCGCTTGAAAACTGCGTGACGCGCATCGAATCCGCTGACGACAATCTCACGCTCATCATCGGCGCGGTGGACAATCCCGCTGCGCGCGCCTACATCTGCAAACTCGTCGGCGATGCGCATGGAAATGTATGGTGGTTGGACACCGGCAACGAAAATCACAGCGGACAAATCGCGCTCGGCAATTGCGCGAAAGCGGCACAACTCAAAGGCAGCGTGCAACTTGGCATGACGCAAAATCTGCCCGCGCCCAATCTCGTCTATCCCGACTTGCTGGAAACCCCGCGCGTCAAGAAATCTAAAGGCGCATCGTGCGCGGAACTCACCGCCACGGGCGAACAGGGCTTGATGGTGAATCGGCTCGTTGCCGCGTGGGCGCTCTCGCTGCTATACGATTTTCTCATCGCGCGCGAGATTCAATCCTTTGCGCTCGCGTTCAACGCGCGCACCGGCGGAACGAAACCGTACTCACTCGACGTACCAACGCTCGCACAAGTCACGGGCTTGAGCGAAACGCAACTCAGCGGAAAGTGAAAGCACATGACCAACACCTTTACCATCGGACACACCCAACCGCGCCCGGACGAATCACGCGAACCGTTGTTTGCAAATTTTCATTCGCACGCGCTCAAGATTGACATTCCTACACTGCTCGACACGCGCATGATTGTTTGCGCCAACAGCGGCGGCGGCAAGTCGTGGCTCTTTCGTCTCATCGCCGAGCGCGTAGGCAAAACTGTTTCGACGTGGGTCATTGACCCGGAAGGCGAGTACGCGACCTTACGCGAATGGCTCGATATCGCGGTCGTCGGCGGAAAGGGAGAAATCCCCCTCACTGTCCATTCTGCCGCGCTCACGGCGCGCCGATTGTACGAAGCGAGCGTCGGCGCGGTATTCGATTTGTCCGACTTGGACATTGACGAAAAACGCGCGTGCGTTCACGAAATCGCGATGGAACTGTTGCGCGTGTCCAAGCGCCCCACGCATTCCCTCTTTTTCTTTGTGGACGAAGCGCATCAACTGTGTCCGCAAGTCGGAACGGTTGAATCGTCGGCAGCGATCAAACGCATCATGGATTCGGGGCGCAAGCGTGAAATTTGTGGAATGCTTGCCACACAGCGTGTGACGAAATTACACAACGACGCCATCGGCGAAGCGCGCAATGTCGCCATCGGTCTCACCAATCTCGCGGCAGACCAGGAACGCGCGGGCGATTTGCTCGGCATGAACAAACAGCAGCGCGCATTGCTATCTGCACTCGGCAAAGGCGAGTTCTACATTTACGGTCCGTCGGTGCTCGCACATGGCGTTTCGTTTTTCAAGAGCGACCAAGTACGCACGACGCATCCGCAAGTCGGCAAGCGCAGTTTGCTGCAAGTGCCGCCCGCGTCGGAGGCGATGCAAAAAATTCTCGGCAAGTTGGGCGACTTGCCCGCGCAGGCGCAAGAGGAAACGCGCGAGATTGAATCGCTCCGCAAAGACAATGCGCGTTTGCAACACGAACTCAAAGTGCGCCCCGTGTTGAGCGTAGTCGAAACACCCGAACCGCGCGTCGAGATTCAAGTCGTCGAGAAACCGGTGCTGAACGGCGAGTTACCGCGCCTCGAAGCGGTCTTTGCGCGCGCCGGGCAAGTCGTCGAACCAGTGACGCGCGCAGGTGACCAATTGGTCGCGTGGGGCAAGGAGTTGAACGCGACGCTGCTCGAAGTGCGCGACGCAATCAACAAATTTCAATCCCAGCCGCGACCTGCGGCGCCAGTTCCGGTTCGTTTGGTTGGTGAAGCCAACCGAGCGAGCATCAATCCCACAAAGCCCTCACCGACTTCGGCAGGCGAAGTCGTGGACGGTATTTCCGCGCCGCAGCAGCGCATTCTGGACGCGCTCGCGCTGTTTCAATCGCTCGGCATTGACACGCCTGACAAATCGAATGTGGCCGTGTTTAGCGACGCGTCGCCGTCGTCCAGCGCATATCAAAATAATCTCGGACGCCTGCGAACGATGGGCTTGCTGGATTATCCGAGCGCAGGACGGCTCTCGCTCACCGCGCAAGGGGCGGCGCTGGCGAACGTACCGCAGTCCATTGCCACGCTCGACGACCTGCATCGCGCGTGGTTTGCGAAATTGTCCGAGCCAAGGAATCGCATCCTGCGCGCGTTAATTCAAATCTATCCCGATGCGCTGCCGAAAGACGAATTGGCACAGCGCGCGGGCGCGAGCGCGACGAGCAGCGCGTATCAAAACAACCTCGGCAATCTGCGTTCGCTCGGCTTGCTGGACTATCGTCCGCAATCCCATGTTGTCGCGACGAAATTATTATTTCCTGAAGGGTTGGTGTGATGATGAGCGAAAGTACGTTGATGCTGTGGAAGTGGCTGCATGTGAATCCTAAAATCATCGAGCCGTTCATCCTTGACGCGTTTCTTGGTTTAGGTACGAGGGTTACACGCCATGGTGAAGTGCAGGTGACGTTCAACGGCGTGAAGGTTGAGGCAATCGTATTCTTGCCAAACAGTGAGGTGTCGCGCGATATCTTTATGGAGGAGTACGCGAATGGGAACACTTTTGCAGGTTGAATTGAAAACACGTGATGGCGAATTCGTTGCGCGCGTTCGCATCCCGTCGTTTCAAAAAATGCCGGAAGCGTTGATTTGGGGCAGTCGCATTTTTGTAATCCAAGACGGAGAATACCGCGAAGGAATCGCGTGGTTTGTGGACCCGCGCGGGGAGTTTAGCGAACCCGTGTACGCGCCCACGGAAGGATGATGATTGTGGAATGAAAGCACTTACTCTCTGGCAGCCGTGGGCGACGCTCGTCGCGCTCGGTGCAAAGAAAATCGAAACGCGCTCGTGGGGGACGACCTATCGTGGCACGCTGGCGATTCACGCCGCGCAGAATTTTCCGCAAGAAGCAAAGGACTTGGTTTTCACCGAACCGTTTTACAGCGCGTTGCAACTTCCGCTCGCGGACAACAAATCGGAAATGGTTGCCTTGCCGCGCGGCGCAATCGTCGCGGTGTGCGACATTGCTGATGTGCGCGACATTGTTGCGTTTGAAAACACTGCAAAAATGCGCAAATACAATTTCGCAACCTTCTGTAGTGAATATCTCGACTTGCCACAGGAACCCGAATTGAGTTTCGGCGATTATACGCCCGGACGTTATGCATGGATACTCGAAAACATTCGCGCGCTTGAGCGTCCGATTCCATGTCGCGGCTACCAGCAACTCTGGGCAGTGCCTGCCGACATTGGAAAACAAATCGCTCAACAATTAAAAGAGCAGGGGGCATGAAATTTCCATACCGCTATGTTTGGCGCGCCAATGGCAAATACAAAAATCTTTATCGGCAACGCTGTCGCGTTCTCGCACGCGGCGCACTGAACTCTGCACTCGTCGAATTTCGGAATGGCAAACGAGAAATCATTTCGCGCAATGCTTTGCGCAAAGCCGCTACCGCGAAAATTTTAACGCTTTGTCACAACCGATAATTTAACCTTATCGGTTGTCAGCCGTCCGCGCGGGGGATATTTTGCAATCAACTCAAGAGATTTCCTAAAGGTCTCATGGCTATGGCAATTTCGCATGTGCGAACGTATCGTGCAATGACGTGTCCGACGCATCAGTTCTCGACTTGTGGATGCCAATGCCAATGCCACGTGAATTCGTGTTTGTGCATCAGTGAGTATGTCTAGTTCTTTCATTCGTCGTGTATATTCTATACGTATGCGGAACGCATTCATAATGCGACGCAAGAGGAATAAACTACTATGCCCGACCAACTGATTCAAACCCTGCATCCGCAAATGCTTGCGCTGCTCGAAGATGCGCATGACCTCGCGCAAGACGCGCATGCCGAAAATACAATTCGCACCTACGTATCGTTGTGGAAACATTTTTGCGGATTTTGTAATATCCTCGGCGCCCCTGCCCTGCCCGCACATCCCGCGACCGTCGTCGCCTATCTCGCCCACATCGCGCGCAATCGCAAAATCAACACGCTCGAAACAAAACTCGCGGCGATTCGCCACTATCACCTGAAAGCGCGCGTACAAGACCCCACAAGCGACAGTGCAGTAAAAGACGTTCTTGACGGAGCGCGCCGAAAGTTTGGCGAGGCGCCAACGCGCAAAGCCGCCGTCGAATTGGACGTACTCGCAGACCTGCTCGCCGTGCAGCCCGATTCCTTACGCGGCGCGCGCAATCGCGCAATTTTACTTGTGGGTTACGCGTGCGATTTGCGCCGCAGTGAAATCGTCGCGCTGGAAACGCACAACGTAAAATTCTTTAGCGACCGCATGGTGGTCACGCTGTCACGCTCCAAGACCGACCAAACGCGCGAGGGCTTTGAATTGAACGTGCCGCGCATTCGCGAGGACTTGGGCATATGTCCCGTTCACGCGCTCGCGACGTGGCTCACTATCGCAAAAATAAAAAGCGGCGCACTCTTTCGCAAGATAGACCGCTGGGAACACATTGCCGAAAGTGCGTTAACCGACCAAGTTGTCGCCGACATTATCAAAGACGCGGCAGCGGCAGCCGGTTACGATCCAAAAGAATTCAGCGGGCACTCGCTGCGTCGCGGGCTCATTACCCAAGCCGCGCGCAATCGCGAACAAACGGGCGACATTCGCAAAGTGTCCCGGCACAAGACCGAAGTGATGGTGGATGTGTATCGCGCCGACGCGGAAGAAACACAAATGCGCGTGATTGGCAACGCGCTGCGCACAATCTCGAGAAAGGGATAACCGCTCTTTTCCATTCTTTTGATTCCAAGGATTTATCCATCTCGTTCTTCGTGTTATGGTTCATTCGACCGGCGGTGCTGTCCAAAGGCTAGTGCGTCGTCTATAAACGCGCGTAGTGCAGCATCATCGGTTTCCTGTTCTTTTTCCAGGGCGAAGAATTTTTCATACCAAAAATCACGAGAATACTTGGCGTTCTCGGGTACACCTAAAACAGAAAGAACAATATCGAGAATCTGGAAATTTAGTCCAAACTTCTCTACAAAAAAAACCGTTTCAAAAGATTTGTTAGCCATCAATAATTGGCGAGTATGAGTCAGGTCGAGTTGTAGCAGAGCAATCAGCTGTTGGATTGTGATTTTCATGAAGGCGATTCCTCCAGAAGAATTTCAATGAGGACACTTCTGCAAGCAAGTTGAATTCTTTACGCTAGATTTATTTCAAATCCATCTCTCCCTGTGTACCACTTTTTTCGATCCGTCCGGCTTGCTTGAAGGTAGCCCGAGTGATCGGCATTTTGATTTCTTTACCATTCAGCAGCTCGTCGACGGTTACGATCTGCAGTTTTGGGTAATCACGGCGAGTAAGTGGCGAGTGATAAAACCCCGCCGCAATAGCTTCCTTTTCCATAGCACTTGTTGGCGGTTCAAGGGTGATAAATACACCGAGTGCAGACGCTTCGCGTTCAAGTGTCCCGCGTAAATCGCGTACATCGCCGCTTTTAACGTGTCCGCTCTTTACTTGCACCAGCGCGCGTTTCGGTTTGCCGCGCGGGTCATCAATGAAGCTAAGCACTCCATCAATTCCTTTGTCGCTGCCCTTCTTGCCTTGCTTGCTACCTTCGAGACCGCCGAGTGGACGCGCCTGCACGAGGGACAGAGCCCAGAATTGAAATTGATAACGGTCCTCGTTTGCCAATTGCTTCGCGCTGCCCATGTCGGTCGGCTCGCCAATGATGCGATAGTCGTTGATGGGCTTTAGACCGAAATGGTCTTTTAGCCGGTTCTTTTGTAGCGCAATGGCAAGATGGGTAATGTCTATGCCAACCCATCGGCGATTGAGTTTCTGTGCCGCGGCGATAGTTGTTCCGCATCCACAGAATGGGTCTAGTACTATGTCATCTGGATTGCTGCTCGCCTGGATTATGCGTTCCAGCAATGCAAGAGGTTTTTGGGTTGGATAGCCCAGCCGCTCGGCGGAAGTTCTGCCAAGAGCCGGAATATCAGTCCATAAATCACCGACCGGCTTTCCTGCGGACTCGTGTAGATATTGTTTGAGTTTCGGATATTTTCCTTTCGGCGGCCAGTAGATTCTTCCTTCGGCATCCAATCGTTCCAGCGTTTCCGGAACATATCGCCAGTGACGCCCCGCTCCGATTTGTTTGGGGTCAATTCCTCGCCACGGCTGCCCGCTGGGACCCTGTGTGGTCTCTGCTGCAGTTAAATTATCGACCATATAACGACCGCGTTCATCCTCAAAGCGATATTCACGTTCGACCCATTCCTCGTCTGCGGGCACGCGAGGAGGGTTGATGGTAACTCTGTCATAATCTTTAGCGAATGACAAAATGACATCGTGCAATCGTGGCCACCGATTGGACGTTACATGCGATGACGTGCGACGCCAAATAATTTCTCCTAAAAAGTTGTCACCCCCGAAGATTGAATCCAATACGATTTTCAAATAATGACTTGCGGTTGGGTCGCAATGCAAATACAGCGAACCTGTGGGCTTTAAGACACGATGCAATTCTACGAGGCGAGCAGCCATCATCACTAAATATGCCATCATCTGATTCTCGCCAATGAATTCATGCAGAGCGCCGGTCATCGAGGCTACGCGTGCTGGACCGGATTCGACAAGGTCTCGATATGTGCGCGCGGCCGACTCATTCCAATGCCACGTGTCCTCAAATGCGCTCACCTGTGCGTCCGATTCATTCCCGCTTTCATCTTTGAAAAGCACGTTGTATGAACGCGATGAATTGAACGGCGGGTCCAAATAGATCAAGTCAATTGAGTCGGTCGCTAGGTATTCGCGCAGTATCGTGAGGTTGTCACCGTAAAAAAGTGTGTTTTTCATGGCTACAGTCAAACATCCATCTGAATATTTCGACTTGCTGTGCTACGCCGCTAGCGGGTGATTTGCAGCCTCCAAGAAAAAAATCTCGCGCTGGCACTTGACCAACGCGGGATGATAGAGTACAACGTCATCGCACGAGGCGGTCTCACGCCTTGCGCCATTCCTCGGACTCGGCGAAAGTCGCGGG
>CALMZO010000285.1 GCA_937870825.1 uncultured Chloroflexota bacterium | reverse complement strand
TTCGACTACATGTCCCGTTACGGCTACGAAAAAGTCCTCCTCTTTCAAAACGAAGATGTGGGACTGCGCGCCGTACTCGCGATTCACAGCACCGTTCTCGGACCGGCGGCGGGCGGCTGCCGCATGTGGACGTATGCGAGTGACCTTGACGCGATAGAAGATGCAATGCGACTCGCGCGCGGGATGACGTACAAGTACGCGGCGGCGGGCGTCAATCTCGGCGGCGGCAAAGTCGTCATCATCGGCGACCCGAAAAAACAAAAAAGCGAAATGCTCTTTCGCGCGCTCGGACGCTTTATCAACAATTTGCGCGGCGAATATCTCACGGGCGAAGATGTCGGCACAACGCTCCAAGACATGGACTATATTCGCATGGAAACGCCGTATGTGATTACGCTTTCAAAAGAATCGGGCGGCGCGGGACCGATTGGCGGCGCGACCGCGTTCGGCGTTTTGCAAGCGATGAAAGCGTGCGCGGAAGAGACGTGGGGTGTGGGCGCGAATTTGCAGGGACGAAAAATTATTGTGCAAGGACTCGGCGCGGTGGGGTATCCGATGGTCGAGTATTTGGTGAAAGAAGGCGCGGAGGTTGTCGTCGCCGACATTGACGAAGGACGCGTCGCGCAAACGCAAAATGATTTTGGCGTACAAGCAATAGATGTGCGCGAAGTGTTTTCGGCGAACGCAGATATTTATTGTCCGTGCGCGCTCGGCGGAATTGTGAATGATGAAACGCTCGACCAATTCCGCGTAAAAATTATTTGCGGCTCGGCGAACAACCAACTGCGCGCGGAAAAACATGGCGACGAATTGCAACAGCGCGGAATTTTGTACGCACCCGATTACATTGCGAACGCGGGCGGCACTGTTTTTGATACCGACCGTTTGTGGGGGGGGGTGAACGCAGAACGCGGCATGAACAAGGTTTCAAAAATTTACGAGCGCATGAAACAAGTGATTGAAATTTCCAAAGCGCAAAACATTCCAACCTATCTCGCCGCCGACAGAATTGCGCAAGAACGCATCGCGCAAGCGCGCGCCATCAAACGCATCGGCGGATACAATCATGGCGCGCCGTTGACGATATAAAAAGAAATGATTGGTCTCGTCGAAATCGCAGGCGCGCTTGTCGTCCTTGTCTATATCGTTTGGCTCGTCGCGTTTTTTCAATTTTTCCGCGCGCGGCTGATGAATTATTTTGCGCGCCAAATGAATGTGCGCGTCGAGGAATCACTCGACGTGTTGGACGCGGGAACGTACAATACGGTTGGCGATACCTCAATCGTGAAAAGCGGCGCGGTCCAACTTGTTGACATTCTCGTTTTACTCATCGGCACTGTCGGCGTGTGCGCGCTCATCAGCATCCCTGCATTTTTGTTTGGCGAAAGCGGCGCGCCGTATCGTTGGGAAAGTATTTTGCTCGGAACGCAAGCGAGCATTATCACTCTGCAAATCGAACCGCTGCGCGCTGACAAAGCGCGTGTTGTTGCGACGATTGCGAATCAAGGAAACGCGAGCGCGTCGCAATGCCAGGTACGGACGAGCGAATACAGCGCGCGGAATGGGTACATGAATGGTTCTTCCGCGTTATTCGATTTGGCGCGCGGGGAAACGCGCGTGATTGAATTTACGTTAGACGCGGTGAATCCGCCGCGCGGGGAACACGCGCTGAATTTCGCGTTAGAGTGTCAGAATCGCATGAAAGACAAACTCGCGGCGCGGGTCCAAGTATTGGAGTAAGAGCCATATGGAATTTTCATTGTCCCCCGAACTCGTCAACCTTAAAGAACGTACGCGAAAATTTATTGACGCGGTTGTGATTCCGGCGGAACATCGCGTGCCGCAAGATGTAGAAAATTGGCGCGAGCTGCGCGACGAATTGCAAGACGCCGCGCGCGAGGCGGGAATTTTCGCGCCGCACATTCCGATAGAGTACGGCGGACTGGGTTTGAATTGGCGCGAGTGCGCGGTGATTTTTGAAGAAGCGGGACGTTCGTTATTGGGTCCGCAAGCGTTGAATTGTGCCGCGCCCGACGAAGGCAATATGCACATGCTCGAAAAAATCGCGTCGCCCGCGCAAAAAGAAAACTATCTGCGTCCCCTCGCGCAAGGAAAAATTCGTTCGTGCTTTTCAATGACCGAACCCGACGGCGCGGGCGCAGACCCGAACAATCTCAAAACGCGCGCAGAATTTCGCGACGGCAAATGGTTCATCAACGGACGCAAATGGTTTATCAGCGGCGCGATTGGCGCGAGTTTTACAATCTGCATGGCGCGCACGCTCCCCTCTCCTTCGGAAGGAGAGGGGGGGGGGGTGAGGTCAGGCGCGACGATGTTTCTCGTTGACGCGGACAATCCCGGTTTTCGTATCGTGCGTCAAGTGCCGACGCTCGACGTGGGGTGGCCCGGCGGACATGCCGAAGTGGAATTTGTGGATTGCGCGGTTGAGCAAGATGCCGTGTTGGGCGCAGTCGGTGAGGGATTCGAGTACGCGCAAGTGCGTTTGGGGCCCGCGCGTTTGACGCACTGCATGAGATGGTTGGGCGCGGCGCGGCGCGCGATGGAATACGCGGTGCGTTATGCGGCGATGCGCGAATCGTTCGGCACAACGCTTTCGAATCATCAAGGCGTGCAGTTCATGGTTGCGGATTCGGAAATTGAAATGACGGCGGCGCGTTTGATGATTTGGAATGCGGCGTATGCGCTCGACATGGGCGAAAAGGCGCGGCACGAAACGAGCATGGCAAAAGTATTCGTCGCCGAAACGGTGAACCGCGTGATTGACCGCGCGGTGCAAATTTGCGGCGCGCGCGGAATTGCCGAAGATTGGCAAGTCGCCGCGCTCTATCGTGAAAATCGCGCGTTCCGCATTTACGATGGTCCGTCCGAAGTGCATCGCGCGAGCATCGCGCGCCGCGTGTTTCGACGGGCGGCGGCGCGATGACACAAGCGGCAGAGTTGCAACACGCGCTGCAAGAAAAATTGCGCGCCTTGACGCGCGGCGACGCGCGCGTGGAAAATTTGAAAATGCTCGCGGGCGGCGCGTCGCAAGAAACGTGGGCGCTCGATTTGATTTTGGAAAATGGCGAGCCGCGCGGCGAATATCAACTCGTGCTGCGTCGCCAACTCGGCGGAAAAATTTATCGCGACGCCTTGGAGTTGGCGCGCGAATTTCGCGTCATGCAAATCGCGTACGCATCCAATGTGCTACTGCCGTACCCGCAAGCGTTTCTGCCGGATTTGTTGAATCGTCCTGCCGCGCTCTTGCATCGCAAGTACGGCGAAACGATTGGTCGCCGCATTGTGCGCGAACCCTCGCTGGAACGCGCGCGAAACATTTTACCAAAGCAAATGGGCGAAATGCTCGCGCGGATTCACAAAATTGACATTGACAAATACGCGATGCGTTTGTTTTTGCCGCAGCCGCCTGTCGAAAAATCTCATGCGCGTTGGACGATTGAAAATTTGGAAAAAAATTTGGACGCGATTCTGGTAGAATCGCGCGAACCGCATCCCGCGCTCGAATTGGGATTGCGTTGGTTACGCAACCATGAGCCGCCCGCGCCAAAACAACTTGTCTTGCTTCACGGCGATTATCGCATCGGAAATGTGATGGTCAATGAAAATGGTTTGGTGAGCGTCCTCGATTGGGAATTCGCGCACATCGGCGACGCGTACCAAGATATTGCGTGGTCGCTCGTGCGCGATTGGCGTTTCGGCAATGACCGTTTGCATTTCGGCGGCATCGCGCCGCCCGATGAATTTTTCGCGGCGTACGAAAACGCAATGGGTATCACATTAAATCATGACGCAGTGCGTTATTGGGAAATGCTGGGCAATGTGCGTTGGGCAGTCGGCATGTTGAATCAGGCGCAGCGACATTTGCGCGGCGAGGAAACGAATTTGGAATTTGCGAGTCTGGGACGACGCTGCGCGGAGATTGAATTGGAAGTGTTACACCTCATCAAGCATTGAGTAACGAGCAATGAGCACTGCAAAGAAATTGATACTCAATGCTCATTGCTCAATGCTCAACACTATTTGTGCAAGACCATCCCATCTCTCTCGAACTCATCAACGCCGTCGCACAGTTTCTCAACACAGAACTCGCGCCGACGTTGAATGACCCGCGTTTGAAATTTCGCGCGCTTGTCGCGGCGAATGTGTTGCAGATTGTTGCGCGCGAAATGGAATTGGGTAATGCGTTCTTGCGCGCGGAACACGAACGCTTGTTGGCGCTGCTCCCCTCGCCTGATTTTAAGAGAGGGGGCGACGTGTCATCACGCTCCCGCGAATCAATTAGCAACATGCGTGATGACACGTCGGGGGGTGAGGTTGACCTGCATGCCGACATTGCCGCGATGAATCGAGAATTGTGTCAGCTCATCCGCGCGGGCAAAGCCGACAAAGGCGCGTTTCACGATGCAATGTTCGCGCATGTAGAACAAACGGTGACGGAAAAATTGCAGATTGCGAATCCGAAATATCTGGAACGCGTGCGCCATGAACAGTGATTTTTATTGCGCTGAGGTGATTAGCGGAAAAACTCTAGTGACGAAAATCGTTGAAACGGAAAGCGTACTCGCATTTCAACACACGCGCCCCGCGTATCCCGTTCACATTGTTGTTATTCCAAAGCAGCATGTCGAGTCCCTTGTCATGTTGGATTTGACAGACACATCATTGTTGTATGAAATGCTGCAAATGATTCAGAACATTGCGACAATCGTACTTGCAGCGCATGGCGCGTGTCGCGTGATTACCAATCTCGGCACATATCAAGAATCGAAACATTTGCATTGGCACATTGTTTCGGGCGAACGAATAACAGAGCCCGCGAATCTTCACTAAAGATGCCATTCCGAATGAAATGAGAAATCTCATTCGCGTTATTCGTGTTCTTTACGGATTGTAAAAATGGATTTTTCAAACGAATTGCTTGAACGCGCGCACTATTGGATGCGCTTTACGCGCGCGTTTGATGACCGCCTCGATTTTTTGTTCAAACAAGGCAAACTCGTCGGCGGACTGTTTTCACAGCGCGGGCATGAAGCCATCAGCGTCGGCGCGGCGTTGGCGTTGGGTCCGAACGATGTGATTTCGCCACTGCACCGCGACATGGGCGCGTATTTTGTGCGCGGCATGAGCGCGGAACGATTGATGTCGCAATTTTTTGGACGCGCGACGGGTCCCAGTCGCGGGCGCGATGTCAACATGCACGGCAACGGCGATTTGTCGCTCGGCATCATCGGCTTTGTCAGTCATTTGCCGCAAGCGTTACCCGTCGCCGTTGGTTGCGCGCACGCGTTCAAATTAAAAAAAGAGCCGCGCGTCGCGATGAATTTTTTTGGCGACGGCGCGAGCAGTGAAGGTTTGGTGCATGAAGCAATGAATTGGGCGAGCGTATTTCACTTGCCGATGATTTTTATTGTCGAAAACAATCAGTACGCGTATTCGACGCCGACGAAAAAACAGATGCGGAATGAAAATGTCGCAGACCGCGCGGCGGGATACGCAATGCCGAGCATTGTGATTGACGGCAACGATTTTTTCCAAGTGTACGAAACGGTGCATCAAGCCGTCGAACACGCGCGCAATGGCGGCGGTCCCGCGTTGATTGAATGCAAGACGATGCGAATGCGCGGGCACGCGATTCACGACAACATGTCGTATGTGTCAAAAGACTTGCTCGTCGAATGGGAGCAGCGTGACCCCATCACGCGTTTTGAAAATCGTTTGCGCGAAATGAATTTTCTCGACGAGGCGAAACAAACAGAATTGCTCGCGCGCATCGAACGCGAGATTGACGCGGCGCAAGCGTTCGCGGAAAATGCGCCGCTGCCGGACGCGGAGAAGTTGACGGAAGGAATCTATGCGGAAGCAAGTAATCAGTAATCAGTGTTCAGTAATCAGTGATACTGAACACTGATTACTGATTACTGATATCAAATGTCCACACTCCGCGCCAAACTCGAATTCCTTGCGTTTCCATTTCTAGTAATCGCTTTTACAACGCTTGTTTTTGGCTTTTACATTTACACGGCATTGACGGTTGACCATTTGGAAGCGTTGCAGCCGTACATGGATTGGACGGCGGCGCGCCCGTTCGTGTATCGCGTGTTCACCACCGTCGCCATCCAAATAGTCACGTCTGTTTTTTTTCTTTCGCCCGAAGCTTCAAGTCTGGTCGTTTCTTTTCTTTCGCTGTTGGGTTTTGCGTGGGCGTTTTGGTATTTGGCAATTCGTTTTGTGCCGGAGCAGCGCGCGCAGCAATTGACGTTGGCGGCGCCGTTGGCGTTGTGTCCTTTTTTTCTCGTGCAGCGACACATCTATGATTTTCCGACGCTGCTGCTTTTTACACTCGCGCTCGCATTGTTGGCGCACGAAAAGATGGGTTGGTACTTGGTTGTTTTGGTCTTGGCGAGTTTTTGCAAAGAGACCAGCGCGCTGCTGATTTTATTTTTCGCTTTCCATTTTCGCGGGCGCATTAAAAATTATTTTCGTTTATTGCTCGCGCAGATTTTCATTTTCGGTATGATTCGGGTTGGCTTGATGTGGACGTTTCGAAACAATGTTGGGCAAGACCTCGAATTTCATTTGCAAGACCACATTTATTTTTATTCCACCAATCCCGAATTTTCGCTTTTGCTCTTTGGCTTTGTTTTTTTTCTGGTGGGCGCGGTGATTTACAGATGGAATGCCAAACCAAAATTTTTACGCGACGCGGTGATTACCATCGCGCTCCCGCTTCTCGTTCTCTTTTTCTTTTTTGGCTTTCCGTTCGAACTGCGAATTTTTTTTGAAGCATTCCCCATGCTTGTTCTGTTGTGTGTTCCGCCGTCGTGGAGTGCGGAACAACCAAAGGCGAATGCGCTGACTGCTTGAGCGACGAAAAAAACCTATGACGTGGGATTCGATTATTCAACGCGAGACGCAAAGCGAGATTCCTCACTCTGTTCGGAATGACAAGGGAGAGGAGAATGACAACTTGCGCGAGCTGACGTATCTCGAAGCAATCCGCGATGCGCTGCAGTACGAGATGCGGCGGGATGCGCGCGTGTTGGTGCTCGGCGAAGATGTCGGTGTGTTCGGCGGCGCGTTCAAGGTGACGCAAGGATTGTTTGAAGAATTTGGACAAGAGCGCGTCATTGATACCCCGATGTCGGAATTGTGCATGGTCGGCGCGGCGACGGGTATGGCATTCATGGGCTTGCGTCCGATTGTGGAAATGCAATTCGCGGATTTTATTTCGACGGGGTTCGATTCGATTGTCCAGTACGCGGCGACGAATCATTATCGCTGGAATGAACCGGTGCCGTGGGTGATTCGCGCGCCGGGCGGCGGCGGCTTGCGCGGCGGACCGTTTCATTCGCAAAATCCCGAAGCGTGGTTTGTACATGCGCCGGGATTAAAAGTGGTCGCGCCCGCGACGCCTGCCGATGCGCGTGGTTTGTTGTTGAGCGCGATTCGTGACCCGAACCCCGTGATTTATTTTGAATACAAATCGCTCTATCGTTCGATTCGCGGACATGTTCCCGAAGGGGAAGATGGAATCGTGCCGATTGGCAAAGCAAAGGTCGCGCGCAGTGGAACGGACATGAGCATTATCACATACGGCGCGCCATTGCACGAAGCGTTGAAAGCGGCGGACGAATTGGCGCGCGAAAATTTTAAGGTTGAAGTTTTGGATTTGCGTACGTTGAAACCAATGGACACCGAAGCGATTTTTGAAACGACGCGCAAAACGAGCAAGGTGTTGATTGCGCATGAAGCGAATTTGACGTGCGGCGTCGGCGCGGAAATTTCCGCGTTGATTTCACAACACACGTTCGAGTTTCTCGACGCGCCGATTGTGCGCCTCGCCGCGCCCGACATTCCGCCACCGTACGCGCCGATTCTCGAAGACGCGTCCCGTCCGAACAAGGAAAAAATTTTGCAAGCCGCGCGCAAGTTGCTCGCGTATTGACGTTTCACGTTTGACGCATGACGTAATTCGTAAAACGTCAAACGTCAAATCTCCAATCTCCAATCTCAAGAGGTCATTATGACAGAACGCATCGGACTCGTCGGTCTCGGCATCATGGGCAAGCCGATGGGCAAAAATGTATTGAAAGCGGGATTTCCGTTGACCGTGTGGAATCGCACTATTTCGCGCGCGGAGGAATTGAAGGCATTGGGAGCGCGTGTGGCGAGTTCGCCAAAAGAGGTCGCGGAACATTCTGACATCATTATTACGATGGTGAGCGATTCGCCTGATGTGCAGCAAGTTGTGTTGGGTGATGATGGCGTGATTCACGGCGCGCGCGCAGGTTCGGTTCTCGTGGACATGAGTACGATTTCGCCGCAAGTGACGCGCGAGATTGCGAATGCGCTGCAAGAAAAACAGGTTGCGATGCTCGATGCGCCGGTGAGCGGCGGCGAGAAGGGCGCAGTTGAAGGCACGCTTTCGATTATGGTCGGCGGCGACGCGGCGGTGTTGGAACGCGTGCGTCCCGTGTTTGAGGCGCTCGGCAAACGCATTGTTCACGTCGGCGTGAATGGCATGGGGCAAGTGTGCAAACTGGCGAATCAAATCGCGGTGGTGCTGAACAATCTTTCGATGAGCGAAGCGTTGGTGTTTGCGGCAAAGTCGGGCGCGGATGTGAGCAAAGTATTGGAAGCGATTCAAGCGGGCGCGGCGGGTTCGTGGGCATTGAACAATTACGCGCCAAAAATTTTGCGCCGCGATTTTTCGCCGGGCTTTCTCGTGAGTCTTCAGCAAAAAGATTTGCGTCTCGTGATGGAGGCATCACGCGAGATGAATTTGGCTTTGCCCGGTACGGCATTGACGTACGAGTTGCAAAAAAGTTTGCAAGCGCACGGCTTGGAACGCGAAGGAAATTTCGCGTTGATTAAAGTGTTGGAGCAGATGACGGGAGTGGAGGTAAAGGGATAGAGGTTCAATTGATTGAAAGCAGGATTGGCAGTTCTGTTTTGCGCGTACGCGAT
The DNA here is from genome assembly GCA_937870825.1 of uncultured Chloroflexota bacterium. Taxonomy (GTDB): domain Bacteria; phylum Chloroflexota; class Anaerolineae; order UBA4142; family SHND01; genus SHND01. The sequence continues at coordinate 9,728 of CALMZO010000285.1, read as the reverse complement.
GCGAATGGGGTTGCGTTTGAATTGCATTTGAAACCGCGCGCGTTGATTGCGCTCGTGGTCGGTATTTTGCTTGTGTACGTTGCGCTAGCATGGAGCGTGTGGCAAAGTTTTGTGCCGTCGGAATGGCTGCGGCTCGGCGCGGCGTGGCTCATCTTTCTCGCGCCGGGATTCTTGCTGCAACACGTGTTGTGGCGCGACGTGTCAAAAAGTCAACGTCTCATCGTCGGTTTCGGAGTCGCGGTGACGCTCGGCGCGGTGTTTGGGTTCATCGCAACCGCGCTGCATGTCGGATTGTGGTTTGTCGTCGGCGCGTTGAACGTTGTGACGTGCGTGTGCGCGCTGCTCCTTGCTTTACGCGCCAAGTGGCAATGGCACACGCGCCGGCAATTTCAATTTTCGTTCGCGTCGTTGTTGGTTATTGTGCCGCTTGTGGTCGCGGGTTTGATTGTGGTGCGTTTGACGCACGGACTCGCATTCGACGCGGACGATTTGACGTACAACGCGTATCTCACGCATTGGCTCGAAGCGCCGCGTTTTGATTGGCAGCAGTTGCCGCTCGCCGTGGAGCAAATTGCGCCCTCGCGTTTTTGGATGGCGTATTGGACACTGAACGAAGCGTTGTTGGCAAGATGGAGCGCGCTGCACGGCATCGAATTGACGCGTTTGTATCTCGCCCCGTTTTTGGCATTGACCGCGCTGCTCGCAACATACGCAGTAGCGCGCGCATTCGGCATGACGCGCAGGACGGGCAGTTTTGCCGTGGCGATGCAAACTGCCGCGCTCTTGCTGTTGACGAATGTTGACCAAGCGGGTCTGATTTTTTTCAATCGGCTCGTCGAAGACAAAGTTGTCACCGCGTTTATTTTGATTCCCGCGCTCGTCGTCGTCGTCACCGCGTTTTTGAAACAACACACACGCGGGCGTTTTGTGCTGATGCTCTTGGTCGGCGCGGCACTCGTGTTGACGCATCCGACAATTATGGCGGTGGGCGCCGCGGTAGTGGGATTGTGTACGGTTTTTTCCACGCTCGTCACACGCGAGTGGCGCGGCTTGGGCGCGGTGCTTTTGGTTTTGGGCTTGATGTTGAGTGTTCCGTTGTTCATCCGTCTTTTTGACACAAACTATGTGGACAAAATTCCGTTCGCTTTCGAAACGCTCCAACGCGATGAACAAGTGCGCCGTGTGTTGGAATGGCAGGGTCCCTTGTATTCTTTGCATCCCGATATTTTTTGGGGACTGCCGTTTGCGTGGCTCGTGGCAAGCGCACTGCTTGCTTTGTTTGAATTGAAAACGAGCGATGCCGCGCGTTGGATTTTGTCCGCGTCGTTGATTTTCATCAGCGTCATCAATCCATTCACAACATGGCTTTGGGGATTCGCGATTGGTTCAAGTCAAATTTGGCGCGTGGTGTGGTTCATGCCGTTTGGAATCGCGGCGGTGTATTGTGTTTCGTTTGTGTGGCGACGCGTTTTTGGCGCGCGGTGGAAAAATGTTTCCGCGTTCCGTCTCCAAGCCATCGGCGCGTTGGCAAGCGTGGGCATTTTGCTCGGCGCGTTGTTTTTCGTTTGGCAAAATGCGAAAGCGGAAAAATTGCACGCGCTGCGAACGACGCCGGTTCCGCCCCAACGCGATTATTCCAAACTGCTCGCGCTCAAAACGGAATTGGACGCGCAGTTGACGGAACCGACGGTTGTCATGGGCGCGACGCGCTGGCTCAATGACCGCTTGCCTGCTTTGTCGTCGAACGCGCGTGTGTTTGTTTTTCGCACCGACCTCAACATGTGGAAGCTGAATAATTTGGAATGGGACGACGCGGACGAGCGTGTCGACGCGTGGTTCAAACTGCAAGCGCCGAACACGCGCAAATCGGAACGCTTGGCAATCTTGAAAAAATACAAAGTGCAAATGATTGTGGCAGACGCGAATACGCCATGGCTGCGCGCGCTGGCGGCGTCGGCGTCGAAACGGGTGCAATACATCGGAACGCACAACGCGTTTGAATTGTACCGCGTGCTGCCCTGACAAAATATGCCTGAACTCCCCGAAGTCGAAACGACCGTCCGCGATTTGCGTCCGCAGTTGATTGGGCGAACGATTCAACGCGCGCGCGTCACATGGGAACGCACCGTCGCCGCGCCGAATGCGAAACAATTCACGCGCGAAATCGTCGGCTATAAAATTATTGAAATCAATCGGCGCGGCAAGTATCTCGTGTTTTCACTGGGACGAACGACGAAAGACGGAGGACGAACGACGGGTGACGGGCAGGGATTGCGTGAACACTCTGCGACGTACCAAATCGAAAATCGGAAATTCCTATTGGTGCATCTTCGCATGACGGGGCAATTCGGTTTTCACGCGCCGCGCGTAAAACGCGACAAACACCAACACGTACATTTGCTCCTCGACGACGGGCGCGAATTACGCTTTCACGATTTCCGAAAATTTGGACGCTGGTGGCTCGTGGACAATCCCGAACATGTTGTCGGCAAACTCGGACCCGAACCTTTGGAGATGTCCAAGCGCGAATTTTTGAAACGCTTGCGCGAACGACGCGGACACATCAAGCCGTTGTTGCTGAATCAAACATTTGTCGCGGGCGTCGGCAACATTTACGCTGATGAATCGTTGTGGTACGCAAAAATTCATCCGCTGCGTGACGCGACGACATTGACGGACAAAGAGGCGGCCGATTTGTACAACGCGATTCGACGCGTGTTTCGTAAAGCGATTGGCGTTGGCGGCACAAGTTTTGACGCGACGTACAAACGCATCAACGGACAGAGCGGCGAGTTTCAAGAAGATTTGCGCGTCGTCGGACGCGCGGGCGAGCCGTGTTACCGCTGCGGCGCGCCGATTGTGAAAACGGTGGTGGGACAGCGCGGGACGTACTATTGTCCGAATTGTCAGAGAGTGGAATAAAAAAATGCGAGTCCGAAAATTTCGGACTCGCATTTTTGTTTTGCTTTAGCGATAGTTGCGATTGCGATAGCCGCCGCCGTACGACCCGAGGTCAAAGATGAGACCGACGACCGTGACGAGCACGCCGAGGAAACTCAGCCCGGCAAAGTCGGCGCCGGGAAAGGTGTTGGCAGAAAACGCATACGCGAGCAGCGTCCACGGCAAAAAGATGACGCCGAGTATCTGAACGATGAAATCACTCGCAAGCCCGATAAAGTACGCGCGATTAAAGAGCCAAATCAGAATGAGGAGCACGCGCGGACCGAGCAATGCAAGTAACGCAATGGCACAACAAGGCATACGATTTTCCTCCTTGTGAATTCATTCGGTTTGAACCTCGGCAAAAGTGTATCACATGCCGCGCGCGTGTCAATGGGGGTATTTTCCATTCAAAAAAATTTTCCCTGAAATTTTTTTTGAATGGATATTTTTATTTCCACGCGCGTTTGATTGCCGCGTTCGCCGCGTGATAGCCGCACATGCCGTGGACACCGCCGCCGGGTGGTGTGGACGATGAACAAATGTAGATTTTTTTGTCGGGCGTGGTGTACGGATTCAAACGCCAGACGGGACGCCCAAAGAGTTGAAAAAAATCTTGGACACCGCCGTTAATGTCGCCGCCGATATAATTCGCATTGCGCGATTCGACTTGCGCGGGGTTCATCACACTGCGCGCGAGAATTCTGTTTTTGAAACCCGGTGCGAAGCGTTCGATTTGATTTTCGATGCGCTCCGTCATGTCAATGGTTGCGCCGTTGGGAACGTGACAGTACGCCCACAACGTATGCTTGCCGCGCGGCGCGCGGGTGTCGTCAAAAAGCGAGGACTGCACGACAAGAACGTACGGCGCATCACTCACGCGTCCTTGATTGGTCGCGCGTTCGCTCGCCGCAATTTCGTCGAGGGTGGGACCGATGTGAACGGTTGCCGCGCGCAATGCTTCTTTGGCTTTCCAAGGAATCGGCGCGTCGAGCGCGTAATCGAGTTTGAACACACCGGGTCCGTAGCGAAAACTCTCCAGTTGTGACTTGTAGCGTCCCGAAATTTTTTCGCCCGCGATCTGCAGCAATTGTTTCGGCGTCACATCGAAAACGTACGCGTTCGCATTCGGCAGCGCGCTGATATTTTCAACACGCGTGTTGGTAATGATTTCGCCGCCGAGCGATTTCAAGTGACACGCGAGCGCGTCGGAAATTTTTTGTGAACCGCCGCGCGGGAGGGGCCACCCAACGGCATGCGCGGTAAGCGCAAGCACCATGCCAAACGACGCGGTAAGCGGTTCTTCGAGGGGAAGCGTCGAGTGCGCGGCGAGCCCGGCAAACAAGCCGCGCGTTTTTTCCTCGCGAAACAATCGGCGCGCGAAAAATTTTGCCGACCAAATTGCCCACACGCCAAAGTAACCGAGCAAAAACGGATTGCGCGGAAAGCGCAAGAGCGAACCGAGAATCATCGGCGCGAGCGAATCCCAACGCGATGCGAGCGGCGAAAAAATTCGCGACCACGTTGCGCCGTCGCGTCCGAGATTGCGCGCGGTTTGTTTGATGTCGCGTTCTAGAATGACCGCCGTGCCATCGTCCCACACATGCGCGAGCGGCGCGGACGGTTGAATCCATTGCAGTCCGTATTTTTCCAGCGGCAATGTTTTGAAAAACGGCGAGCCGATGCCGAGCGGATGAATCGCGGAACAGCTGTCGTGGATGAATCCGGGCAGCGTCAATTCCGCCGAACGCGAACCGCCGCCAATCGTTTCGTTCGCCTCATACACGGTAACGTGTTTGCCGGTTTGGGCGAGCCGAATCGCGGCGGCGAGGCCGTTGGGACCGGAACCGATGATGATGGCATCCTGGGATGGCATTTTGTAGTTTTTTTTCAATCGGCAATCGCTTGCGAAAAGGACCACAACCCCTTTCGCGTGTGCCAGCCCCCTTAATTCTGTGTCCTGAATTTTCCCCAAATGCTTGACACACAATTGCCGCCGAGACAGCTTTTCACCTGCCAGAAATATTTGTGGTCCACCGCCAAGTTCGGTGTCTTGACTTGGGTCGTTTTGATGTTGCTCTTGCTAAAAACGATGGGACCTGTTTTGGAATCGCGGCGCACAATGACGCTGAATGTTTTCACACAATCAGGACCTGCCCAATCCAATGTGGCTTGCGGCGTGGTGACAACAACTCCCCCTTTTGGAGACAATAGCATTGGCTTGGTTGGCGTTCCCGCACACGGCACAAATTCCACCGCGCCAACATCGAATGCCGCGCCTTGCGGGCGAGCCACCTCGCGTTGGTCTTTCGGGTTGTTGACGGACGTTCCATTGTCAATCGCCGGACTGCCGGGAAGCAAACGATGCGTGAGCGTCTTGCCGCCATTGGTTTCCAACTTGCCGAGTTTTATTTTTACGCTGTCCTGTCCTCCACTCGAACTGAAATTACAAGACGCGTCGGATGAAAGATTGTTCTCGGAGGTATCGGGCTGTTGATTGAAATCACAATTGTCGCCGGTTTTGCTGTTGGCAATAATCACATTCTTGAGATTGAGGTGCGTGTCGGGGTTGGTCTGATTCAAAATGCCGTGCGAGTTCCCGTTCAGTGTGACGTTGGTTAAATTCATCGTTGCCTTGTAGTTGTCAATGCCGCCGCCGTACGCGATTGCGAGGTTGCCGCTCAAGGTCACATTCGTCAGGTTCGCCGTGCCAAGATAATTCACAATGCCCGCGCCGTTATATCCTTTGTTGTTGCTGAGGGTAACGCGCAAGAGCGTCAAGTTCGCGTAATTGAAAATGCCGCCGCCAGATGAGATGCCGGTGAGGGAATTGTTGTCTATGGTAACATCCGTAAGACTGGAAGTGGATCCATTCAAGAGCGCGCCGCCTAGGTGTCGCGCTGAGTTTTCGCGCAACTCGGAGGTTTGCAGGTTGAGCGTTTCATTCGGACTGCCAATGTACAGCGCGCCCCCGTCGTTCGCGGTGTTTTTGTAAAAGAGCGTATCCCCGATATTTACCTGTCCGCCGTTCTTGGCATAAATTGCGCCGCCGAACCCGTTCGTGTTTTGCACGGTGCCTGTCGCCTTGTTCTCTTCAAAGCGACTCGCGCTGATGGAAATGATCGCGCCAGAGCCATTCGCATAAATCGCGCCGCCGTTGAGCGCCTTGTTGTTAAAGAACGTGCTGTTGGCGATGTTCAGGGAACCGACGGTGGAAATCGCGCCGCCGTTGAATCCCGAATCGGGCATATTCTGGATGGTCACGTTGTCGAGAGCGAGAGTGCCTGTGTTGTACACCGCGCCGCCGCCGTTGCCATCGGAATTGTATCCGTTGATGAGAGAGATATTTTTGAGCGTGAGATGGATACCGCTGTTGACAACAAACAAGCGGCTGCTAAAGCTGCCACTCAAGGTAATTTTTCCGCCACCGTCAATTGTGGTATGGAGTGAGATTGTTTTGGTGCTGCTCAAAGCGATTGTCGCGTCAAGATTCGCATTGCCACAGTTAAATGTGACCTCGCCGCCGCTCGCCAAAGCAGAACTGAACGCAGAATCATTGTCGCAATCCAAAATGACGCCGCCCGCCCGAACGGGCGCGGCGGTGGAAAGCATAAACAGGAAACCGAACAATGTGGTGATGGCAGCGATGAGGTACTTGGAATGAACGAAACACTTCATTTCTAACCTCCGAATGGGATGAACTGACACGGACGAGATTATAGCCCCATCTGCTGTTATGCCACGATTTCGTTTCCATGACAGTTTCTCGAAACAGGCGAAGGCGTCAGTTGTCCGCCTTTTCCTTTTTCAACCACACACTCACACTTTTCGGCTGCATTGTCTCATTCACCACCTCAATCAAGCGCGCGGTCAATTTTTCCAAATCCGTTTCATCGCGCACCGTTTGCGCGAAATCTTGCAGCACTTGCTGCGCGTCATACTTTTTACGATAGAAGCGGCGGTCTATGAAATCTTGAATTTTGTTGCGTAACGGCACAAAGAGCGCGGCGATGCCAAGCGTGGAAATGACCGTGATGATTGTATTATCTTGCAAGCCGGTGACGCTCGCAAAAAGTTGCTGCAGCAAAATGACACTGCCGAAATACACAATCGCCAATAACGCGACGACGAGGGCATACGTGAGCGTCTTGCGAATGAGGATGTCAATATCCCACAGGCGGTAACGCACGATCGCAACACCAATCGAAAGTGGCAAGAGAACAAGGGTCATGTTGGTGGCAAAGAGGATCAAATCCGTTGCCACGCTTGTCGCGGAATCCACTCTGCTCGTCGGAAAAAAGACATAGGCAATTACGGAAAATCCCAGAAGGAAAACTCCAAACACTGCCAGCGCATAAATCAACCATTTCGTTTGCTGTTTTTGCACCGGCGTCGCGTAATGCCGATAGCGCCATACCTGCGCGTAGAGAGTGCCTCCAATGATCAACGTTGCTGATATTAGGAGAAAGACCAAGAGCCAGCCCTCGGGCGCGCCGAACGTGGAGGGGAAAATGCCAAATAGGAAACTAGAGAAAAATACATAGATGGCGAGATAGCGGCTCCATTTTGGCACAAACCGTCCGTCGGGAAAGAGCGCAAAGAACGCCGCAATCAAAGGCCACGCAAAGATATTGTTGATAACGTACGAGACACGGAACAATATCGGAGCAGCTTCCCAACCGGCGGCAAATTCGGGAGCGAGTGGAAACGAACTCGCTGCACCAAAGGCAATCAAAAAAATCGAAGCGAACCACGCCATTCGTTCCGTCGGACGCAAAAGAAAGATCAAACTACCGATCACAAAAAAGCAAATAAACGCCACCGTCATGAACGCGGCGTGAAACCAAAAATAACTATCACTCGTCCATCCCAACGCGCTCAATCCGGCGGCAACGCGCGGGGCAGGACTGTCCGCAAACTGACGCGTCAAGTACACCATCCACGCAAACACCGCAATTGCGTTAAACACAATCAAAATCCAAATTGCGCGCAGCCACGGCAGCCATTTCGGATGGATCGTGGCAACGGAATCAGATCTCATAAGGATGTGGGATGAAGGATGAAGCATAGAATTGATTTTCATCCTTCATCCTTCACTTTTCCGCCTTCTGTTTTCAACCACACCGACACACTTTTCGGCTGCATCGTCTCATTCACCACTTCAATCAAGCGCGCGGTCAGTTTTTCCAAATCCGTTTCATCGCGCACCGTTTGCGCGAAATCTTGCAGCACTTGCTGCGCGTCATATTTTTTGCGATAGAAGCGGCGGTCAATCAGGGCTTGGATTTTATTGCGCAAGGGCACAAAGAGTGCGGCGATGGCGAGCGTAGAAACGACCGTGATGATTGTGCTGTCTTGCAGATTCGTGATGCTCGCAAAAAGTTGCTGCAGCAAAATCACACTGCCAAAGTACAACATGGCGAGCAAGGCGACGACGAGCGCATACGTCAGCGTCTTGCGAATGATGATGTCAATGTCATAGAGCCGATACCGCAGGAGGGCAATTCCGATAGCAATGGGCATACCTAACGCCATAATGCCCGCCATAGAATCCGCGAGCGCAATCACCTGACCAAGTTCAAGAACTATGGTGATGACAAACAGCGACGCCGCATACAAAAGCCACTTGATCTGCTCGCGCTCAACCCCGCGCGCAGTGGCAAAGCGCACAAGCAAGGCAACCAGCCCGAGCACGATGGGGACCAGCATGAAAACAATGAAAAGTGCGGGACCACTCGTTTCAATGGGCAGATAGACAAGTCCAATTGGGTTCGGGTACTCAAGTGTGCTGCCGTCCTGGGTTTCAACGGTCAACGGCGTTACAACCGCAAAAAAGAGCAGCATCCCTATCTGCGCCAAGATTGCGACTCGAAAAATCATGCGCCAACGACGATTGAGCGTGTGACCTGTCGGGAAGAGATGCAGCAGCACCGTAAGCTGCATAAAGAGCACGACCCACAACAAGCCCGACAACCACGCCAGAAAAAGTGCCCCGGGTGCGCGTTCCAAACCATAAGGTAGAACCAGAGCAAAATACGCGTCGTTAAAGGAATTCACCGAAATGCACAACCCAATCACCAGCACGCTCCAGCCGATTGGATTCTGCGGGCGCCGCGCGGCAATTAACGCGCCAACCAACCCGCTGATCAAACCGTTCAGCATGTCGGCAAATGCGGTTGTAGCGGGGAGGGAGACGAGAAAACTCAGAACGATGGTTGCTGCTGTTGCTAACACTACGATGACCGCACCGCCCCATGAGAGGATTGCTGCTGCTCGTTTACTCATACATCGGCTCTTTCTTTGGTCATTCGTCCGTGGTCATTCGCCCTTTTCAACCACACACTCACGCTTTTCGGCTGCATTGTCTCATTCACCACCTCAATCAAGCGCGCGGTCAATTTTTCCAAATCCGTTTCATCGCGCACCGTTTGCGCGAAATCTTGCAGCACTTGCTGCGCGTCATACTTTTTACGATAGAAGCGGCGGTCTATGAAATCTTGAATTTTGTTGCGTAACGGCACAAAGAGCGCGGCGATGCCAAGCGTGGAAATGACCGTGATGATTGTATTATCTTGCAAGCCGGTGACGCTCGCAAAAAGTTGCTGCAGCAAAATGACACTGCCGAAATACACAATCGCCAATAACGCGACGACGAGGGCATACGTGAGCGTCTTGCGAATGATGATGTCAATGTCCCACAGACGATAACGCAAGATTGCGACGCCCACCGCCAATGGCAAAATGACAAACAATGTGCTTACTGTGTTTCCAACGAGGTCGGCAAGCAC
>CALMZO010000284.1 GCA_937870825.1 uncultured Chloroflexota bacterium | reverse complement strand
GCCAGCGCGTTTGCCACGCCGCGCAATGCCTGACGCCGCGTGCGGTTGAACGTGCCTTCACTGGTTTGCAGCCAATTCATGATTCGATAATTCGGTTCGCCTTCGATGTACGCGCGCTGGAGAATGAGATACGGATGCCAATCGCGGCGCGGAATCGCGGCGTTGGAGGGCGTCGCGCCGTTCGGTCGCAACTGCTCGATGGTTTCGTGAAGCAAACTCCGTAAAATCCGCGCGCGGTCGAGACAGTTTGGCGATTCGCGCTGCGCGAGTCGGGCGGTCACAATCGGCAGTTGCGCCAACGGATGTTCACACAAGTACGCGAGGTCATAGAGACGTTTGAGCGCGCTTTCCACCTCGCGCACAAATTCCGCGCTCGATTTTGCGGAATCGGCGCGCGCTTCCTCTTCGCCGTTTGTGATTCGCGCGTCAGCATCCACGAGTTGAATCTGTTCCGACGGAAACGGCGTGTTTTGTAGTTGCTGCAAGGGCGCGAGCGCGAGCGGTTTTCCCTTGGCGTCCAAAATCAGCGCATACAGCGTGCCGCCGAGATTGCGCGGGGTGGTTTGAGTTAACGTGTTTGTTGCAATCATTTTCAAACTCCTCTCTGCTCTATTGATTCTTGCCCTCAACCTAACTGAAAGCAGCTGCCAATCGTATGATTTGAACCGCCATTGTGCGCCATCTTGGTGTAGCACGCGCCCCGTGAAATTGATGTGAAATCAATCTCGCTCTGCTGCGCCCCGATTGTCCTCATCCGTTCTCGAACTGTTCGCGTCCGCGTCGAGTCGTTCGGACAGATACGCAATCAAGCGGTCAAATTCGGCAAACCCGCGCGGCTGTTCCGCCTGCCCAACTTCTACCAGCGCAAACCGCCAGACGAGTGACTCGGCACTGACCTCTTGCCAACAGCGGACGACAAAGGAGCGATACAGTTTCATACCTTTAGGCAGAGTTATTAAATTTCTGAATCAACTGATGCTATACTTTAGCAACCTACTCTTCGGAAATCCTTCGGAAACTCTTTTCTGCAAGACCTGACATGAATCGCCTTGCTTTGTTGGGTTCAATTCAAGTCACGCGTGACGGCGAAAACGTGCGCGGTTTTGAATCGCGCAAAGCCCTCGCCCTCCTCTGTTATCTCGCCGTGCGCGCAGAACCTATCGTGCGCGTCGAACTCGCCAATCTCTTTTGGGGAGACAAAACGGAACAGCAAGGACGCGGCAACCTCTCGCGCGTCCTCAACAATCTCTCCGCGCTTTTCCCCGACTCGTTAGAAACCAATCGCGAAACCGTTCAATTGAAAAGCGGCGCGTTTGCAGTAGATTGCGCGCAATTTGATGCGGCGACGGACGACGAACGACGAAAGACAGATTTGGAAACCGTCGTCCGTCATCTGTCATCCGTCGTACCTTTTTATCGCGGTGAGTTCATGTCAGGGATGTTTCTCGACGACTGCCCCGAATTTGAATTGTGGCTGGTGCAAGAACGCGAACGTTGGCAGCAGCGCATCGTTTCCGTTCTCGAATGTTTGGGCGGCTATCACGCGCGACGCGAGGAATTTGCGAACGCGTTGCCGTTCGCCGCGCGCTTGTTGGAAATCGAGCCGTGGCGCGAAGAAACGCATCGCGAGCTGATGAAACTGCTCGCGCAGACGAATCAGCGCAGCGCGGCACTACAGCAGTATGAAACCGCGCGGCGCGTCTTGAAAGAGGAATTGAATGTCGAGCCGAGCGTGGAAACGAACGCGCTGTACGAAAAAATTCGCGCGGAAGAAATCGCGCCGCCCAAAACACCGCCCCACAATCTGCCCGCGCAGCTCACAACATTTTTCGGACGCGAAACGGAATTGACGCGCATCGCCGCGCGCTTGAACAATCCCGACTGTCGTTTGCTCACGCTCGTCGGCGCGGGCGGCATGGGCAAAACGCGGCTTGCGTTGGAAGCGGCGAAACATGTTTTGAATTCATTCCGCGACGGCATCTATTTTGTGCCGCTTGCCTCCATCGGCGCGGGACAAACGCAATTTATCGTTCCCGCGATGGCAAACGCGTTGAATCTGCCGTTGACCGGACAGCAAGAACCGAAAACGCAAGTACTGAATTTTTTGCGCGACAAGCAGATTCTTTTGCTCTTGGATAATTTTGAGCATTTGTTGGATGGCGGAGAACTTGTTATCGAAATTTTGCAGCACGCGCCCAAAGCAAAAATTTTCGTTACCTCGCGCGAACCTTTGAATGTACAAGCAGAGTGGACTACGCGGGTTGAAGGATTGAACTTTCCCACCGCTGCGCCGCGCAAGCTTGATGAGTTACTTGTGTTTAGCGCGACGCGATTGTTTGTGGAACGCGCGCAGCGGGTGAGCGATGGATTTGAATTGAATTCGGAAACCGCGCCGCACGTCATTCGCCTCGCCCAAATCGTCGAAGGGATGCCGCTTGCGTTGGAGCTCGCCGCCGCGCGCACGCGCACGCTGCGCGTGAACGAAATCCGCGCGCAAGTGGAACAGAATTTTGATGTGCTGGCGACGACGATGCGCGATGTGGATGCGCGCCACAAAAGTTTGCGCGCGGTTTTGGATTGGAGTTATGCAGCATTGTCGGAAGAGGAGAAAACGTGGTTTCGACAATTGTCTGTGTTTGCGGGGGGGTGTACACTGGTAGCGGCACAAGCGATTTCCCAGGCCGATTCTGCCATCTCTCTTCCCGTCGCGGACTTGGAGCAATTGGTGACGCGCTCTTTATTGCGCCAAGACCCGGAAACCTCACGGTACAGCATGCTGGAACCCATTCGGCAATATGCACGCGGCAAATTGATTGCTGCCGGTGAACAAGAGATAATCGCTGCACGGCACTTGGGTTTCTTTGTACAGTTCGTAGAACAAGCAGATTTGGAGTTGGCGGGTCCCTACCAGGGAGACCGGCTCAAGCAATTGGAGACCGAACGAGACAATTGGCTCGCAGCATTACATTGGAGTATCGAAGCGCAAGCCGACCTCGAGCAAGGTCTGCGGCTGGCAGGAGCACTTTCCGGCTTTTGGCATGCGCGCGGGAATTTTGCAGAAGGGCAAAATTTTTTGAAACGAGTATTGGAGCTGTGTTCGTCCGCGCCGGATGCTGCACGCGCCAAGGGTTTCACCGCGTTGGGCATTATGGCATGGATGCGCGGTGAATATGAACATGCAATCGCCTGGCATGAACAAGCGCTGTCGCTGTCTCGGCAGCTCGGCGACCTGCACATGGTCACGGAGGCGTTGAATAACCTCGCCGGCTCGCACTTTTATCGAGGTGACTTTGACCAAGCAGCTTTGTTGTATGAGGAATGTCTCACAATTACACGCGAGCAAGGAAATAGCGGAGACATGGCTATGGCACTGCTAAGTCTCGGCGAGTTGGCACGCTATCGAAGGGATTATGCGCGCGCAACGGAATTGAACAAGCAGGCATATTCATTGTTCTTGGAAACCCAAGACCTTCAGAATATCGGTCTAACTCTGAACAATCTGGGACTCGTCGCGACGCGTCAGGGCGATTACGTACAGGCAGTACAGCTGCACCGGCAAAGTTTAGAATGGTATCAAAAAAGTGTCGAAATCCGTCTTGTCCCCGAATGTCTGGATGGTCTCGCCGCGGCGCTAACCGAACTGTCCCAATCGGGCAAGGCAGTCGTTCTAATGGGAGCGGCAGACGCGGTGCGTGAATCCATCGGCTTTGCAATTCCGCCCATTGATCATTCCGACTATGAACGAGTGCTCAAGTGTCTTCGTGAAAACTTGCAAGACAAATTTCAAGCCGCATGGGAGAAAGGACGCGCGCTGACATTGGAACAAGCGATTGAGTTTGCGCTCTACGACAACGCGGATGCAAAAAATTAGGAGTCTCCACGTCGCGGCGCAGTCAAAAACGCCCACAGTGTCGGAAATTTTTGCTTGAGCAAAAGATGGTCGTCGGTTTCGGGCTGATGCGTGGTGAGAAACAGTAACGCGAATACTCCACCAAACAGTACAGCAATCCACGACTGCGTAACAATTCCAAAAACAATCGGCAGAATCAATAGCATTACGCGCATCGCCAGAAAGTTGCTGTGTGTTGAAAAGCGCGCGGCGAGGTAAATCACCACGACAAGCGCAAGCGCAAACGGCGAATACACCGCGAGCGCGGCAGCGCCGAGCGTATTGCCACGTCCCCCGCGTCCGCGCAGCCAAATACTCCACCGCGTACCCACAAACGCTGCAATCACCGCGCAGCCAATTTCAAATTCACTCGCGCCAAGAGAACGCGGGACAATGACCGCGAGCGCGCCTTTGAACGCTTCCAACAAAAAAACGAGCGCCGCCGTCCAACGATGAACGGACAGCGCGGTGTTCAACACGCCAACATTTCCCGAACCCAATTCGCGCAAATCGCGCCCCGAAACCATTTTCGTCAAAAGCCACGCGACGGGAATCGAGCCGACGAGATAGCCCGCGAGGATGAGTAATACAGTCATCAGTAGACAGTAATCAGTATTCAGTAGTCAGGGAAACAGGCAGCAGAGAAAGACCGTGCTACTTGCTACTTGATCCCTGCTACTTGCTTTACTTCCCGCGTCAACTGTTCAAAAAATTCTTCCATGAACGCGTGGCGTTCCGCTGCGATTTTTTTTGCCGTCGGCGTGAAAAATCGTTCACGCAAATGTTTCAGTTTGACGTGATACTCGTCAACCGGCGTGTGTGCGCTATTGCGCTGCACGCGCGTCGCCACCGCGTTTTCTTTTGGCTCACTCCACAATTTCTGATTCGTCGCGCCTGCGACCGCGTACGCGCGCGCGACGCCAATCGCGCCAATCGAATCGAGTTTGTCCGCGTCGAATAAAATTTTTGCTTCGAGTGTTTCAGGACGCGCGGCGCCGCGAAAGCGATGTGATGCAATCGCGACGGCGACGCGCGCCGCGAAATTTTCGTCCGCGCCATTTTGCAATAGGAACGCGCGCGCGTCATTCGCCGAAACTTGCGCGTGGTCAATGGTTGCATCGGCGGACGCTTGCCCGCTTTTGCTGACGCGAATTTCGCGTAACGAGTCTTCATCATGCCGCGCAATGTCGTGCAGCAGCGCGGCAGCGCGCACAATTTCAACATCCGCGTTTTCCTGCCGCGCGAGAAATTCCGCCATGTTCATCACGCGCAAAATATGTTCAAAATCGTGCGCGCTGTCGGCGTCCGCATAAAACCCGCGCGCGTGGTCAAGAGAGAGGAAAAAAGACATGCGGGGATTATAGCAGAGTCGTTGTTTGTTAGTCGTTCGTCGTTCGTCGTTCAATGAATGACTAACGACAAAGAACTACATGTGCTATAATTTCGGCGTGGCAACTGAAACGACCGCAAAACAAAGAACCCGCGCGCAAATTGTGGTGCGCGGAATCGTACAAGGCGTAAATTTTCGTTGGTTTACGCAGCGCCGCGCGTCCGATTTCGGACTTGTGGGTTTTGTGCGCAACGCGTCGGACGGTTCGGTGCAAGTGACCGTCGAAGGAACGCGCGAATCGATTGAGCATTTGCTCGACGTGTTGCGTGTGGGTCCATCGGCGGCGGTTGTCGAAAGTGTGCAGGTAGAATGGCACACGCCATCGGGGGAGTTTGAACGTTTTGAAGTTAGAAGCTAATTCCACCACGCTGCCCCGCGCGTTATCACCCGACATTGACGTTTCGTTGGAACGCGACGTTCCTGCGGAACGTCATTACACGTTGAACGGCAAACCCGAGCGCATGGCTTGGGTTGTCCTCTTTGGCGCATTTTTCGTCTGCATCGCTCTCTCCCTCGCCGTGCCGTTTCTCGGCTGGCAGTTCCTCCGCTTTTCCACAATTCCCCAAACCGCTTCCGCCGAATCCTCACCCGTGCGGACGGACCAAGTCACACCCGTGCGCGTTACCTTGCCGAACGTGACCTTGCCGATTGCGGTCATCGAGCCGACGAACATTCCCGAAAACAGCCGCATCGAAACCGACACCACCGACAATGTGCGCGCCGGGGTCATTTTTTTTGACCAAAGCAACGTGACGCTCTACAAAGATACGCAAATCATTTTGACCGAAATGCGCCAACCGCAATTTGGCTTGAGCGAACTGCCCAACAGCATCATCGTGGAACAAACGCGCGGGCGCGCGATTTATGCGGTTTCCCTCCCCCTCCCGGTGTTCGGGAACAGCAGCACGCGCGCAAAACAATTCTTGGTGCGAACGCCGCAATTTGATGTGTGGCTGAATCCCGGCAGTTACACGATTGAGGTCAACGCAGACGCTTCGCAGGTGAGCGTGATTGACGGCAGCGCGATCACTCGTTCGCGTGACGGCAGCCGCGAATTTTTTATCGGAGAACGGCAGCGCGTCGTCGCGCAAACCGGCAAACCGCTCGCCGACCCGATTCCCGCCGCGCAAGATTTGCTGGTCAACGGCGATTTTGCCGAACCCATTGATTGCACGCCCAACGCGCAAGGCGCGTGGAAATGTTACAGCGACCAGGGCGGCGACGGCGGCGATGTGAATGGCTCGATTGGCGCGGTCACGCTTGACAACCGGCGCGGCATTCAAATCAAACGCGAAGGTTCAAATCAAAACAGCGCCATCACCGGCATTCGCCAAATTCTTGACCGTGATGTTTCCTATTACCGCGACCTGAAACTTTCCGCTTCGGTGCGCGTCGAAAACCATTCGCTTTCGGGCGGCGGCTATTTGAGCACCGAATATCCGCTCATCTTGCGCGTGCGGTACCGCGATGTGAACGGCGACGAGGCGGAATACGTGCGCGGTTTTTACACGCAAAACGAAAACAAAAATCCTACGGCGAACGGCGAAATCCTCAAAGCCGGACGGTGGAACACTATCGTATCGAGCAACCTCCTCGCGCTGCCCATCAAACCTTTTCGCATTCTCGCGATTGAAATTTACGGCTCTGGTTGGGATTACGAAAGTTATATTTCGAATGTGCAGTTGCGGGCAGAGTGATGATTGAGGAGTTACAATGCCCAGCAAACGCGTTGGAGGCTTTCTTTGTTACTTTGTTTCGTACGACTGTGGTGAGCCGCCACATATTCATTGAGCAAAAGGAAAAGAACGCAATTCACCGAGCGCAAAATTTTGGTTGAATCCTATCGCGTTGCATCGTAATCGCGGACTCGCCGCCAAAGATTTGAGTGATGCGCGCAGGATTGTTGACGAGAATCGAGATTTATTTTTGGAGATGTGGGATGAGCATTGCAACAATTGATATTCAACCACGCGTTTCTACCGTCAAGTTTGCAAAGGACGCGCTGAGCGTTCATCTTGAAGACGGACGGATTGTTTCCGCGCCTCTTGCATGGTATCCGCGCCTGAATCACGCGAAAACGCAAGAGCGCAATAATTGGCGCGTATTTCAGGACACCGATGAACGCGATATTATTTTTTGGGAATCGTTGGATGAGATGATTCCCGTGATAGCATTGTTGACAGGCACACCAAGCCGCAAATCACAACGCTCTCTTGAAAAGCGGTTGGCGCAACGTACAAACAAGAATTGAAATAAAAATCGCGGAACTTTGTTCCGCGATTTTTATTTCATCACCACACTTTTGATTTCTTCCACCGCTTTCGGATTCTCCAACGCGGTCACGTCGCCCGGGTCATTTCCCAGGTACACCGCCCGCGCCACACGGCGCATAATTTTTGCATTGCGCGTGCGCGGCAAATCATTTACAAAATAAATCGCTTTGGGCAATAACGCTTTGCCCAATTCATTACTCAAGAGTTCCCTGAGTTCCCTTTCAATTCCCTCATTTCCCTTGTATTGCCCTTTGAGCATCACGAAACACACCACTGTCTCGCCTTTCACTTCATCCGGCACACCAATCGCCGCGCTCTCTTGAACGGCGGGATGCTTTGCCAACGCCGATTCCACTTCGGCGGGTCCGAGACGTTTGCCCGCGACTTTGATGACGTCATCGCTGCGTCCGAGAATGTACCACAACCCATCGTCGTCAATCGCCGCGAAATCGCCGTGAACCCAAACATTCGGCAAGCGCGCCCAGTACGTGTCGAGATAGCGCTGTTCATTTTGCCAAAAGCCGCGCGTCATGCCAATCCACGGTTTGCGAATCACGAGTTCGCCGATGCGCCCGCGCACAGAATTGCCATCTTCGTCCACCACATCCGCGTCCATTCCCGGTAATGGTCCCGCAAACGAACCGGGTTTTTGTGGTGTGAGAAAATTGCCCATCAAAATTCCGCCCGCGATTTCTGTGCCGCCCGAATAATTGATAATGGGCAGCTGCCCATTGCCGACGGTGTTGAAAAGCCAAAGCCACGGCGTCGGATTCCACGGCTCACCGGTTGACGCAAACGCGCGCAGTGATTTCACCGAATAGCGTTTTACCGGCTCGTCGCCATGTTTCATCAACGCGCGCACAAACGTCGGCGAAAGTCCGAGCAGTGAAATGTTGTGACGCTCGACCATCGCCCACACGCGATTCGGCGCGGGATAATCGGGCGCGCCGTCGTAGAGGAACATGGTCGCTGAAAGCAACAATGTTCCAAACACCTGCCAGGGTCCCATCATCCAGCCCATGTCCGTCATCCAATACAACGTGTCCGTCGGTTTTACGTCGAGACCATGAAACATATCCTGCGCGCTCTTGATGGGAAAGCCGCAATGCGTATGCACCGCGCCTTTTGGTTTTCCGGTTGTGCCGCTTGTATAAATCAACATCAAAATATCTTCGGCAGCGGTTCGTTCGGTCCTCGCATCGCCTTGCCACTCATCGCCAAGTGTGACGATTTCGTCCCACCAATAATCGCGCCCGCGCTGCATTTCAATCTTGTTTTTCGCGCGCGGCACTACAATCACATGTTCGATGCTCGACACTTGAGCGACTGCCTCATCCGCCGTTTGTTTCATCGGCACCACATGCCCGCGTCGAAAGGTTCCGTCGGCGGTGAACAATGCTTTGGCTTGCGCGTCGTTCAAACGCGTGGCGATTGCGCCCGCGCCGTACCCGCTGAACAATGGCAAAAACACCGCGCCGATTTTGGCGATTGCCAACACAGCAATCACAATTTCCGGTGTCATCGGCATGAATACGCCGATTGCATCCCCTTTCTTCAAACCGAGCGCGCGCAAACCGTTCGCCACGCTCGTCACCTCGCGATGCAATTGTTTGTAGCTGAGTTCACGGGTTGCGGCTTCTTCACCTTCCCACTTTACCGCAATCCGACTTTCTTGTTCCGTCCCAATATATTTATCGAGGCAATTGTGGACGATATTCATTTTTCCGCCGACGCACCATTTCGGAAATGGAATCCCGCGCGGCAAATCCACAATCTGCGAGTATGGTTCGTAGAATTGAATGTCCAGCGCGCGCAGCATCGTTTCCCAAAACCACGCGATGTCGTCGGTAGATTTTTTCATAAATTCCGCGAGCGTGGCAAACCCATTGCGTTTGTAGAATTGATAGAGATTGCTTTCGACCATTTGCGCGCGCGAAGGTTTCCAAACCATGTCGCCGCCAAATGCAAATTCCGCCATAACTGCCTCCTGCGTGAATTATGACGAGGATGAGAGAGAATGTCAACGCATGACCGCGCGCGCCGAACCCTTCGCAAAATATATCGTTGACACTCGGAACGACGCTGTGATATAGTTTCGCGAGCTTTTCAGATTTCTTATTTGCTGGCATTTTGGAGGTTGCGATGAAAACTCGATGGTTTCGCTTGGGCGCGTTGACCGTGTTCACACTCGCCGCGCTGTTTTTGTTTGAGACAAAGACCGCGCGCGCGGCGACAACGTATACATGGACACAAGCTACCAGCACGGATTACCAACTCGCGACAAATTGGACTCCGGCGCGAGTACTCACTGCCACGGACGACATCCTCATTTTCGACGGCGCGACAACCCCTTCTCCCGCCATAACCAATGTTCCCACGCAGACGATAGGCCGCTTGCGTACCGTTAACGGCGCAAACACGGCCACTTTCTCTGCCACCGGAAGCGTGACGCTTACCATTGCCGGTGACGGCAATTCGGGAACTGCCGATTTTGAAATCGACTCTACATCGTTTGTCATACTTTCAGGGGCGAATGCAATTTCTGTCTCTCTTGCTGCCGGAGCGTCGGGAAGCGTTTCAGGACAAATGACGGTAACCGGTGGCGCTCACAAGTTGCTGGCAGCAGATGCGAGCGGAATCACGTTTCAAAATGGCGCAGTGTTTTATACCGCCAGTGGTTTTACGGGGAACGCGTTTGGCAGCGGCGGAACATCGAATACCATAGTCTTTGCAAGTGGTTCTCAATATCAGCACAACGCGGGAAGCAACCCCTTTGGGTCAGCCGCGCCCAGTTCCAAAGTCGTGTTTCAGTCGGGCAGCCTGTACGTTCACCGGGTTTCTGCCGAGCCGTCTTTTTCCGGACGCACCTATGCCAATTTCGAGTACGACAATTCGGGCGGAACCTCGTCGGCAAGTGGGACCGGTGCGCTCTCGATGGACAATCTCACCGTGACGGCGGGCACGTTGAATATCGGCATGACAGGAACGTTCAATCTCAAAGGCAACATTTCCATTGCGAATGGGGCGACCCTCAACTTTAACCCCGCGAGTGCGGCAACAGTGACTTGGACCGGTTCCGTCGCACAGAGCATTTCGAATTCCGGTACATTAACATTTCAGCCCAATCAAAACGTAATGCTGAACAACGCGAACGGGCTGGTACTGAATAGCGACATTGCACTCGGTGGCACGCTCACTTTTACCAATGGAAAGATTGATGCAACCAGCAAGACGCTGACCCTGGACTGCACGGCGAGTGTGTCCGGCGCCGATTCAAGCAGATATATTCTCGGCAATGTGAAAAAGACCTTTTGTGCGACCGGTTCGTTTACCTATCCTGTAGGAACTACAAACGGCTATTCGCCGGTTGACGCCACCCTTACGGCGTTGGGAACCAACCCCTCCAGCTTGCAAATGAGAGCGGTGCAATCAAACGCAACCGGACTCGCCGATGCCAAATCGCTCGACCGCTATTGGACATTGACAGAGACCGGCAACCTCACGACTCATCTTACGTTCACTTATCTCGCCGGCGATGTGGATGGAAATGAGACCGACTATCGCCTGTATCGCGGCACATCCGAAGTGTGCGGTGTCTCGTGTGTGAATGAAGTCACTCACACCGCAACCATCAACGATGTATCGGAATTTTCAAACTGGTCAGCGGGTGAAGGGAGCGCGCCTACCGCCGCCGACCTCCTCGTCTTTACCGCGCGGCAGACACCGCGACAATTCGTCCGCGTGAGCTGGGAAACGGGAACGGAATTGAACATTATCGAGTTCAACGTACATCGTGCGCGGAACAAAAATGGCCCCTTTCAAAAACTAAACGCGAAAGTGATTCCCGCGAAAAAGATGGGAACGGTGCAAGGGGCAAACTATCGCCTTCGCGATGAACATGTGAAAAAAGGGAAACGTTACCTGTACAAAATCGAAATCATCAGACCGAATGGGACGAGTGAATGGTCAGACGTGATACGTGTCACCACGAAATAAAAAATTCGAGAGGAGAGATTCCTCTCGAATTTTTTATTGTCCCATCGTACGATATTTGGCATAGCGCATTTCTAACAGTCGCTCGATGGGTTGCTTTGCCAGCGTTGCGAGTTCGTTGACGAGAAACGCTTTGACCTGCTGCGCCGCCGCGTCCGCGTTCGTGTTCGCGCTGCCATCCGGTTCATCAATGATCGCGTCAATGATATTGCGTTTCAACAGGTCGCGCGCAGTGAGGTGCAAATCATCGGCGAGTTCTTGCGCATGCGCGGCATCCCCGTACAAAATCGCGGACGCGCCTTCCGGCGAAATGACAGAGTACACCGCGTGTTCCAACATCGCGACGCGGTCAGCCGCCGCCAACGCAAGCGCGCCGCCGCTCCCGCCTTCGCCAATCACAACCGCAATCGTCGGCGCGCGCGTTTTCAACATCCACGAAATCGAATACGCGAGCGACATCGCAATCCCGCGCTTTTCGGATTCGTAACCCGCGTCGGCGCCCGGCGTGTCAATCAAGGTGATGAGTGGCAGATTCCATTTCGACGCAAGCCGCATCAGCCGCTGCGCTTTGCGATACCCTTCCGGTTCCGCGCGTCCGCCGCGATGCGCGGTCCGCGTTTCACTGTTCCCGCGTTCCTGACCAATCACGATAACGCCCTGTGACATGCCAACCTCTTGGTGTGGGGACAGCGGAAAAGATGTTTGCATGGCATCGTTCAACCGGGCAACGCCACAAACAATCGCGGGGTCCTCACCAAAAAAATGGTCGCCGCGCAGTTCCACAAAATTTGAGAAAATGCGTGTGATGTAATCGCGCGTCGTGGGACGATTCGGGTGACGCGCAAGTTGAACCGAAGACCAGGACGACAAAGTTCCTTCCGTGTCTCTGTATTCCTCGCCGGCTGCAACTTTGGATATGGCGGGAACCGAAGAAAAAAGGGTCCTCGCCTTGACATTTGCCACAATGTTTCCAATTGCATCGCGCAATTCATGACGCGGCACAATCGCGTCCACCATGCCGTGTTCGAGCAAGAACTCGGCGCGGTGCGAATCTTGCGGCAATTTTTCGCGAGTGAGAATTTCGACGACGCGCGGTCCAGCAAAGCCGATGAGCGCGCGCGGCTCGGCGAGTATCACATCCGCGAGATTTGCAAAACTCGCATACACGCCGCCCGTCGTCGGGTGTGTGAGCACCGTGATATATGGCAAGCGCGCTTCTTGAAAACGATTGACTGCACAAACCGTTTTCGCCATTTGCATCAGCGCATTCATCCCTTCCTGAATGCGCGCGCCGCCCGACGCGGTAAAGGCAATCAGCGGCAAATTTTTTTCCAGCGCAACTTCAAACGCCCGCGCGATTTTTTCGCCCGCCGTTGCGCCCATCGTTCCGCCAAGAAAACGAAAATCGAGGACGACGAGCATCACCTCGCGCGCGTGAATTTTTGCCGTGCCCATGATGACGGACTCGCGCAAGTGGGTCTCGCGTTTCGCCGCGCGCACGCGTTGTGCGTACTCGATGCCGCGCGGGTGCGTGGACAGAAATTGTTCGAGTTCGTGGAACGTGTCGGGGTCGGCGAGCGTTTTGACGCGTTCGTACGCCGTGAGCGGAAAATGATGGCCGCAATTTTCGCACACGCGCCATTTGCGATAAAACGGCGAACGACGCAATTCGGTATTGCACTTGGGACAAGGAAATTGCGCGCGGCGCGGAAACCACTGCGCGAGGGTGCGAGCAAATGATTTGGCCGGCGAGTCGGAAGGAATTGCCGCATCGGACATAACGTGGAACGCCGCTCCCTCTTTCACTCGATAACGGAATCGTCCGTAATCTCTAACGCGCGGTCAATGATTTCCATACCCTCGTCCAATTCCTCTTTTGTGATGCACAGCGGCGGATTGACGAGAATGTTGTTCCAGCGCACGAACGTGAACAAACCATTCTCGCGGAAAAATTTGTTGACCACGGCCATCGCGCCCATCTCGGATGCTTTCGCGTTGAACGGCGCCATCGGTTCGCGCGTCGCCCGATTTTTTACAATTTCCAAAATCGAAAACATGCCGATATAGCGCGCGTCGCCGACGGAGGGATGTTTCGCCTTGAGTTTTTCGTGCCACGCGCCGAGATAGTTTCCCATCTCGCGCGCGCGTGCAATCAGATTGTCTTCTTTGTAAACATGGATGCACGCAATCGCCGCCGCGCAGCCCATCGCGTGTCCGCCATACGTGAGACCCGCGTACAACACGCGTTCGTCAAAATACTTGGCAACCTCTTCGGAAACAATCGTCGCGCCGAGCGGCATGTAGCTGCTCGTAAGACCTTTTGCGACGGACATGATGTCGGGTTCGACGCCCCAGTGATTCACCGCGAACCATTCGCCCGTGCGTCCGAATCCGCTCATCACTTCATCCGCGATCAACAAAATTCCGTACTTGTCGCACAGATAGCGAATGCCCTGCATGTAACTCTCGGGTGGAATGATGATGCCGTTCGTTCCCGTCACGGGTTCCATAATAATCCCCGCGATGTTTTGCGCGCCTTCAAATTGAATCGTATCTTCGACATGATTCAAGCAGTTCAGGTTGCACGCGGCTTCTTTTTCGCACCACCGACAGCGATAGCGATAGGGGTCATGCACACGCACGACGCCGGGAATCCCCGGCTCGGACGCCCAACGGCGCGGGTCGCCCGTGAGCGTCATGCCGCCTGCGGTGCCGCCGTGATACGAACGATAACGCGAAATAATTTTGTGTTTGCCCGTCACCATACGCGCAATTTTGACGGCGTTCTCGTTCGCCTCTGCGCCACCAAGTGTGAAAAAGGATTTCTTTAATCGCTTTGGCGTAATTTCCGCGAGCATTTCGCCCAACACGCCGCGCACCTCGGTTGCCATGTACGGCGACGCGTACGTCAATGTTGCGGCTTGGCCTTGAATCGCCTTGATAACGCGTTCGTCGCCGTGACCGATATTGACGCTCATCAATTGCGAATTCATGTCAATATATTTTTTCCCGTCGGGGTCCCAAAAGTACACGCCTTTCGCGCGTGCGACGGGAATCGGATTGAACGCGGCTTGCGCGCTCCATTCAAACAACGTGTATTCTTTGTTCAGCCGAACCATTTCGGCGGAGGACATGGTCATTTATTTCACTCCATTGATTAAATTTGTCACGCCAATTCGGCGACGAGAGGTTTTTGCTTTTCAAATTGGCTAACGCGTATGACGGAAAACCCCAAAATATTTCCCTTGTCGTCCACGCGCTCCAAAACAGCATCGTTCTCTGTCTCTCGCATATAACCTGCCTTGTCAGAGAACAATACTTCTAAAAAGTCGCCTTCAGCGTCGTACCAGATTTTTATTTTTTGCGCCATAACTCTTTTCCTTTCTTGATTGCATCGGTCAAATACGCAGTCAACACGAATGGACTATCGGTAAATTTCACAACAACACACAACCATTTGTCCCCAAATAATGTCTCCTTTTGGTAGGAATAATACAGCTCGGCTGTCTCATCGCTTTTTGATTGTATAACCTGTTCGGGCTCCAGCAACGTTTTTTCCAATGCCAGTTCCATTTTAGCCATCTCGCGATGTTGGACAATGTGGGAAAGACGCTCATCCTCCAATCGAATACGTCGCCCTCGATAATCAACAAAGGTTTTCATGAGTTTGACCCGTTACTGTTCAACTCCGCTTTTTCTTGTGTGCGCGGGCGCGTCGAACGGCATCCACCTCCCGCTGAATTATGCGTTCCGCTTCTTCTTCATCCTCTTCAGGCACTTGAGGCATTTGCGCGTGAATTTGTTTGAGAAATTCGCTCAATTCGCGTCTTGCAATGGCTCTCCGACGCGCACTCTCGACTTCGTCATCCCCTCTTGGGACTGTCGTGTTAGAATTGACCAGCTGCTGATAATCCGCCATCGGAATGATCGCGACGACGGGAATGCCGCTTTTTTCGACGATGAGATGTTCGTCGGATGCGTAGGCGGATTTGATTATCGCGCCGAAATTATTTTTGGCTTCGGTGGCAGAGACGATGCGGATTTGCGGTTTGTTCATGCTCACTCCAATTAAACAGAATTGGCTAATTCTAGCCGATTCTAGCCAATAGGTCAATCGGCTATTCCTCCAACGCCAACACAATCAATCCCTTTGTCATATCCGACGCGTACACGCAAATACGTTTTACGTTTTTCACCGTGCAGTCGTTCACGCGCGCGCCCCACACGCCGTCGAAATAGCGTTCGCGCGATATGATTTTGCTAACGCGCACTTTTTGAAACGCGACTTGTTTTACCGATGCTTTGTTCGGGTCGCTGACGTCAAACTCAAAAACCTTGATACCGTCATTGTACCAGCCGACAAACAACAGATTGTCGCGAATGACAAAATTGTGCGGCGCGTTCACCCCCCCCTCGTTTGTCTCCGTCCAAAGCGTTTTCGGATTTCGCGGGTCACGAATATCGAGCAAACGCAAACCATTGTCCGCGTTCAATTCGTCTTGAATGAAAATGAAATCGCCGTTCGCTATCGGTTGAACATAATGAACATGAAATCCGCCGGGCGCGACATTTTCGGTCGGCTTGATGATCGTTCCTTCTTGTGGTTCACCTCGTTCAAATTTTTGCTTGTCGAGAATCACGACACCCGCGAGCCAATTCGCCAAATAAATTCTGTCGGGCGCGACAAAAGAGTCGTGGACGTAATTCAATACGGGGCGATTCGGCGCGGTATGCGGATGCGCGTGCAAGTGAAAAGAATTGGTCTCGCGCGGATTCTCCAAATCGCGAATGTCCACCGCGCGCGCGCCGTACGTGTCCACGTCCGAAACAATGAAAAATGTCGCGTTGCCTTGCTCATCCGTATCAATCTCCAACGAATGCACGTTGCACCACGGTTCCGGCGCGCCGACGGTATTCCCTCGCACGGCGTCACCCTGAGGCGTTACGCTATCGGGCGACGCCGTGCGACCATCAATGCGCGTGATAAATTTTGGCGCGCGCACATTGGTCACTTCGACAATGCCGATGCCGCAAGGAAACGCGGCTTCTTCGCCCTGCCGCCCGCGCTGCAAACCCATCGCCAAAAACCAGCGTTCGCCTTGCTTGAACGTTTTCAAGTCCAATGTTGCGCCTTGCGGCTGCCAGTCCCAAACACCGATGATTTGCGGCGCGCTCGGATTGGTAACATCGGTGATGGTGAACGCCGCGCCGAAGAGTCCGCTTTGCGCGATGTACGTTTTGTCGCGAATTTGAAACAGACCGAGCTCGCCGTTCAAACAATCGCCCGTTGGTACGTACGCGAGTTGTTCGAATCCTTCCGCGTCCAATTTTGCAAAATCAAAATCACAGCTCGCGGCCAAATTTGCGCGCGGCACGATTTGCAACTCACCCGCGAACGGCGTCGGAAAAATGGTCGGCGTTGCCGGCGGCACGACGAGGGTTGCCGTCGCGCGAATGACGGTGGCAGTCCGCGTTGGAGGCGCACGGAACGTGGTTGCCGTCGCAAGCGGGGTTGTTTGTGACGGCGGCAATAGAGTGGGAGCGCGCGGAGAAATTTGTGTGCAGCCAAGCAAGAACAATACCAACACCAGCGGGAAAAATTTTTGCATGTCGTATCCTTGCGAAAAAGAGTCTAATCATTATACCCAAAACAATCCACCGCAGTTCCCAAGCTATGGAAACACCATTTCTGCAACCTCCCATGCAGCTTGTACGGCGTCAAACGATTCGAGATTGCTCAAAATAACAATCACCGCGTCGTCATCGGGGAAACGCATCAGTTCCGTTGCAAAGCCGTTGATGCCGCCGCTGTGCGAGACGACGCGCTTGCCGTTCCACCCTGCCGTTTCCCAACCCAACGCGTAATTGTTGCCGCCGACGGGCGCGAACATTTTTTCGCGCAATTCGCGGGTCAAAAATTTTTCATCGTACAACGCGCGGTCAAACTTGAACATATCATCCACCGTCGAAAGCAAATCGCCGTCGCCCAATGCGTCTGTAATCGGAAACGTGCGCGCAGGTTGAGCATATGCCACATAGCCGACGGCGAGCGGCGCACTGTTTTCCTCGCGCCCCGTCGCGTCCATTTGGAGCGGGTCAAAAATGTTTTCGCGCAAGAACTGTGCGTACGATTTTCCCGAAACGTTTTCGATGATTTTGCCGAGCAGTACAAAATTGGTGTTGCTGTATTCAAATTCACTGCCCGCGTCGAAATCGAGTGGATACTTTTTTGCGATTGCAATTACGCCTTCCGGCGTCAGATTCATTTCGTTTTCAAATTCGTCAAAGGAAAAATAATCGGGGATGCCTGATGTGTGCGAAAGCAAATGCGCGACGGTGATGTTCTCCCATGCCGGGGGAATGTCAGAAAGATAATTGGAGATGGGAGCTTGGAGTTCGAGTTGTCCGCGTGCAGCGAGCTGCATGATGGCTGTCGCGGTAATCGTTTTGCCGACGGACGCGAGTTGAAAGCGCGTCTCGATGGTGTTGGGCGTTTTGTTTTGCGTATCCGCGAAGCCGTACGCGTTTTTCAAAATGATTCCGCCTTGGCGCGCGACGAGAACGACGCCGGAAAATTCCTGCCGGTTCGCGCGGCGCGTGAAATAACGATGGATTCTTTCTCTGAGCGCGTTTTCATTTTGCGCGCGCGGCGTCGGCAGCACCGTTGGCGGCGGCGCGCCGCAGCCAACAACGGACGCAAAGAACGCCAACAAAATTACAAATTGTTTCATGCCGTGTACGCACCGTCGCGCAATTGCGGGACTGCATCGCTCACATTCTGCGCGCTCGCCAATTCCACATCGCGCACGAGATGTTTTGCCAGCAATTCTTTGCCTGAACCGCATTGTGCGAGAACACTGCCGAGTTGTGCTTGCAATGTGCGAAAGGTTTCGCGCGCAGCGCGCGCTTCGGGCGAAAAATTTCCGTCGAGCGCGTCAAGAATCGCGCCCGCGCCGAGCCAATCTTCGAGCGCAAATCGAGTTGCGCCGTCTTGCCAGCGTTCCCCCGCCGGAATGACGGCGATGCGCTCTCCAAATTGTTTTGCCGCGTGTGCAACGGCGCGCGCATTTCGCAAACAGCCCGCGAGCGTTCTTGTATTCCCCGTCGCGAGCGAAAGCGTCGCGCCGTTCGGCGACGGCAGAACGAGTCGCGTGCCGCGCGGAATGTTCAAGAGCGATTGCGGCGAAAGGGTATAGCGCGCGTCACTGTGCCGATTGTCCGCCAGTTCCGCGCCGCGCGATTCGGCAAATGTGCGCGCCGTTTCATCATAAAAGCGAAAGGGGAAAATGAGCGCGCCGCGCGCGGTGGCAATTTCGACAGAGGTTGAAAACGAAAGCACGTCAACGATGATGACGACATCGCTGATGGGCGCGAGGCGCGCGACGCCGTGCACGCCCCATTCGCAACGGATTTCAAATTCAGGTTGCGCAAATACGTTTTGCATCAAGGGACTGTGATTTTACCTCAAGCGCCCGTTTTGGCGGTATGAAAAATTCTTGCCGCAGGGGCATTGCATAAGATGGTTCATCTGCCTATAATATCCCCCGTTCTACTATTTTCACCCCAAAGGAGTCGTACCATTATGCGTACGTCGCGTATTATGGGATTGCGAGTAGCAATCCTAACCCTCATCGTCGCGGGTTTGCTGATTCCTCTCACTACGGCACAGGCGGAACCGCCCATCGTCACTGTTCAATTTTTGAATGTGTCGGACTGGCACGGGCAGCTGGACCCGCTTTCGGTAAACAACGTTCTTGTCGGCGGAGCGTCCACCCTCTCCACCTATTGGAAACAAGACCGCGCACAGTATCCGAACACCCTCACCTTTACGGCGGGCGATTCGATTGGCGCATCACCGCCGCTTTCGAATTTTTTCCGCGAGAAACCGGCCATCCTTGCCCAGCGCATGATGGGCGTCCAGTTCAACACGCTCGGCAATCATGACTTTGACCGCGGCCTTCGCCATTTGCAGCGCATGATTGACATCGCGGGCGCGAGTCCGTCAAAACGTCCGGGCGAGCCGTTTCAATATCTCTCTGCGAATCTGAAACGCCGTGACCAGAATCTTGAAGGGGTCAAGGATTATGAAATTTACAGATTTGGCGGGTTAAAAGTTGCCGTCATCGGGCTGACCAATCCCGAAGCGCCCACGCTCGTCTTTCCGGGGAACTTTGGCACAATCAAAGTGATGGACCCGGTAAAACGGGCGATGAAAATGAAAGCGAGAGCCGAAGCCGAAGGCGCGAATTTGTTTGTTGCCATCATGCACATGGGCGTGACGGGCTTTGACGAACAGGGGCAGCCCTTTGGTCCGCTGGTTGATTTTGCCAACAGCGTGAACGGGTTCGACGTGATTTTTGGCGACCACACCGATTTTCAATACAGCGGCGTCATCAACAATCAACTCGTCGTCGAAAATCGCAGCCGGGGCTTGACGTATGCGCGCACCATTTTGACGGTGAACGTGCGAACGGGTCTTGTGCAGAGTCAGAACGTTGAATTTGTGACACCGTTCACCGCGAACGTGACGCCCGACCAAGCCATCGAAGATATGCTGCAACCGTATCGCGACCAACTCGGTCCCATCTTTAATACCGAGATTGGCACGTCTTCGATGGTGATTCCGCGTGCGGATGCGTGTGGGCAAAGCTCCGGACGCACCTGCGAATCAAAAATCGGAAACTTGATTACGGATGCCATTCGCCAGGAATACGAGACCGATTTCGGACTCACCAATTCGGGAGGCATTCGCGCAGACATGACGTGTCCCGCGACAGATATCCCGAACGATTTCTGTCCATCGTTTGTCCCGCCGCCCTTCCCAATCACGCGCGGACAGGCGCAAACGGTGTTGCCCTTCGGGAACGCTGTTTCCACGCTGCAACTCGACGGTGCGGAACTCAAGACCATGTTGGAGAACGGCGTTTCCGCCATGCCGGGAGCCAGTGGACGATTCCCTCAAGTGTCGGGTTTGTGTTTCACGTACGATATTCATGCCGCCGCCGGCAGCCGCGTTTTGAGCGCGGTGCGGCAAGCCGGGGATGGTTCATGCACGGGCGCGGCGATTGACTTGACCGCAGCATCGAACTATACATTGGCGACGAATGATTTCGTCATTTCCGGCGGTGACGGCTATCCCAATTTCTTTAGCCGCTCGGTGACGCGCGATGTGATGGTGAACGTGGTCGCCGACTATATCACCCAGAATTCGCCCGTCAATCCGACGATTCAAGGACGCATCGTTTGTACGTCAAGCGGTGCAACGTCATGTCCGACACTGACACCCTAAATTGAATACGCACCAAAAAAAATCCGCCGAACATGTTGTCGGCGGATTTTTTTGTGCCCGATTGATTACGGACAATGCGCTTTGTTCGCTGATACGGAATTGACGCGGAGGTCCGCGTTCGTATCAAACACAAATTCGCTCATGCCGACACGCGCTGTCGACGCGCTCGCTTTGGCAAGCCACAGATTTTTGTCCAACCTCAATTTCGTTGGGGCGGTGCGGTTTCGTCGGCGTCGTCCGCGCTTGATTCTTCCTGGTCCATTTCGCGCACGGGGTCGGGAAAACGGTCGGCGACAAACAACAAGGCGAGAGTCACCACTCCGACCAGAATGCCCAACCACCACGCCGAAGTACCAATCGCCAGCCCAATTGCACCCGTAATCCAGACTGCCGCGGCGGTTTTGATGCCGCGCACATCGGTGCCGCTTTTGAAAATTACCGCGCCGCCCAAAAAGCCAATGCCCGATAACATGCCCTGGACCGTACGACTGATAGACGCGGGGTCGCTGTTTTGGAGATGCGTTGCCAACAGCATAAACGTCGAACTGCCGATGGCGATGAGCGTCATGCCCGCCACGCCAACCGCTTTGTGATGCAAACGGCGTTCGTAGCCAATCAAGCCGCCAAGGATTCCGGCAACGGTGACGCGAATGAGAATTTGAATGATATCGGACAGGTAAATATCCATGTGAACTCCACAGCTTGCAGTTGTACGCGTTCGTGTAAATCAAAGCTTAGTCTGTTGCTAATTTCGTTCGGCGCAATGCTTTGGTTTGACTGTGCCTTTTTTTGCTCTCGACGCGGCGTTCTTGGGATGCGCGTGTCGGTTTTGTGGCGCGGCGCGCCTTTGGTTTTTCCAACGCGCGCAAAATCAATTCGCGCAACCGTTCGCGCGCGTCCGCGCGATTTTGTTCTTGGGTACGAAAACGCCGCGCGTCAATGGTGAGAATACCGTCCGCAGAAATTCGATTTGCCGCGAGTTGCAACAAACGCGCACGCACATCTTCCGGTAACGAGACGGAACGCCGCACATCAAAACGCAGTTGCACGGCGGTTGCCACTTTGTTGACATTTTGCCCGCCGGGTCCCGACGCACGCACGAACGTTTCGGACAGTTCGCTTTCGTCAATTTGCAAGTTTGGCGTCAAGAACATGGCGCATCACCTGTCCGACGACGTTCCAAAAATATACGCGTCCAAAAACGCGTTGCGAAATTTACCGCGTGGGTCGTACGTTTCGAGCAGCGCGCGGAAATGATTGATTTGTGGATACAGCGACTGTACGCGCGCGGGCGACATGGTAAATAATTTTCCCCAATGCGGACGCGCGTCGAACGGCGCAAGCTGCGCTTCGATGCGCGGCAGAACTGCGCGCACCGCGTCCCAATCTTGTATCCACGTAAAATGAATCGCCGCGCTTGCGCGTTGATAACACGGACTCTGCCACAAATTATCTGCCGCAATCGTACGCACTTCGGAAATCTGCACCAGCGGCGCGAATTGCTCGCGCACGCGTTGTAGGGCATCGAGCGCGGCGGGCGCATCTTGGCGCGCGACAAAGTATTCGCTTTGCAATTCTTGTCCGCTGCTCGGCATAAATTCCATGCGGAAATGCGGCAAGCGTTCGTGCCAGGGACCCGGCACGCCCAACTGCGCGGTGCAATTTTCAACCGCCATGCCCGCAATCGGATGAAGTGGCGCGGTCGCGCGCGTCGCGCCAAAAAAGGTTTCCACATTCTCCAATTCGCCTAGTGTAACCTTGCGCTTGAGCCACACCTGATTGAATCCATCGTCGCGCCACGTGGTAAACAAACTCACGCTGTAGCCGCTCGCCGCAATCGTTTCAAATTCGTCCGCGATGTTTGTGAACGGTAAATTTTCGTACACGTCCTGCCGCACGAGAAATGTCGGAATCACGTCGAGCGTCAGTTTTGTGACAATGCCAAAGCCGCCGAGTCCGACAACCATCCCATAAAATTCGTCGCCATCGTTTTCGCGCGAACACGGCACCACATCACCGTTCGCGGTGACAATTTCCATCGCGGAAACGCTGGCGGCAAGATTCGCATTTTCGACACCGGAACCGTGTGTTGCCGTCGCGCACGCGCCCGCCACCGAAATATGCGGCAGTGACGCGAGGTTCGGCAAAGCAAGTCCCGCGCGTTCCAACACCGCGCAGACGTCACCATATTTCGCGCCGCCCTCCAGCGTCACCGTTCGATGCGCGGGATCCACCGCAAGCACGCGATTCATTTTCTCCAACGAAACGAGCGTGTCCGTCGAATCTGCAATCCCGTTGAACGAATGCCTCGACCCGAGCGCGCGCAATTTGTTCGAGCGCGTCACAACCTCGCGCACATCATCAACCGATTGGGGATACTCGACGCGCGAGGTGGAGTAGGTGTAGTTGGCAGACCAGTTTTTTAGTTCACTCATATTTTTTGTGCGATTGGCAAAAATGTCGCGACGATGCGCGGGTCATAAATTTTGCCCGCGTTTGCTTCCAGATGCGACAGCGCTTGCGCGGGCGTCCATGCTTTGCGGTACGGGCGGTCCGAACACAGCGCATCCCATTGGTCCACGACCGTAAAAATTCGCGCGAGGAACGGAATCGCTTCGCCCTTGAGCCCGTTCGGGTACCCTGACCCGTCCCAGTATTCGTGATGGCAATGTGGAATCACCGCCGCAGATTTTAGAAACGGAATGTCTGCAATAAAGTGCAGCGCGAGTTCAGGATGCCGCTGTATAAGCTTGCGCTCGGTTTCGTCGAGCGGACCCGGTTTTTGCAAAATGTAATCCGGGATTGCCATCTTGCCAATGTCATGCAAATACGCGCCGCGTCGAATACTCACAATCTCTTCGCGACTGCAATTCAACCTCCGCGCGAGCGCAACCGCCATTTCCGTCACACGGCGCGTGTGTCCCGCCGTTTCTATATCGCGATATTCGAGCGCCTTTGCCCAACCTTCCAATGTCTTGTCATACGATTCATTCAAGCGCAGGAGATTGGTCTCCCACGATTCATGCACTGCCCAACAGATGAGCGCCGACGCCAGAAAAATCGCGGAAAGAATAATGACGCGATTCAGTGACGGTTCATCAGGCGGAAGGAATACAGCGGGTGCTTGCAGCAGGTAGAACGTGAGGATGGTTGCAAGCGCCAAAAGCGTCGTCACAAGGAACGCGCGTTTCCCGAGCAAAAATGGCGCGCCCAAAATAATGACGGGGAGTGCGACCATTCCTTCATCGTACAAGCCCGCGCCCTGATAACTCACAGCGGCAAGCGCGATCCAGACCGATATAAAAAACGTCCACGCCGCCGCGCGATAGCGGAATCGGTGATTCAATAAAACTCCGAGCAGGCATATTGCTGCCAACGAACCCAACAAGATGGTTTCGGTCCACCATCCACCCAGCACATTGAGAATTGCCATAACGAATGCAGCAGCGGAACAGGCGAGCAGCATCACGTGAAGTAACCTGGCCCGTTGTGCGAGTTCGTGGGTCGCCACCGATGGCGCGCGCAACAAATGAGAGAGCGTGAGCGGCATAAGAAATTTCTCCACTGATGAAAAAGAAAAACCGTGATTGGGAGAACCATGCAAGATTGTAATTCATCGTCAATTGCATTGTCAAACAAAAACGGCAACTCGCACGAGTTGCCGCGTTCTCGAAAACTTTTGTCCCGCAATGTTCTCCCGGCACGAAATCGTTTCCATCATCCCCAACACGCCCGCTCCAAACTCAGGCAATGCTTTGTGAGTTCGAGAACGCGGGAATTATGTCGCGCCCAAACATTTCTAACGCGTTCACCAAATCGGCAAGCGTTTCGTGTTTGAAACCGACGACGGGCGCTTCCAAACCTTGCGCGCGCCATTGTTCCAATTTTTCGACAATGCTCGCCGCGCCGTCTTGCATGTTCAACGTCGTTCGCAAACTCATCGTCACGTGTCTGCCGCTACCCGTTTCACGAATGCGCTGTGTGATGGCGCGATAGTCCATCTGTTCGCGCAGGTTCGGCTGATAGCCGTCGCCGCGTGTTGCCGCGCGGTGCATCGCCGCCTCCGATTCGCCGCCAATCCAAATTTGCGGCGGTGGCACAACGCGCGGTGAAAAGACGGCATCGGCAAATTTGTACGTGCCGTCGTGCGCGGGATGGTCTTGCGTCCACAATGTTCGCAGAATGGAAATGTATTCGTCGAGCAGTTTGCCGCGCTGGTGAAAATTCGCGTTGAGGAAATTGAATTCGGTTTCAATCCAACCCGCGCCGACGCCGAGAATGACGGCGCGGTTCGACAAATGCGCGAGCGAGGCGATTTGTTTCGCGACGAGGATGGGATTGCGCATCGGCAGCACCAACACGGAAATGCCGAGCGCGACGCGCTGTGTCATGCCGGCAAGATACGCGAGGGTTGTGATTGCTTCAGTCCCGTTCGCATAACGCGGCTGGGCGCGCGGCACGAGAATGTGGTCGGTTGTCCAAATGGAATCAAACCCCACGTCTTCCGCAAGCCGCGCGGTTGTCTTGAGCGCGGGCGCGTGCGCGATGGGGGAAATCAGATTGGGGAGAATGAAACCGAATTGCATACGATTAGTTGACCCAACCTTCGGGACGATCAATCCCTTGATTCGATGTCATTGTTGTTTCAGAAATTCTACAGTGCGCTCCCATGCCAAATTTGCGGCTTGTTCGTTATACGCATCCGTTCGGTCAGGTTCAAAGAACCAATGCCCGGTGTCATGGTAAACGTGAATTGTAACGGGACGTCCCGCGCGTTCAAGAGATTCGCGCAAGTGTTCAACGCTCGCTTGCGGCTCGAAAGGGTCGTTTTCCGCAAAGTGTCCGAGATAGCGGGCGCGCGCATTGCTAAAATCGTCCACGCCGCTGCCGTAAAAGATGACAACGGAACGAACGTGGTCGGGGTCACTGATGGACAGGTCGAGGGCATAATACGCGCCGAGTGAAAAACCAATCACGGCAATTCCGCCACCAGTTCGTTCGTCGAGAAATTTCGCGGCGTCTGCGATTTCGGTTCTGGCTTGGAGATACCGGCCGTCGAGCGCATCGCGAAGTGTTTCCGCGTCCGGAATTGTGTGCGCGATTTTGCCGTGATAAAGGTCGGGCGCGAACGCGACAAAACCCGCTTCAGAGAGATGCGCGCAAATGTTTTTGATGGTGTCATTCAGTCCCCACCACGCGTGCAGAACAAGCACGCCGGATCCTGTTCCACCGGGCGGGACGGCGAGAAAACCTTGCGGTTGTGCATGAATCATGTTGGACTCGTTGAAGGATGTGAACAGTTGTGCTATAACACCTTTAATTTCATACAAAGGAGTCTGTCAACACATGAACGCGGACAGCTTTTGCCATTTTTACAATTATCACTTTTCAGAAAATCGCAAGCTCTGGGACAATTGTGTGAGTCAACTCACCGACGAACAGTTCACGCACCCAGTGGACTATTCGCATGGCTCGGTGCGAGACCAAATCATTCATCTCATCGGCGCAGAGGAAATGTGGTTCAGCGAACTACGCGGGGTCGAACCTTTAGAGCCGTCACCCGAACCCGGCGTCAGCCGTGATTGGATTCGCGCACACTGGGACAACGTTGAAAAGAGGATGCGCGAATACCTCGCCGCGTTGCGCGATGAGATGTTATTCGCCAAGCCGATTCTGGAACCGGAAGAGGACCGAAACCTCGTCGTTTGGCAAGTGCTGCTACATGTTGTGAATCACGCCACTGACCACCGCGCGCAAATTCTGCGGTTGCTCAACGACTTGGGAGTCAAAACATCGTGGCAAGATTACATTTTTTACGCGTATGAAAATCAGTAGTTTCTATCAACCGATTTCCAGCCGAACCGTCACCGTGTCGCCTTTTCCAATTTTCTCTGCGTTACGAACACTGGCTTTGATGGGAACAATGTACGCGCCGTCTTTGGGCCACAATGAAGTTTTATAGTTGGTCTTCCCGATGCGAACGGAGGCGGGAATCATGCCCCAGCCGTACGTCACAAAGGTTGACATCGCTTTTAATTCGTGACACGCTTTTTCCGGCACGGTGATAAAGTACCACGGCGCGGGACCCTTCCAAAACCAAATCTTGCCGCTGAACTCGATGTTCATTTGTTTTTGTGCCGGCGGTTGAATCCCGAACGGCAATGTCATATGCTTCGGCTAGCAGCGCGCGAATTTTCTCCCACGTTTGCTTACCGGGCGAAAGCACACAGATAAAATTTTGCGGCGCGTATTCGGGATGCGGCATAATTTTGTCCAACTCGGTGTAATCGTACGCGCTGGCAACCGGTTGGTCATTGACGCACAGTGATTGAAATGTTGATTTGCTGACGCCGATGTTGAGTCGGAACACACCCGGGCGGTCGAGATTCGAAATGCGGTCGTATTCTTAACTCACCGCTTTCTTGACGAGCGCGCTAATCTTTGCCTCGCCGTCGGCAGTCAACTCTTTGAGCGCAAAGGAGGTTGCCCACATCGCGCCTTCGTCGAGGTTCGCATCGTCGTTAAAACCGAACGTTGCGTAGCGCGTTTTGAACTTGGATGCGGGGGTGAAAAAGCAAACGACCTTGCCGTCTGTGTTGGCGTACGCGGGCATCCCGTACCAGGTTTTCGGCGAAAGGGTGGGCGCGCTGGCTTGGACGATGGCATGGAGCCGCTTGGCAATTTTGCGGTCCGATTCCGGCAGCGCGGCGATTGCCGCGAGTGCCACACGTTCCCCTTCTGCTCGATTCTTGTTCGCGCGCGCTTCCGCCTTGAGCTCTCGGGCGCGCGCCTTCATTGCCGCTTTTTCCGCGTCCGTCCATACAGTGGATGACTTGGCTTTCGCGGATGTGGTCTTGGCGGATTTTTGCATTGCCTTTTTGTTGGTCTTGGGTTGGCTCATGTGAGTCTCCTTCGATTCGTTTGAATGAGTGTACTAAACAACGCGCTTGCAAAAAATATGGCACA
>CALMZO010000283.1 GCA_937870825.1 uncultured Chloroflexota bacterium | reverse complement strand
AAATCGCCAATCACTGCGTAATCGGCTTTGAACAGAATCGGCGCGTCGGGGTCGGTGTTGATGGCGAGAATGTGTTTGGATGCTTTTGCGCCAATCATGTGTTGAATCGCGCCGCTGACGACGACGCGCGCGTGCGAGGGGAGAGGGGACATGAGCGAGACTCCTTTGTCAGTCATGCCGCGTGAGAATAAATTTTAGCATACAAATTTTTGAAAAACGCGTAAGGGACAAGCGACATGAAAGGGAGAGGACAAATGCGCGGAGGGAGGAGGGAGGGGGGAGTGTGGTAAAATCTTGCGCGGAGGAAAAATGTCTAACGATGTAGTTCGAGCCCTTGAACTTGTTACGCTAGATGTGGCGGCGAATGCTGTTGGTAAAACCCCGCACAACATTCGTGACTATATTCAACGCGGACGTATAAGCAAATATAACGACAAAGGCGAACACATCACACGTGCCAAAAATGGTGAATTGCGTGTTTCTTTGAAGGAAGTCAAATTGTTTCTTGACCTTGTAAATCAAGGCATCGAGAAACACCATCATGCAGGATTGCATCCAGAACTCGGCTTTCACGGATTGGCAGAGTACAAACGCACGAAACATGTTCATCGTTTACATCCGTACTTGGGTAAATTCATTCCCCAATTGGTGGAGTGGTTTTTGACACGATACTTTAAGGAGGATGATTTTATTCTTGACCCCTTCATGGGTTCTGGCACAACATTAGTTCAAGCGAACGAAAACAAGGTGCACGCGTTGGGCGTTGACATCTCGCCCTTTAACTGTCTGATTGCGCGCGTGAAAACAGATAAATACAATACAACAAAAGCGCGTCAGGAAATTTTGGATGCCGAACGGCGAACAACATTGTTTTCCAAACAATTGCAGCTACGCGGTGAAATCAACAATCATCCAAGTGACGATGCAGAAATCGAAACAACGATAGCCCAATTGATGGAAGGGTGCGATAGTGAATATCTGCGCGCTTGGTTTGCTCCGCGTGCGTTACTCGAGATGTTGTACTATCGCTGGATAATTCCAGATTACGAGTACCGCGACCTGTTGCGTATTTTGTTGAGTCGCGCAGTTCGTTCGTCGCGACTTGTACCACATTATGATTTGGCTACTCCCGCTCAACCTTTACAACCGGGGCAAGTCTATTGGTGTCGAAAACATAGTCGGCATTGCACACCTATTGATAACTGTATAACTAAAATTCACGCGTATAGCGAAGACACGGCGCGACGGATTGCCGAGTTTGAGTCATTGCGCTCTGACAAACAAACTTTTGTCGTGCAAGGCGATTCGCGCAACATAGATTTCCAAACGATTCTATCAAACACGAATCTTGCGGGACGTTGCTTTGACGGGATTTTTACTTCACCCCCTTATGTCGGTCAGATTGATTATCATGACCAGCACATTTACGCATACGAACTTTTTGGCTTTCCGCGACAAGACGAACTAGAAATCGGACCGAAAAAGAGTGGCAAGTCCAAGCAGGCACAACAAAATTACGTTGATGGAATCGCTGCCGTCTTTCGCAATGTTATGCCAATGCTGAAACCCGACGCGAAAATTTTTGTCGTGGCGAATGACAAGTTCAATCTCTATCCAGACATTGCGCGTTTAAGCGGCTTGCAAATTGTAGAGCGTTTTCACCGCGCAGTGACAAAGAGAACCGAGCAAGGCGATGACCCTTATCAAGAGACGATTTTTATGCTCCAGCGACACAACCAATTCAAGTATTATTCTCTCCAGAGCCTTCTTAGAATTCCGATAACTGCCTAGTCCCACAATTCAAATCGTTCGCGTTCATCGAGAGGAGTGCAATAATGGACCGTATCCTAAAAAATCTACTTGATGATTTTGTCAACAGTCGTGGCGAAATCATAGAAGATGAATCCGTTGCTTTCGAGCAATTTGTCAATTTCAGTGTCATTTCAAGTGAGTATAATCGCGATTTTGACATTGAAGATGTTACTGTCGGCAAAGGCGATGACACTGGTATAGATGGTGTAGCTATTCTTGCAAACGGACAACTGGTGAACAGCACTGAAGATATCGATCTTCTCATTCAGCAAAACAACTATCTTGAAATCAAATATGTTTTCGTGCAAGCAAAAACATCACCGCATTTTGAAAGCAGCGAGATAAATCAGTTTGCCTTCGGTGTAAAAGACTTTTTTGCAGAGACCCCAATGCTTCGTCGAAACTCAGACATTCAAGATTGGGCACAATTGTCTGACTACATTCTTTCGAAGGCAACACACTTCCGCGAAAATCCAATGTGCAAGTTGTATTATGTCACAGCAGGTGTTTGGAACAATGACCAAAATAATAGAGCAGTTTTAGATACTACAGAGCGAGAGTTAAGCGAAATGAATCTATTTTCTGACGTTAATTTCATGGCTCTAGGCGCACGTGAGATCTCTACTTTGTATCGACAAACTAAAAATCGCATTTCTGCAACAATCGCATTTGCAGAGAAAGTTACATTGCCCGACTTACCAGATATTGACCAAGCTTATTATGGAATTCTGCCCTTTTCCGAATTCAAAAAATTAATCGTTGATGAAAATGGGAATCTACGTGGTATTTTCTACGATAACATACGCGACTTTCAGGGATTATCAAACCCCATTAACTCAACAATAAAAGAAACGCTACAAGAAGCAAATCCCGAATTATTCACGGTCTTGAATAATGGAGTGACAGTCGTGGCAAGTGAGTTGCGCGCTGCGGGCAATCGCTTTACTGTGATTGATTACCAGATCGTAAATGGTTGTCAGACAAGCAATATTCTTTTTGATTTCCGAACACATACGGAACTGAATAACCTTCGCATTCCATTGAGATTAATTGTGACTAACAACGAGGACGTGAAAACAAAAATTACCGTAGCAACGAACAGCCAGACTGCCATAAAACGCGAACAGCTTCAGGCCATGACTGAATTTCAAAAGAATTTAGAGCGTTACTACAATAGTTTTCAGGGAGATGGCAGACTTCATTACGAACGTCGAGACAAACAATATCAAAATGATAGCTCCATCCCAAGAACAAAAATTATTACAATGCAAACCCAAATAAAGGCATTTGGGTCTATGTTTCTTGAGATGCCGCATCGAGTGACCAGTTACTTCGGTGGAGTTGTTAAACAAAACATCGAGGTAGATTCACCTACAATATTCAACCCAGAGCACAAGTTTTCTCCATATTACACGTCAGCACTTGCGTATTATCGCCTTGATGCTTTTTTTAGAACCAAGGCTCTTGACTCCAAATATCGCAAAGTCAAGTTCTTCTTGTTGTTACTCTTCCGAAAATTGGTTTCGCCAGAGAATTTGCCACAGAATCATATGACCAGCGAAAGACAGTCAGAACGATACTGCCAACCTATAATAGAAATTCTTAATGATCGCGAAAAAGCACTATCCTATTTTACAAGAGCAACAGAGATAGTTGACCAATCGCCTGTAGTCTTGGAAGACAAAAAGGCGCTAAAGAATGCAAGTACAACCAAAGATCTTTTGGATACTTGGTCCAAGAGCCATGCAACATCACCTTAATTTTATGTGGAGCAAAAGTATCCACCATACCTCCACGCTCCACGTCCTCATGCACTTCCTCTTCCTCCCCCTCCGCAATCTCCGTTCGCGTATTCTTGGCAACCTTTGCTTTTCACAAGCATTTAATCTCTCGCGTATAAAAACGAATCCATGAAACGAGTTTTGATATTTCTCTTTGCGATTGTGCTTTGCGCCGCTTGCAGCAACACCACACTGACGGCTACAACGCCTCCACTGACCGCGACAGCAATTCCGCTTGCCGAAACAATCGCGCCGACAAACACGCGCGCGCAACACACGGCGACGCCGATTCCGCCAACCGCGACAGAAATTCCACCCACCGCAACAAACATTCCGCCATCGGCAACCGCAACACCCCCCCCCGCCGCGACAAACATTGCCGCCGCGCCGACGCTCGCGCCCATTGCGCAATTGTCCGCGCAGACACGCGCGGGCTGGGAGGAATTTGTCGCGAGCATCGCGGCAGAGGAACCGGCGCGCGCGCAAGCGCGCGTGGATGAATTGTGGAAGGATTTGGTGAACAAGCGGCGCGTGCCGTTGGCATTGAATGACGGCGCGATTTTTTTGTACAAAGGCGACGCGGCGAGCGTTGCGTTTCGCGGCGATTTTTCGTTCTGGCAATTGGGCAAAGGAATTGAGGGCGCGCGCGTGGGGCAAACGGATTTGTGGTACGGCGTTGCAAATTTTCCGCGCGACAGCCGCACCGAGTACGAGATTGTGTTGAATGGTTCGCGCGCCATTCGTGACCCCGCCAATCCCAAACAACACAAAGGCGGCTTTGGCTACAACAGCATTTTCGCGATGCCCGATTTTCGCGTCACCGATTTTTCGACACCGCGTCAAGAGATTCCGCACGGCGCGTTGAGTGATTGGATTCGCATTGACAGCAAAGCATGGAGCGCGCCCATCAATTATCGTGTGTACACGCCGCCGAATTATGACGCGCTGGAAAAATTGCCGGTGCTGTATGTCACCGATGGGAACGATTATTCCGACCCCGAAATGGGCGGCACGCAAACGATTATTGATAATCTCATTGCCGATGAAAAAATTGTTCCGCTCATCGCGGTTTTTATTG
Source organism: uncultured Chloroflexota bacterium (assembly GCA_937870825.1). Classification (GTDB taxonomy): domain Bacteria; phylum Chloroflexota; class Anaerolineae; order UBA4142; family SHND01; genus SHND01. The sequence goes on along the minus strand of CALMZO010000283.1, from coordinate 23,146 downwards.
ACGCGCGGAATCCAAATAATTTAAAAGACAATCAACGCGAAATTCAATTTCTTGCGCGTCCCGAAGATTTCGCGGGATTTATAACGAGTGAACTCGTTCCGACGATTGACGCGCAGTATCGTACGAACGCAACGCGCGAGGGACGAACGCTGCTCGGCGTGAGTTACGGCGGCGCGTTCACCACGTACGCGGGGTTGCGCTTTCAAGACGTGTTTGGAAATTTGGCAATTTATTCGCCCGCGTATTGGGTGTTTCAATCCCAAGTCGCGGCAGGCGCGCCGCGCATGAGCGCGTTCGTGGAAAAAGCATTGGCGACACGCGGGACGCCGTTGAAAATTTTTCTGAGCGCGGGAATTTCGGGATGGGATGTTGGCGACATGCAGCCGTGGGCAAAACGTTTTCGCGAACGCGGCGACGCGGTGGAATTGTATCCATTCCGCGAGGGACACAGCTGGAGCGCGTGGAGCGGATTTACGGATGAGATGTTGGAGTATTTTTTCAAGAAATAAAAAAAGTCGCGGCAATTGCCGCGACTTTTTTGTTCGCAAGATAATTCAAAACGTTTCGAGCGTGCCGCGTCGTTTGGCTTCGACTTCGAGAACGCGAAAGAACACATAACCGACGACGAGGTACGCGACGCCAATCAAAAATTCTCCGACGAGCAGCGCGGAAACATTCGCGAGCGGCGCGCCGCCAATCACCGCGCGCGCGGCTTCAATTCCGCGCGTGAGCGGCAGTGACCACGAAATGTATTGCATCCACAGCGGCAAGTTTGCGATGGGGACATTCGCGCCCGAAAACAGCAGGAGCAAAAAGTACACGAGATTGTTGATGAACATCACATTGACGGTCACGAGTCCGATGCAGCCGAGCAACAGTCCGAGCGCGGCGGTGCTGAATGTGGCAATCAAAATCGTCAGCGCGAGCGCGAACGGGTCTGTGCGCGAAAAATCTACCCAGCCCAAAATCCAGCCCCACGCGAGTCCGAGCAGTACTTCGACGAATCCATTCAAAATGTGAACCGTCGCGCGTCCCGTGAAAATCGCGAGCCGATTCGCGGGCGCGCCGAACAAATACATCAACGTCCCTGCCCAGCGCTCGCCGCCAATCGCCATCGTCACGCCAAAAATTCCCGACGACGCGGTGATTTGCATCGCGTTGCCGATGAGAAAAAAACTCGCGTTGGCGTGTCCCGTCGCATAAATGCCGAGCAGCGTGAAAAACATGATTTGTCCCAACGGGAAAATAATCATGGATGCGATAAACGTCGTGGGACGCAGCCACGCAAAGAGCGCGCGATACGAAAGCACCGCGCCTTGCCAAAAGAGTTTTGTGTTGGTGATGAGTTGTTGCATCGAGAGGAAAGTTAAAAGTAAAAAGCTCAAAGCTAAAAGTGGCAAGCCGACGAGAAAATTTTTAGCTTGGAGCTTTTTACTTGGTACTTATTGCAGCCCCAGCGTCGCGTCGACGCGCACTTTTTTCAAAACGACGCGAAAGAGAATCGCCGCGAGGAGAACGTAGAGGACGCCGAGCGCGAGAACATAGACGCTTTCCAAAACGAGTTGCTCGCGTGTGAGCGTTCCGCCTGCCGCCGCTTGCAGCATGTTGGCAGTCCAGTATGGCGAGAGAATGTACGAAAACGGTGTCGTCCAAAACGGCAGCAGCGCGATGGGAAACAAAAAACCGCACAAAATGTACACGGGATATTCCAACGCGTTCTGAAATTGCTGCACTTGCGGATTCAACAAAAACGCGGGCGCAAGCACCAGTCCGAACGCGATAAACGAAAGCAAGCCGACGAACAACGCGATAAAAAATTCCAACGGCTGGGCGATGGTGAGCGGGTAACCAAATACGAGCCAGCCAAGCAGATAACTCACCACCATCGAAAGAAGCGACTGCAAGAGAACGCCGAGCGATTTACCAAACACAATCATCCACATCGGCGTCGGCGTCGCGGCGATGAGTTCCAGCGTCCCCGTCCAGCGTTCGGTGGTAATCGCATTGCCGCTGCCAAACAGCAGGGTCGTCCACAAGCCCGCGAGGCCGCTGCCCACCGCGACAAAAATTCCATAGTTCGCGCCCTTGTCGCGCAAAATGCCGAACGCGATAATCGCGTAAATCAACGGCATGAGCAGCGTGGCGAAAATAAAAAAGCCGTCAAGCACGAGCGAAAGAAAATTCATTTTGAACGCGGCGAAAATCGCGCGGAGGTGTTTCAACAGCATGGGTTGTAGCCCGCCAAGCGTCAAACGTGAACCGTACATTGACGCTTGACGTTTGACGTTTCATGTTTTCGTCTCATCCGCGTTTTCGACAAGCCGCACGTACGCGTCTTCTAATGTCGGTTCGCGCACGGACACTTTTTGAATCGTTGCGCCGTTGAGTTGCGCGAGCAATTCGGGAACGGCTTCGGAACCGCGCGGTGTTTGAATGGTGACGAGCGAGGTTTGTTCGCGTTCGTCCACTGTCACGGCGTCCACGAACGGCAGTTGTTTCAATTGTTCGAGCGCGTGCGGGGTGAATGCTTTTACTTCGAGTTCGACGACGGACAAATCCTGGACGACGCGTTTCAAGTTTGCGGGCGTATCGAGCGCGACGATTTCGCCGTGATTGATGACGGCGATGCGGCGGCACAATTCGTCCGCTTCAAACATGTAATGCGTCGTAAGCAAAATCGTTTTTTTCTGGTCGCGCAAATCGCGCACCACCTGGCGAATGTCGCGCGCCGCCACAGGGTCAAGCCCAATCGAAGGTTCGTCGAGAAACATCACTTCGGGGTCATTCAACAAAGTGCGCGCAATGTGCAAACGCTGCTTCATGCCGCGCGAATATCCTTCCACTTTTTCGTTCGCGCGGTCTTGCAAGCCGACGAGTTCGAGCAAATACGGAATGCGCTGTTTTTGAACTTCGGGGTCAATTTGATAGAGCGATGAAAAATAGCGCAGATTGTCGAGTCCCGACAAGCGCCAATACAAACCGCGCTCGCCGCCAAAAATAAAGCCGATGCGCGGACGCACCGCTTCCGCCTGTTTTACCACGTCGTAACCGAGAATCGTCGCGCTGCCGCTCGTGGGAATGAGCAGCGTGGTCAACATTTTCACCGTCGTCGTTTTGCCCGCGCCGTTCGGACCGAGAACGCCAAACAGTTCGCCCGCTTCCACCTCGAACGAAATGCCTTTGACGGCTTCGACCTCTTTGAGTTTGCGCCGAAACACGCCGACGTACGATTTGTACACGCGGCGAAGATGTATCACTTGAATTGCAGAGTTCATTATGCGGTTCGGCGAACGGCAAACGTGAAACGTAACTTGACGTTTGACGTTTCACGCCAGTCCGGTTGTATAGTTGATGGTATCAAAATGCGTGAACACATAGGAAAACACATTTTGCGCGCGTAAAAAATTTTCCAGTCCTTGCGCGCGCGCGCGGTCCAATTTTTCGGAAACGCGTTTGCCCGATTTCGATTGCAGTTTTTTCAATGGTTCGATTTGCGCGGGCGCGAATTCCCAACGCGTTTGCTCTGAACAAAATTCCAGCAAGCGCAAAACGAACGCGCCCACGTCACCAATCGGTTGACATTGGTAGCCGAACAATTTCAAATGATGTGACGCGACTTGGCCGTCGCCTTGTTTGAATCCGTGCGCGTCCATTTTGTTTTGAAACGCGCGCATTTGTTCTTCAAACGCGAGCGTGTCCACTTGCTCGAACGTTTGCTGCAGCGATTTCACTTGAATCGCGCCGTGCAGCCAACTTTTCACATTCCACTTGAATCCCGCGCGCTCCACCCATTCAACCTTTCCGTCACGATACCGTTTGCGAAACGCGTTCGCCTGCGCGTTGATGTACGTCGAATCGGCGAGCCACAACAAAACAGCCGCGTCGGCAAGCGCGGGAATTTCTTGATGATACAGCCACATCAAAAAATGAATCGTGCCGAGCGGATATTTTTCGTCAAACTTGGTCTGCAGCGTCTTGCCCCACAAATCATTCAGGTTTAACGAATTGTTCAAGCCGTCCAATTTTTCGCGCGGGTTCAAGCGCACAATGTGATGTCCGAGCGATTGGCATTGCGTGTGATAAATGTCCAAGTCGAGCCACAACGAATTCAGCGCGTCACTCCACGCGCAATCGGCGGAATAATATACAGTTTGATACTTGGAATAGACGCCAATAATTTTTGCGTTGGGATGCGTATGCAAAAAAAGAACCGCGCTCAACGCGGCATCCAAATCATCGCCGATGATGAGATTGCGCGCCTCGCGGCTCGGCGCGAGCCAGGGGTGTTTTGAATACAACGAAATTTTATTCAGCACATCAAGCCAATCCGAGTTTCGCGCGCACAAATTTACGAATTTGTTTCATAGCCGCAAACGCGGCACGCGCGTCCTCTTCCGTCACCGACTTGCCGGGGTAACGAATTTTGGGGTCGCAAATGTCGGCTTTATCAACGAGAGTTTTTATCAAACGAAAATCGGTATCCGCCGTGAGACACAAAGCGTTTAATTCTTCCAATTTGTGGGTGCGTTCGAATTTCACACGGTGACGTGTGAGAAATGCTTTGAGATATTTTTCAACGCACTGTTCACAGTCCCAGCACAATTTTTCAGGACGAAAATTCTTCTTTTGGCGCGCCCACATTTGCGCGCCTGCGAAATCTCCTTCCGCAAGTTCAACCCACTCCAGCACAAGGGGCGCGTTGTCCATCGGTTGGGTTCTCCCTTTTTCTAATGAACGAGCTAGATGTTTTGCAAATCCATTCTTGGCGCGCGCCGCGTACAATTTTTGTCCGCGTCCCACAACCGTCTGCATAAAGTCGTCGCCCATTTCGAGACGCGACGTGACTTCGCTTGGCGTACGCGCGTGAATATCCAAAGGGACCGGCAAAGGGGGAAATAATTTTTTGAGCGGGGCAAGTCCCGTGCGGCTGCCGTCTTTGTCCATCACCACCAACACATCCAAATCACTATCGGGGCGCGGCTTGCCGTACACGCGCGAACCAAACAAGATAATCATTTCGGGATGCGCGGCGCGGACGATGCGACGCGTAATTTCTTTGAGGTCGCGCTCGTGAACGTTTGCGGTGTGATACGTGCCAGAGGTTTGGCGCGCGCGGCGGTGAGAACGTCGTTCGGTCATTTGTTCGCAAGTCAGCACAAAAGACCATTCCATGCCGCTGGTTTTTCGTGCTGACTTGAATTTGTACCACCGTTCCCGGCAATCGTCAATGCCTTGTGCTACAATCTGTTCAAACATGCTCTCGAATTTCCTCGTCGTTTTCTTGGTCGCATTTTTTCTCGCGCTCGTCCTCACTCCTCTCACCATTCGTCTCGCGCGGCGTATGAATTGGCTGGACCAGCCCGCGCCGCGTCGTTTGCATCAAGTTCCGACGCCGCGCATTGGCGGCATTCCGCTTGCGATTGCGCTCGTCGCCGCGCTCGCGGTGACACAGCCGTTTCCGCGCATTGACGAAAATGAATGGACGCGCGTTGTGGGTTTGGGCATCGGCGTCGCGCTCGTTGCCGTCGTCGGTCTAATTGACGATGTGCGCGAGTTGAAGCCGCTGCCGTTGTTTGCGATGCAGCTTTGTGTTGCGTTGATTGCGATTGCGTGTGGCGTAGTGATTTATGAAATTTCGAGTCCGCTCGACGGTTCAAAAATTGTTTTGCCCAATGCTGCCATGGCGATTGCCTTCACCATTTTTTGGATTGTGGGCATGATGAACACGGTGAATTTTTTGGATGGACTCGACGGACTCGTCGGCGGCGTGACGATGATTGCGGGCGCGATTTTATTTTTGCATAATTACAAGCTTGGACAGGACAGTTTGATGCTGCTTGCGCTCGCGTTGATGGGCGCGGCGCTTGGTTTTTTGATTTTCAATTTTCCGCCTGCGAAAATTTTTCTCGGTTCGGGCGCGTACGTGTTGGGATTCGCGCTCGCGGTGTTGGCAATCATTGGCGGCACGAAAGCGGCAACCGCGCTGCTCGCGCTCGCGATTCCGATTCTCGATGTCGCGTGGCAAATTCTCAATCGGGTGCGCGCGGGCAAATCGCCGTTCGCCGCAGACCGGGGCCATTTGCATATTCGATTGTACGACAGTGGAATTTCAACGCGCGCGATTGTGCTGCTGTATTACGCGCTCACCGCGCTCTTTGGCATTCTCGCGCTGCAATTGCCGAGCGGACTGCCGAAATTGATTGTGTTGCTCGTGATTGGGGGAATTGCAGTCATCGTTCTTGCAAGGTTGAGAAGAACGTAATCCCAAAGTTGGGTGAGAGGAAATAAGGGAAATGAAGGAAATGTCGCGTCATATTTCGACGCAAGAAATAAGGAGGCAACGGTCAATCGAAAATCGAAATTCAAAAATCACTCAATCGCCGAATCACCGAATCTCTAATCTCCGCTCTCCAGTCTCCACTCAATACCGTACTCTGCGCGATGTGACCGTTCCAAATCCCCACTCCAAAAGAAAAATCAAAAGCGCGAGCGAACCGTTCACGACGACGATGACGCCGAAAACGAAAATGAGCGTCGTGAGAATTTTTTGCCCAAGTCCGATGAGTTCGGGCGTAATGTTCGGCGTCCAACCGAGAATCAACGCGAGCGCGCCGATGCCCGCAAAAATCGCAATAAGCATCCCCCACGGTTCGCGGTCCGATTCACTGGGTATCATCGAAGTCGAAACGGCGAATACGAAATAGAGCGCAACCCACGTGAGCGGGTCAGAGAGGGTGGAACGAATCGGCTCGCTCACTTGCTCCAATGTCGTCGGCGTCCACAATCCAAAGCCAAAGCCCATCAACGCCCACACCGCGAGAATGCCGAAAATAAATGGCGCGACGCCGATGAGCGATTCGCGCAGCGGGTCACTTTTTTCCACCGTCACCGAGCCGAGCGAAAAATGTTTGCCGCGCATTTTGCCGAGACCGATGCTCACTTTGCCCGTTCGCACGCCAATCAAATTGGCGACGAGCCAATGACTCGCTTCGTGCAATGCCACACCGGGCAATAAAATAAAAAACAACATTCGCACCGCGCAGCCCGGATTTCCCGTCACCGCGTACGTCAAACCTTGAATATGTTGTTGCAGCCAACGCTGGAGAAACAGCGTCAAGCCAAAGAGGACGAAAAAGAGGACGATTTCCATGCAATCCGCGAGAAACGAGAAACGAGAAATTTCTCGTTTCTCGTTTCTCGTTTCACGAATTCTTTTTCAACCCCGCACGACAAATCGCGATAAACTCGTCCGCTTTCAAACTTGCGCCGCCGACGAGCGCGCCGTCAATGTCGGGCTGTACGATAAATTCGTCAATGTTTTTCGCGGTGACGCTGCCGCCGTACTGGACGCGTACGCTTTGCGCCACATCTTCGCCGTACAAATCGGCGAGCGCGCCGCGAATCGAAATACCAATCACCGCGTTCGCGCCCGCGCCCGTTGCCGCTTTGCCCGTGCCGATTGCCCAAATCGGTTCGTACGCGATGACGAGTCCGCGCACTTGGTCTGCGCTCAAACCTTGCATCGCCGCGTGAATTTGCCCGCGCACCCACACATCCGTTTCCCCGTTCTCGTACGTTTCCAGCGCTTCGCCGCAGCATACAATCGGTTTCAAATCATTCGCGAGCGCGGCGTGAATTTTTTTGTTGACCACCTCATCGCTCTCGTGAAAAATTTGGCGGCGTTCGGAATGTCCGATGATGACGTATTCGGCAAAATCTACAAGCATCGCGGGCGCGACTTCGCCCGTGAACGCCCCTTTCAGCTCATAGTACATATTTTGCGCGCCAACTTGGATGCCCGTCCCGCGTGTCAATTCATTCACGCGCGCCAGATACGGAAACGGCGGACACAATACAACGTGTACGTTTCCATTCGCTGCAAGTTGCGATAAATCATTTTTCATCGCGTTGACGAGTTCCGTCGCCGACGCGAGATTCGTATTCATTTTCCAATTACCGGCAAGGATGGGAGTTCGCATAGATTTTCGATTGTGGCTGTATGATTTATGATTTTTTGCCTGTGGTCGCGCGCCAAATCATAAATCACAAATGTCTTGCGCGATTATAACATACTCATTCTACCGTTCGCGCGACAATGCTTTTATGCGCGCCCGATTCCGCGCCCCGCCCTTTGCCCGTGCGCGGCAATTCGTACGTGTAAAATTTTTCCATAAGTGAGTCGGAACGCGCAAGCGTGTTGCCGCTAAAAAAAACCGCGCCGCGAGTCGAGGACTCGAACGGCGCGGGTTCGTGAGCGAGGCGGAGCGAAATTGAATTTACAAACGCGGTAAATTCATTTCGTTGACCATACGTTCAATTGCTCGATTTGGGCGCTTTGTCTTGCTCGAAACGTCCCATCAAATCGTTGCGGCGTTGGGCGGCGGCTTGTTTGCCCGCATCAATCGCTTCTTGCAAACGCGATTTTTGTTCTTCCAACGCGAGGCGGCTGCGTTCCTGCATTTCGGTGGCGCGCTTTTGACCTTCTTCCGCCATCCGCTGCGCGCGTTCCAACGCTTCTTCGGAAAATTCTTCGCCGCGATGACGCAGTTCGATGCCGCGTTCCATCAATTGTTCGCGCGTTTGTTCGCCGGAGGCGGGCGCCATCAAAAGGGCAACTGCTGCGCCGACGATTCCCCCTAAAAGGAACCCTGCCAAAAATTCGACTCCACGTGAATTGTTCATACTTGTCTCCTTTCAACACGGACGAACACAAGGTTTCGCCCCTACGATCTCTTGCAACACGGACGAACACAAGGTTTCGCCCCTACGATCTCTTATTGTCCGCGCCGCGCAATCACACGCAGCGCTTCGGTGACGCCTGCCGCAAAACTGGAAACGCGGACGACAGGCGAAACCACATTGTCACTCACAAAAACACTCGTCCCGCGCACCGTACGCACGGTCTCATCCGCCGACTGTAAAATCGGATAGATATTGTCTCGCAGCATTTTGGAAAGTGAACGAATCTCCAACAACAACAGCACCAAAATGATTTGCATCGTGATGGTGACGATGGCGAGAACGATGATGGAAATATCTCGAACGGTTTCTACAGTCATCTCTCTAAAGATTATAACATAAAGGAAACGTGATAAAAAACGGTGCGCGTCTATCAAGATAACGAAACTCGTATTGTGCTTGTGACGTACCCGCCCGGAACAATCCGCAAATCAATTCGCCGTCGCCGTTTCGCTTTTCCACAACGCGCGCGTGGCAAAAAGGGCAATGAGGCATGTAACGGTGGCTTCCACCAAATTCACCGAACCCATCGGAAAGAGGGCAAAGTTCAACAGGGTGGTGACCACCTGTCCGAGAAAAAATCCCGCGAGCGCCACGAGCCAGTACACGAGCAAGCGCAGCCATCCGCGCCCGAACAACAAATAAAACACGAGTCCGATGAGCGACGCGATGACGAACGCAAGGGTGAGAGAAGGAAGCGTGAACAAGAAAAGTTGAAAGGTCAAAGTTAAAAGCTAAAAGTTTCCCTTTTGATTTGTCACGTTTGGCTTTTAACTTTTTACTTTAGAACGAATTCCGAATTGGTCTGGGGTTCGGAATCGAGACTTTAGTCGGTTTCTGGTCGGTAACCCGCTAAAGCGTAGAATCCAAACCTTGAATCATTCAGGAATTTTCTTTAAGCTTATTCGATGATTCCTCCGCCCAGACATTTGTCGCCGTCGTAAAACACGGCTGCTTGGCCCGGCGTAATGTCGCGGAGTGGTGAATCAAATTCGACGCGCACACGTGTTTCGTCCAACGCGTAAAGCATTGCAGGATGTTCGATGGAACGATAGCGAATTTTTACATTCGCGCGGATGGGCAATTCGTCCGCGCGACGCGTTGGAATCCAATTCACATTGCGCGCGACGAGTTCGCGTTTGCCCAATTCTTGCGCGCCGCCGACAACCACCGCGTTGCGCGCTGCATCCAACGCGGTCACGTACAACGCGTGCGGCGCGGCAATGCCCAGCCCTTTGCGCTGACCGATGGTGTAATCGGGCAGACCCGTATGCGCGCCCAGCACGTTACCATTGAGGTCGAGAATCGGTCCCGGCACGAGCGCGTCGGGACGATTGCGGCGCATGAAATTGCGATAATTGCCGTCGGCGATAAAACACAAATCTTGCGAATCGTCTTTTTGCGCGACGCGCAGTCCGAATTTTTTTGCGAGTTCGCGCGTCTGCTCTTTGGTCATGTTGCCGAGCGGAAACATCGAATGCGCCAGTTGTTCTTGCGACAAAATATGCAGCGCGTACGATTGGTCTTTTTTCGGGTCAACGCCTTTATGCAATTCAAACTCGCCGCGTTCATTTTTTACAATGCGCGCATAATGTCCCGTCGCCAAAAATTCCGCGTCCAACGCGCGCGCTTTGTTCAGCAGCGTGCCAAACTTTACCAAGCGATTGCATTGCAAACACGGATTTGGCGTAACGCCTTGCGCGTACCCGTCCACAAAAAAATCCACGACGCGCGTTTTGAACTCCGCTTCGACATTCAATAAATAAAATGGAATGCCCAAACGCTGACACACGCCGCGCGCGTCTGCCACCGCTTCGGGCGAACAGCATTTGTTCGGAAGCAAGCCGTCGCCTTCTTCCGACCACATTCGCATCATCAAACCGACAACTTCATAGCCGCGTTCTACGAGCAACGCCGCCGTCGTCGAACTGTCCACGCCGCCGCTCATCGCAACGGCAACTCGTACTGCCATGATTCTAAAATATCACGAGTAAAGAGAGAGTACGCTCTTTACTCGTGAGTTTCCTTCCTACAAAAATCAATTCCTATTATACCAACACATCTCAAAACTGCGGGTTGGTGCGACTCGGGTGGCGAAAGCTACTCTTCGGCTCGACCAAAATCCGGGTGAGCATTCCGGGCCGCGTTCCCACGACCATCTCGCCGCGCAAATCGTTGTAGGTCAATTCGGGCCGCACCTTTTGCCGCGCGCGAATGACGGACCGGCTCCGAGCTTCATCGCGCAAAATTTTTCACACACCGCTGTACGCGGAAAAGCCCCCGTCTACAGGAACCACCACGCCCGTCACAAAACTCGCGCCCGGGGACAATAACCACAGCGCGGTCGAAAGCAAATCATCCGGCTCCCCAAAACGTCCCATCGGCGTATGCGCGAGGATGGATTGCCCGCGCGGGGTGAGTTCGCCTGCTTCATTCACCAACAGCGCGCGATTTTGTTCGCCGAGAAAAAAGCCGGGCGCAATCGCGTTCACCCGAAGCGACGGCGAAATTTCGCGCGCCAGCGTCACCGCCAGCCACCGCGTAAAATTATCAATCGCCGCTTTCGCCGCCGCATAACCGACAGCGCGGGTCAGCGGGCGAAGCGCCGCCATCGAACTGATATTGAGAATGCTGCCGCGTTTTTGCTGCGCGAGAAATTTGCCAAAAACTTGCGAAGGCAAAATCGTCCCCATCAAATTCAAATCAATCACTGCGCGCAATTCACTTTCGGGCAGCTCGAAAAATGTTTCCGCCGTCAACGCAATCGCGCCGGGACGCTGTCCGCCCGCGCCATTCACGAGCTGGTCAATGTTCCCGAACGTGTTCAAAATTTTTTCCGCCGCGCGTTCGAGCGACGCGCGGTCCGTCACATCCCCTGCGAGCGCAATCGCATGTCCGCCCTTTGCGCTAATTTCCTTTGCAAGCGGTTCCGATTTTGACAGCGTGCGATTGAGCAAGGCAACATGCGCGCCGCGCGCCGCGAATCCGCGCGCCAACGCGCTCATCAAAACACCCCCGCCGCCGGTGATGACGATGACTTGATTGGATAGAACGAACAAGGGGTCAGCAGTGAAATTGTTCATGTTGATTGTGTGACCGGCGCGAGATGCTTGCGGCGCCGAATCGCTTGCCTGTCATGAACCATACGCCTCATTGCCCGTACACCAGTTCGGCAACGAGCTTGAGCTCTGCGACAAAATCGGAATAGACTTTGAGCCCCAGCAGCTTGGGCGGGTCCAGCCCAAAATCGCGGCTGTCCAACTTTTGCGTGCCACTGACTTCGAACGTACCATCGGCTCGGGCAATTACCTTTAACTCTCCTTCGATAGGTCGGCTCAATCCGCGAAAGTTGATGTTGCCGGTCACATGATAGCGGCGCAGTGGCTCTACTTCTCGCGCGTCCAGCAGGTCAATCGTAATCTTGGGATAGCGCTGCGTATTCACCCGCCGGTGCGCTTCCAGGTCATAGAGCGGGTTGCCTGATTTTAGATTCGTAATATCCACCTCCAAACGTCCTCGAATGGGTTTGCTCAAATCGGGACGATTGTCGGGCAACAGCTCGATGTTTAGAAACCCATCCAGCGCGTTGGTCTTGGCATGGAGAGGATGCAGACTGGAACGTCCGTGAATGGAAAATTCCGACTGCTCCGCCAAAATACGAAATTTTGTCATTTGTTCCACCATAAAAACCGCGCCGGCTTGCGCCAGGTTGACGGGGGTTGCCGATACGCACGTAATCAAATTCTAGTTTAACACAATCAGCGGACCCTCCATCCCGATTTGGTCACTCGATGATGCGAATGCTGTGGCGCGTGCACGCTTGCCTGAACAGCGACGATTCCAAATTTTCTGAAAATTCAGCGACAGCGGTGCGGAAGGCGCGCGCTGGTTTTCCAAAGGCAAACGCCTTCACTTGCAAGGTGTGCAAGCAAGTCCCATTCCGACGGGCGTTGTGTTGATGCGCTATCCGCGCCAAGCGACAATTTCCGCGTCCTCGCTGTGCTATAATCCCTTCCGCAGTACAGCGACCAAAAACCTTATGGAGCGGAAAATTATTGCCTTTCGTCAAGACCCGCGCCGCGAATGGATTGCCGTGCTCGAATGCGGACACACGCAGCATGTGCGTCACAATCCGCCGTATCAGGAACGCGCATGGGTGTTGACCGCCGAAGGGCGACAGAATTTTATTGGTGTTCCAATCGAATGTGGCGAGTGCCATCTCACAATTCGCCACGCCGAACCGCGCGATTTCTATTTTGTTACAACCGTTATCAATGATTGGTGGGAAGGCAGAAATATGCGCGACATGCTGCCCAAGTTGTTTTTCACCCATTTCCGCGACACGAGTTTCATCGTCCAAGAACAAAGCAACATCGTCGGATTTCTCAATGGCTTTTTTTCACAAACGTTCCCCGATGAAGCGTACATTCATTTCGTCGGCGTGCATCCCGCCTTTCGCAAACACGGCGCCGCGCGGATGCTGTACGAAAAATTTTTCGAGGTCGCGCGCGCCAACGGAAAAAAGATTGTGCGCTGTGTGACTTCACCCGTGAATAAAACCTCGATTGCGTTTCATCAACGTATGGGCTTTGAAATCGAAGCAGGCGATGTCGAGGTGGATGGAATTTCTGCCCACACGAATTACGACGGCAAGGGCGAGAGCCGCGTACTATTTTTCAAATCCCTTTAGAATCCACGAATAACCCAAAGCTCGCGAATCAAAGAAAGTGGATTCGTGTTCTTTGTCGTTACGCTCTGCGTAACAAGAATTCGTGGATTATTCAATCATGCTTCAAGACGTTCGTATTGCTTTTATTGGTCCCGGCGCGATGGCAGAGGCGATGATTCGCGGCGTCGTCGTCGGCGAACTCGTTTCCCCCGCGCAAGTGATTGCCGCCGGTCCGCGCAGCGCGCGGCTGGAGGAATTGCAGAACAAGTACGGGATTCACATGGCGACGGACAATGTGACCGCGGCACAAGGCGCGGATGTTGTCGTGCTTGCGGTCAAACCGCAAATGATGAATCCGGTAATGCAAGGACTAAAAGGACACATTCGTTCCGGCGCGCTGGTGCTGTCGGTCATTGCCGGGGCGCGCCTGCAGACCATCGAGAATGGTTTGCAGCATCACGCGATTGTGCGTTCCATGCCAAACACGCCCGCGATGATTGGCGAAGGCATGACCGTGTGGACAGCGTCGCCGAGTGTGACGATGGCGCAGCGCGCGCACGCGCAAGCGATTCTCGCGGCGTTGGGACAGGAAATTTTTGTCGAAGAAGAAGATTATCTCGACATGGCAACCGCGCTTTCGGGCAACGGTCCCGCGTATGTTTTTCTGTTCATGGAAGCCATGGTGGACGCCGGCGTGCATCTGGGATTCCCGCGTTATATTGCCGAAAAATTGGTATTGCAAACCGTAAAGGGCGCGGTGGCATATGCCGCACAAACGCCGCAGCATCTCGCGCGGTTGCGCAATCAAGTCACCTCGCCCGGCGGCACATCGGCGGAAGCGCTTTACTATTTGGAAAAGGCGGGTTTTCGCACCGCGTTGTCGCGCGCGATTTGGGCAGCGTATCAACGTTCGTCCCAGTTGGGACGCGGGAAAAAACGGAATGTGCAAGATGAATGAACAATGCGTAATGAAAAATCAAGGAATTGACAAAAGCAAATTGCCGATTAGAATCGCCGCACAATGAATTTCGATTGCCGTTTTTGCTTGGGATGCATCTGTACCGCGCGGAATTGTTCGCAACGCCGCGCACAGTTCCGCGTCCTCGAACGGCGAGAGAATTCAGGCAAACGATTTTGGTAAAATTTTGTTCGCGTTCAGCTTGAACGCGAGCGCGTATTGCATTTTTGAAACTCATCGCCGTACCGGCGATGAGTTTTTATTTTCCTCACCCCCAATCCCTCTCCTAAACTTCAAAAACAAAATTTTGGCAGAGGGGACCGTGGGGCGAGGCGTGGAGAAAAAAATGTCCGCCATCATTCAAACCCAATACGATGTCTTTCTCGACAGCAAACATCTGTTGTGTCCGATGCCTATCATCAAGTTGTCGCAAGCCATCAAAAAAATCAACGTGGGGCAAACGATTCTCACCGAAACCACCGACCCCGGTTCCCAGTACGATATTGCTGCATGGGCGCGCCAAACCGGACACGAATTGCTTTCGACGGAAACACAAGGCAATGTCTTTCGCTTTCTGGTGCGTCGCGCAAAATAATTTTCGCCAAAGCGCAAAACAAAAAGACGCGGGTTTCTTTGCGGCTTTGCGCCTTGGCGTGAAAATTGAGGATACCAAAAAAATGGATGCGGAATTAGAACAACGTGTCAACGAACTCGTCGCGAAACGTCTCGCAGAAATCGAAATCGAAAAGGCACTGCAAGCCGCGTCGCGCGTCAAACGGCTCGCGCTCGTCGCATCAAAGGGTTCACTCGACATGGCGTACCCGCCGCTCATCCTCGCGTCAACCGCCGTGAGTTTGGGGTGGGAAGTGGGCGTGTTTTTTACGTTCTACGGACTCGACATCGTACACCAACACCGACTCCCCAAACTCCAAGTCGCGCCGATTGGAAATCCCGCGATGCCGCCGCCGATTTCCGCCGTGCCTGCGCTCCAGGTCCCGAACATCATTGGCGTACTGCCGGGTATGACGCCGGTGGCGACGCTGATGATGAAAAGTTGGTTCAATCGCGCCAACATTCCGCCGCTGCAAGAATTGATTGAGGTGACGCGCGAGGGAGGGGGAAAGTTGTACGCCTGCACGACGACGATGGGCGTGATGGGCGTGAACCAAGAAAATTTAATCGAGGGCGTCGAATGTCGCGGCGCGGCTGCGTTTTTAGAATTCGCGGCGGGCGCGGATATCGCGTTGTTTGTTTGACGCGATAGATTTAGACCTGTCAGGCTTGAATTGACAAGGCGAGCGCGATTTGGCCGAGATGATAGGTGCTGATGATGCCGAGTTTCGCCGCGTGGAACGGCTGCACAAAACGATTCCACGCCAACATGCCGTCGGAAATCAAAAACAATGTCGCGCCGACGATAACAAACACGCGCCGCGCGTCATTCCATTCAGGACGGAACAATGTCGCCCACGCAGAAAACACGAACAACGTCATGGCGAGTCCGTAGGCGAGGACAGGCGCGATGAGCGACGAATGATTCGACGCGCGCAAGCTTGCTGTCACACGATACACAACGTATCCTGCGACGAGCGCGCACGGAATCAACAGGACAAAGGAATCGAACGGCGGCGGTGACGGATTCAACCCGGTGATGTAGGCAATGTGCGCCAACAAAAACGCGCCGAGTCCAAAAAGGAACCCGCGCGGATGGGGCAGCATCAGAAACACATCGCCGAGCAGTGAAAACACAAAACCGACGATGAACCACCGCGCTCGCCACGCGTCATGCGGCATTTGCGTCAACCCGAACGCGAGCGCGATGACGCCGAGCAGCGTCGCCGGTTTGAAAAGATATTCGAGGGTTTTGTTTTGCCGCGCGACACTCCACCAATCGGCGAGCGCGAATAACAAGGTGGCAACGAGAACGACGTTCATGCGCGCGTAAAAAATTTGGGACAGGCAAACCTGTCCCTCATTTTTTTATTTAATCCACAGCGGGTCCCAATCGTCAAACTCGGAATTGCTCAAATTGTGCGCGTTCGCGTCGGTCGGATTTTCGGCGAGCGCGTTCAAAATCCAAATTTGCCAGCGTGCGCCATCTTGCGTCGCAAACGCGAGCTGCGTGCCATCGGGTGAATACGTCGGGTCTTTGGTATCGCGGCGTCCGCCAAAATCGGTGAGACGTTTGAAATCTTGATTCGACACGAACGGCATTCCCTTGAAGATATTTTTCGTGCGGTCATTGTCGCGATTCCAGACAAACGCAATCCAAGAACTGTCCGGCGACCAGACCGGATTGTCCGCGCGATACCAGCGCGGTCCGCTCGGCGTCCAGACGCCTTGACTACGATTCTGAATCGTTTCCGGCGCGCCGACATACAAGTCGCATTTTGCATTCGATGCGCAGGTCTTTTCGCCGAGGACCAGAAACTGTTTGTCGGGTGAATATCCTTCGAGGGGCTTTAATTGTTTATACAACGCTTCCGCCGCGCCTTTGTTTAACGGCGCAACATTGCTGCCGTCCGCGTCCATCACAAAATATTGAAAATTATGCGGATACTTGCCGTTGCTGCGCGTGCTTTTGAACATAATTTTTCCGCGCAGCACTTCCTGCGAAACCTGGACTGCGGTCGGCTGTGGCGGCTTGGTTGGCGCGGCGGCGGCAGGACGCGTCGGCAAAACGGGAATCGGTGTCACACTGGGCGATAGCACCAGAGACAATGTGGGCGGCGGATGCGTCGGCGCAATGGTGGGGGCGTTCGTCGCCGCAACGACCTGGGTTGGCAACGGAGGCGGCGTGACCGTCGCGGCGTGTGTCGGCGCGGAGACGGTTGGCTGTGGCGCGCTTGCCGTCAAGGTTGACAGCACACGCACAGTGACTGCCGTTTCTGTCGCGGCGGCGTTCGTCGTTGGCACAAGCGGTTGGGTTGCGGGGGGCCGCGCAGGCGGCGCAGGAGTTTGGCTGCAAGCGGTGAACAAAACAAGTACGACAATTGCAAAGGGAAAGAGAAATTTCATACGACTCCATCAAAGAGGTGTGGTGCAGTGCGGCGGGCATTATCCATTTAGAATCCTTGCAAGTCAATTTATCGCGTTCATCTCTGAAAGCGCGGAAAGCAGTATAATCTTGCGTCGGAGGAACAAATGACACGCAAACGCTTACGCGACTTGGGGATTACGATGGGAACTTGGCCGACCGGCGAATGGAATGCCATCACGGATGTTGGCGGAATCCGCGTCGGGCACAGTACATTGATTTATGATGAGCCGCGCGTCGCGCGCACCGGCGTCACGATGATTGTGCCGCGCGAGGGCAACATTTGGAGTGACCACTGCTTTGCCGGATTTCATCGTTTCAACGGCAATGGTGAAATGACGGGCTTGATGTGGGTGGAAGAATCGGGCTTGCTCACCACGCCGATTGGAATCACCAACACCCATCAAGTTGGACTCGTGCGCGATGTCCTGGTGGAATACGGACGCGCGCAGCCCAACGCGTCGTTGTGGATGCTGCCTGTCGTCGCCGAAACGTACGACGGCAGACTGAACGACATTGACGCATTTCATCTGCAACGCGAACATGTTTTGCACGCGCTCGAAAACGCGCGCAGCGGACGCGTGGAAGAAGGCAACGTCGGCGGCGGAACGGGAATGCGCTGTCACGAATTCAAAGGCGGCATCGGCACAGCGTCACGCGTCGTGCAGATCGAAAAGGATTCGTACACGCTCGGCGTGCTCGTGCAAGCAAATTATGGCGACATGGCATTGCTGCGCGTGGACGGCGTGCCGGTCGGGCGCGAATTGGTCAGGCGACACGCGCACGAAACCGCGCCCAAGCAAGGTTCCATCATCATTATTGTCGCGACAGACGCGCCGTTGATTCCAACACAATGCGCGCGGCTCGCCCAACGCGCCACGATTGGGCTCGGCAATGTTGGCGGCACCGGACACAACACGAGCGGCGATTTATTTTTCGCATTCGCCACCGGCAATTCGATTCCGCGCGATGGACCAGAGCTGATGCCATTACGAATGCTGCCGAATTCTCAAATCAATCCGTTGTTCGACGCCACTGTCGAAGCCGTCGAGGAAGCCATCCTCAACGCGCTGACGACGGCAGAGACGATGCGCGGAGCGAACGAAACGATTCAAGCATTGCCGTTGGACGAGTTGCTCGAAATCATGCGCGCATACGGGCGCGTCGCAAACTAAAAACGGCGGACGAATTTTCGCCCACCGCTTTTTTTTCACAACTCTTCGCCAAAGCGCTTGCTCACGCGCATAAAAAACAAATAGCCGAGAATCAAAATCACTACGCCCGTCGCGAACGTGCGCAATAAAAATCCCACGTCGGGCGGACCGGGCGGCGCGCCGTTTGTCGAACCGTAGAGGATGTTGCGGTACGCTTCGATGATGCTCGCCATCGGATTCAAATAATAGACGAGCCGACTGTTTTCGGTCAGCTGGGGCACCGAATAAAACACCGGCGTCAAAAAAAACCACGCCGTCATCACCACGCCCGTAATCACGCCGGTATCGCGATAAAACACATTCGCCGCCGAAAGAAAAAACGCCATGCCCATCACCAGCGCCAGCTGCGCGAGAAAAATGAACGGAAAGTACAACAGCAGCAGCGGGTCAATCGGAATTTGAAAATAAAAAATCAGCGCAAACACCAACGGCAGCGCGAGCAAAAAATTCGCGGCGTTCGACAACACCGCCGAGGCGGGCAGCACGATGCGCGGGAACCAAACTTTTTTCACCAGATTGGAATTGCTCACGATACTGCCGATGCCTTCACCAATCGCGGCATTGGTGAAACCCCACGTCAGCCAGCCAATCAAAATAAACAGCGGATAATTGGCAATCGAATTGGGCGCGATGACTTGAAAGACAACGGTGAACACAAGCGTCATCATGATGGGATTGCCCCACGCCCACAAAAAACCAAGCAGCGAATTGCGATACCGTACTTTTAAATCGCGCGTCGTGAGATTGCGAACCAGTTCGCGGTATTGATAGACGAGTTGTAAGTTTGCAAACATCGCAGGAGATTATATGCGGGGTGAGGTGAAACGTGAAACGTTGTAAGCGTGATGGATTCGAGCACGTATGCGGTTTCTGCCGAGCCGTAGTTTGGCGAACGAACCCCGCTAACGCGTAGAATCCGTGTGCAGTTTGTTTATGCGAGCCGCGCGGCGCGTTCGACGCCTTCGAGCAACGCGTGTTCGTCGTGCGGCAAAATCGTGCGCGGGTCAATGACAACGCGATTGTTTTCAATGCGCGCGAGGATGGGGGGACTGTTGACGCGCAGCGTTGCGACGAACGCGTCGGGTGAAAAAATATTTAATGCCACTGCGCGCGTTGGCAAGGTCTCGCCGGGCAAACTTCCGCCGCCGACGGTTGAATTCGTTTCCATCACGTGCGCCTCAAGTCCAAACTTTTTCCAGCGTTCACACCAATCATTCGCGCGTTTTTCCAGCGTTTCCACTTTTGCCGAAATCATTTGCCACACGGGAATTTTTTGCTGCGCTTCATTTTTCAAATAATGCAGCAGCGTCGCTTGCAACGCGGCGAGCGTCAATTTATCCACGCGCAGCGCGCGCGCCAATGGATGCTTTTTTAATTTCGCGACGAATTCTTTTTTGCCAACAATGATTCCCGCTTGCGGACCGCCGAGCAATTTGTCGCCACTGAACGCGACCAAGTCCGCGCCCGCGCGCAAACTCTCTTGCGGCATCGGCTCGTGCGCCAAACCAAACGCGGATGTTTCGACGAGCGCGCCGCTGCCCAAATCATCTACGACAACTAAATTGTGTTTGTGTCCCAACGCGGACATTTCTTGAAGCGAAACCTCTTCGGTAAAACCAATCACCCGAAAATTTGAAGGATGCACGCGCAGCAACAACGCGGTGTTTGGCGTGAGCGCGTTTTCAAAATCCGCGACGCGCGTGCGATTCGTCGTGCCCACTTCGACCATGCGCGCGCCCGATTGACTCAAGACATCCGGCACGCGAAACCCTCCGCCGATTTCAACGAGTTGCCCGCGCGAAACAATCACCTCTTTGTTCTCGGCAAACGCGCGCAAAACAAACATCACCGCCGCCGCGTTGTTGTTCACCACGAGCGCGGCTTCCGCGCCCGTCAATTTTTTAATCAACTCTTCCGCGTGCGTATAACGCGAACCGCGTTCGCCTGCGTCCAAATCGTATTCGAGGTTGGAATAACTCGACGCGGCATCTTGAATCGCCGCGAGCGCGTCTTGTGACAAGGGCGCGCGCCCGAGATTCGTATGCAAAATCACGCCGGTTGCATTGATGACGCGCGTCAGGGTCGGACGAACCGCTTGCTCGATGCGTTCGGTAATCGCGTCGAGCAACAACGCGGGCATCGGCGCAGCGCGTCCCGCGCGAATGTCCGCGCGCGCCGCATCGAGCGACGCGCGCACGGCATCGAGCACCACCGCGCGTCCGACTTTTCTTTCGTACCCGCGCAGCGTGTGATTTTGTAACAATTCCTCCACAGAGGGCAACGCGCGAAACGAGTCTGTCATTTGCATCACGCCGCGCGCGTTTCGAGATATTCTTCCAATACGCGATTGACCAGACTCTCTGTCGAGATATGTTGCGATTGAGCAAACGCCGTGACTCGTTCCGCAAGCGGTGGCTCGATATTCACAACGACGCCAGACTGTTTCAGTCGAACCTGAATTTCGACAGGTTGCCAAATCTCTTCATAGTCGGTCAGGTCGTGCGTGTCCCAAAATTCGGCTGCCTGCTCTAATGTTTCAAATGTTTCAGGCACGGGGTCACGAAATTTTTCATTTGCTGCCATATTGCTTGCGCTCCGTTGCTGTCAAATCACGCGCACTAATCACGAGTGCCGCGCGATTCGCTTTCAAGATAAAGAATATCACAAGATAACGTCCGCCACTTGTTTGTCCAATCGCGCGATACAAATGCTCGCCGCGCACACGTCCTTTTTCGGCAAAGCGAAAACGCGGTCGGGAATTGAAAACCTGTTCAACCTCCCGTCGCGTGACGTTGTGCTTGGACTCGAGTTTGTCCTCGATGTTTTGCGGAATGATGACGGATTCGACGTTCATTCCAATTCAATCGCGTCGAACGCGCTGTTGTCCGTTGTCTCGATGTCGAGGATGTGAAACTGCTGTTCGGCGCGTTGTTCTTTGGTCGAAGCATCCCCCACGTCGCCGACAAATTCTTCGGCGAGCCGTTCTGCGGTGAACGCGTCCGCCGCTCGAATGCGTACTTTGTATGTGCGCGCCAGAAATACATCAAAGGTTGGCATAGATATTTTGTACTATATCTGACGGTTGCGGTCAATCGCGTGCAATGCGATAATTTAGACTCTATGGAAAATCGTTCGCACCTCACGCGCTTTGCGTGGCTTTCCATTCTTGCCGCGCTGTTCACCATCGCGTTAAAAGTCGCCGCGTTTTTTATTACGGGTTCGGTGGGGTTGTTATCGGACGCGGCAGAATCCATTGTCAATCTCGTGGGCGCGATGGTGGCGTTGGCAATGTTGACGATTGCGGCGCGTCCGCCGGACGATGAACACGCGTACGGACACGGCAAAGCGGAATATTTTTCGAGCGGCGTGGAAGGCGCGTTGATTGTCATTGCCGCATTGACGATTGGAATCACGGCAATTCAGCGATTGCTCAATCCGCAAGCGATTGAAGCGGCGGACATTGGTCTTGTCATTGCGGCAATTGCCTCTGCCATCAATTTCGGCGTCGCGCAGATTTTGAAACGCGCGGGCAAGCAGTACGACTCGATTACACTCGAAGCCGATTCACAGCATCTGATGACGGATGTGTGGACTTCGGTTGGCGTGATTGCCGGGCTCGTCGTCGTCGTTTTCACCGGCTGGAATTGGCTTGACCCCATCATTGCGTTCGCGGTTGCCGCGAACATTCTTTGGACCGGATACAATTTGGTGCGGCGTTCGGTGTTGGGTTTGATGGATACCGCGCTGCCCTCCGAGGAAATGGAAAAAATCAACGCAGTCATTTCACAATACAAAACACAAGGCGTTCAATTTCACGCGCTGCGTTCGCGGCAAGCGGGGGCGCGGCGTTTCGTTTCGATGCACGTTCTCGTCCCCGGCGATTGGACGGTGCAGCGCGGACATCAACTTTTGGAAAACATCGAAAACGATATTCGCGCGCGTCTGTCCAACGTCACGGTCTTTACGCATTTGGAATCGTTGAGCGACCCGACTTCGTACGACGACACAAAATTAGACCGCGCCGCCCAAAACGAACCGCCGCCGAAATAACTCGGCGGCGGGACACAAATTGTCATTCCGAGTCCCTCACACTTTGGGATAAACTCTGCGAGGAATCTCCGCGCTTATGCTTGTAATGCTTTCACCAATTTCTTGAACGCTTCATCATACTTGGCTACACTGCGATTCCACCCGCGAAAATCTCCGACAACTTTGGCAAGCACATCCGCTTTGCGCGGGTGTTCCCACTCGTTAAACAAATAATCGTCAATCCGAATCGGAAACAAAATCTGTTTTCCTTCTTTATCTTCACGATTCAACGCGCGCTCAATCTCGCGCAACACAGGTCCACTCGTCAATGAGTTTTTGGAACAAACGACTACCAGTTTGTCATAACTCTTGATACTTCGGTCAATCTCACCCCAAACCGATTCGCCCCATGTGGCATCTTCGGGAAAATACCAAGTGCGAACGTGCTTGGCGCGCAAATCTGCATATAGCCGTTCGCAAAAACGCTTGTCCTTGCTGCT
>CALMZO010000282.1 GCA_937870825.1 uncultured Chloroflexota bacterium | reverse complement strand
GCCGCTCAACGGCGCGCTGATGATTCCTGACGCGAGAAGGGATGAAGAGGGAAACGTGCTTTGGGTTGGCGTGATGATTGCCGAAGGACCCAAGTCAAAATTGACTTGATTGTTGTTTTGTCCCGTCAACAATTCGCCAAAGTTGCTTGAGTTGTTGCTTGTGAGATTTCCGGGAGCCAGGCTGATTACGAGGTCAACATAGTCGCCTGTGACGATTTGTGATGGTGATGTTTTTGCGTCAACGGGAATCACCGACGCAACGCGATTCGCATCGGTGAGTACGAGCGCCAAGCGTTTTGACGCGAGCGGATTGCCCGCCATCACGACAGAAGATTTGCGTAACGGTTCGCCTGCGAAAATTGGACTCGTTACGAATCCGCCAATGTATTCGTCCAATTCGTTTTTTTGCACGAGTGTGGCAAGCACTTGCTGGTTCAAGTGCTGCGAATCCACACCGAGCATGTTCGCGTCGAGAGGCGTGTACGGCGGAATGTCACGCAGCGCGACGACGACGAGCGCGGGCGGCGGCGCGAGAAAATTTCCCAAAATCACATAGCCGATGAACGCGCCGAGCGCGAGCAGGATGCCGATGAAAAAGGTTGCGGACTTGAGCACAAGAAATCCTTTCGAGTGAAAATAATTTCGGGTGACGCTTATTCAGGATGCCACAACACGTTGATTTGAACAGACAGCCGTTGTGTTTGCTCGCGCAAATCTTGAAGCAGCGCCGAGAGCATTTGCAATTCGCTGCCGGTCATTTCGCGCAAGGAGGTTTCGTCGAATTGATGGATGCCCTGTGAAATGGAAAAGAGTGCAAAGCCATACGGTCCCTGCAAGGCGCGTTGTGCCAGCGCACGTGCGATGGGTGTTGCAAGATTCGGGTAATAGCGCCGCACGAGATTCGTCCACGCGTCAATCGTTTCATCCGCAACGGAATCGAAACTCCACGTAGTGGAATTGTTCTCTTGAACAACATCGCTCGCGTTCATGGTTTCTTGAGAAAAACAAAAAGAGGGAGGACTCGGTATCTCGCAAACGCGAGATAACAGTCCTCCCTCTCTGCATGTCAAACGGTTCCGCGGCGTTTAGGTGTCGCCGATAATTTTTATCCCAAGCGTGATTGCGACAACGTCGCGGTCAGTGGCTCAGGCAAGTGAATGACACAGAGTTCGTGTCAACGGAATTCGTTTCAGATGAGGGGTGGAACAAAAAACGTTCCAGTCGATTACGGCGCTACTATAACAGAATGAAATCTGCAAGTCAACGATTTGGGAAAGTTGTTTTGCAGAAGGACGATTCTGGGACCATTGAAATCAATCTATTTTGCAGAGCATTTGTGATTACGATTAAAGAAAAACTAAAAAAAAATGGAACATTCGGTTGTGATGATATTATATTCGTCTGGGTAGTGAAAAACTCAGGGATTCATAACGAATTCGATTTGATCATTCTCCTGAGTGGACGAGGTGACAATAGTGCCTTCGGCAGTTTCCAAGACCCACCGCACACCTAAAACACAGGCCACGCGATTGGGTGGGAGTGTACAAATCTCAAGCACTCGCTTGTTCTTGTCTAAAAAAAAGATGTCGATTGGAAATTTCATGCGGATTGTGTGAATCACTATCAGTGGCAACCACCTTCGCGGTTGGATAAGTAGGCCTTCGCCCTTTTCAAGATGGGTATGATTTACCAGCCCGATACGGCGCGCACGAGCGGTATCCGCAAGTCTGATTTGGGTAGCGATGCTAGTTTGTCTTGTCAGGTTGAGAATTATATAGGAATGTGTGTCCATGAAACTATGCACTGAAGATAACCAAAGTGAAACACAAGTCTCAGAATTGTACCTCTTCTCTATGACCACTGTTGTACTTTGGGACGGAAGGTTTAGGTTGCACTGCTTTTTCAGAGACATGAATTTGCAATATAGTCATCATTGTGTATAATACATAGCCATGACTATCTCAAATCTAACCCGCAATTTTTTTGGACGAGAAGAGGAATTGGAATCCCTTCTCGCCGTCAGTCGACGCCCCGGCGCACAATTTGTCGTGGTCTATGGGCGCCGACGTGTCGGCAAAACGACCCTCCTGCTCAAATGGGGAGAATTGAGCAAACTCCCAACGATTTACTGGGTTGCCGTGCGTGGGACGCCCGCCAACTTGCGTCAGGAATTCACCCACGCAGTCTGGCGTACCCTCGCGCCGGAAACTGCCCCACCCACGTTCGATTCGTGGGAAGCCCTCTTTGAAAACTTGCTCGCGATGGTCCGCGAGCGGCGGATCCTTGTGATTCTCGATGAATTCCCTTGGCTGAGCGAGGCCGATTCATCGTTTGCCTCACGCCTTCAAAACTTGTGGGATCATCGGATCAAGGGATCCAATTTGATTCTCGTCTTGGCGGGCTCTCACATTGGGATGATGTCCCGCCTCTTTGAATATCAATCTCCACTTTACGGTCGCTTCACGGCGCAACTGCTGGTCAAACCCTTTCCTTTTCGGACGCTAAAAGACTTTTTGCCGCGCTACGATTTGGAGCGCCGGATCTCAACCTACGCCGTGGTCGGTGGCATCCCTGCCTATCTGGAACTCTTCCAAGACGACAAGAGCATCGGCTCAAACATTAAAGCCCAGGTGATGGCACCCACAGGCATTTTTCGGAATGAACCCTTTTTTCTCTTGAGCGACCAGGTGCGCGAGCCGCGCAATTTTATTTCCATCATCCGTGCCATTGGACGCGGGCGCCATACGTTGGATGAAATTGCAACCGATACTGGTTTGCCAAAGCATCAAGTCAGTGCCTACTTGGATCGCTTGCAAGATTTGCGCATGGTGGAGCGGCGCTTGCCCATTACAATATTGCCCGCGAAACGTTCCCGGAGTCATAAAGGGCGCTATCATTTGTCCGATCATTATCATCGCTTTCACTTTCGCTTCATTGACCCCAATCTTGATTTGTTGGAACAAGGACGTGTGGAGCAGGTCTGGGAGAAGATTGGAGAGCAGTTTCGTGCATTTATTGGTGCAACTGCCTTTGAAGAAATTTGTCGCGAGTGGATCTGGCAGCAAGCCGACCAAGGCAAATTACCCTTCAAACCGGATAATGTTGGCTCGCACTGGGGGCGGGGCATTCAGATTGATGTAGTCGCCATCCATTGGTCTGAGCGGTGGTTGCTGTTGGGCGAGTGTAAATGGGGAGTAGATCGAATCAGCGTCCAAATGGTGAAGGAGTTTGCAGAAAAGACGCAGCGCTTCGCAGAGAAAGAATTCCCCGGCTGGAACGTCCATCGATTATTTTTTGCGCGCGGCGGATTCACAGAAGCGTCACAAACAGAAGCGCAGCGCGCAGGAATTGAGTTGGTTGAATTGAAAGAGCTGGAACAATAAGGAGTAGTCACGATATCTTTGAAGAACTCTGCCGCGAATGGATTTTTGCGCCGGGAGTGTCAGAGAGCTTGGGCTTTGCCGCCGAAAAGATTGGCACGGATTGGTCGCAAAATCGCGGGCAGGGCGTGCAATTGGATGTGGTCGCGGCAAATCCACGCGAGAAGAAATTGTTTATCGGCGAGGCCAAGTGGGGCACGGATGCCATTTCACGAAACATTCTCACGGATATGATCAAGCGCAGTCAGCGGATACCGCAAATAGAGCAAGGTTGGAATGTGCAGTACGGCCTGTTTGCGCGTGAGGACTTTACTGAGGCGACGAAACATGCTGCACGGGAACTGGGCGTCCGACTCGTCACCTTAAAGCAATTAGAAGCGGATTTGATTCGCGCTGCCGAATATCATGCCATGGATTCGGAGCTCAAAATTGAATTTTAGAGTGATTCCAATTTAGGAAAAGGAGCCAAACGTAGCGGCGCAAATCACAGCGAAATGGATGCTTCTGCTCATAGGTCGTAAGAGAGAATGTCGTCATTAAGAGAGAGTGCTACGGTTTGCTCCCTATTCCGCAACTGACCATTGACGGGATGAGCGATGAAGAGAGAATGTCGTCCTTAAGGAAGTGTGTTGCAATTTGTTCGACTCACAACCGTCGCGTTACAGCAGTGGCAGACAGCGAAAGAGAGAATGTTGTGAGTAGGCGATCTATCCATCAATCCCACGGGTTAGGAACGGATCAAATCGGCGGAGTCGCGAAAAAGCATTGACTTATGGAGTGATTCTGCTATAATGAGTTCACAGAACGGGCGTTCGTTGTCATTTCAACGTTCGTTTCAAACCAAATCAGAGACAACATTCTCTCTTTGATTTTTGCTTCGGAAAAGAGCGTAGAGAGACGCTTGTGATTCGCCAAGACGACATTCTCCCTTGCGAAACGAATATGTTTCCTTGCCAAGGAGAAGGTCGCGGGTCCGAATCCCGTCTCCCGCTCTTCGTAACCCCCAAATCGAGGGTTCGCCCCACAAACCGGTCTAGAGCAGACCGGTTTTTTGTTTTCTTCCCCACTCGAAGCGAAAAATCGCGCGGTTTGTGAGCATTGCAAACCATGACCTTCTCACGTTTGAGGCAAAAACGACCTTCTCACAGCGGCTGACTCCCTGCCTTTTTGCGACCTTCTTACATTCGTCACTGCCCAAATTTTTCAACTTTCCTTTCCCTCTCACGGTGTTGGCTGCGAAACAATAGACAGAGTGAAATGGAGGCATAGAATGGCGGCTACCCTTCCGCAACCGAGGACTCGAATTTCGCCCAGCGCGATTCGAGCGCGTGAACGAATGGAATTACCCATCGCTCAAGTGATTGAGCATTATTTGACCAGCAAGAAACTGCGCGGACTTTCCGTAAAAACACTTCGCGGCTTACGCAGCAACCTCGGCTTGTTTCTCCGATTTTTGGAAAAAGACCTAGAGCACTCGATGAAGTTGGGAGACCTCGACATCGAACACGCCCGCGCGTTCATCGCTTCGATGCAAGGACCTGTGACGATGCGCGCGAATCATCCGTTCAATCAACCCGTTCACAACGCGTACTATTCCCCCGAAACAATCTATTCGCGCGTGCGCGATTTGCGCTCGCTCTCGAACTGGATGTATCAGGAGGGCTACACCAAGCGTCCGATCTTTGAACGGCTCGAACTACCCAAGTTACCGCAAAAGAAAATTGATGTGCTGTCGCCCGAAGAGATCAAACAGATTCTCGATTCCATCAATCCAAACACACTCAACGGCGCGCGCATGATGGCGATGATTCTGGTGATGCTCGATACCGGAATTCGCGCGGGCGAACTCGTCGGCATGAAAATGGCAGACATGGATTGGGAGCGCGGCGTGTTCAAAGTATTCGGCAAAGGTGCAAAAGAACGTTTCGTTCCAATCGGCACCACTGCCAAGCAAGCGCTGCTGCGCTATGTACAAACGTTTCGCCCCGAACCCGCGCGTCCCGACATTGACAACATTCTGCTTTCAGTGGACGGCTATCCGCTCAGTGTTAATGCGATTGTGCACATGATGTATCGCCTCCGCAAAGCTTGCGGCGTGCAGCGATTGCACGCGCATCTCTTGCGTCACACGTGCGGCGTGCAGTATCTCGTCGCGGGCGGCGATACAAAATCGCTGCAAATGTTTCTCGGACACTCGACGCCTGCAATGACGCATCATTACGAACAGTTCAAAGACGAGCACGTGCTTGCACAGCATCGCAAGTTCAGTCCCGTGGATTCGTTGGGGCTGACGTATCGGAGGTTTGGGAGAAAGAAAAATGTCGAGAATGGGAATGGTGGAGAAAAGAAATCCAAGTAAGAACCGAGTCATTTTTCAAATTCGTGTCACCCAAAATCGTGACGTTCCCGCTTGGACAGCACCTCTGGTCTTATTATCGGTTTTCGCTTAAAATGCTAGTAACGTCATTCTTTATTAGCCAATTCGCTAATAAGCGAGAAATCGAATGAATCCTGACGAGTTTCGTTCCAGTCCAAGCGGCAAAGTGATTCGCAGCCCGAGCGGTTTTTGGGCTTTTGTGCCGAACCCACTCCCGCCTGTGCTCGACTGGAGTAACCCTCTAGCACAAACACTTTCCGATGCGGACCGCGCCCTTGGGGCATTAGCCGGAGTAAGCAATGCGCTGCCCAATCCGCATTTGTTGGTGCGCCCCTTTGTGCGGCGCGAAGCCGTGCTTTCGTCGCGCATCGAAGGGACCCGCGCCTCGTTGGCCGATCTGTACGCGTTTGAAGCCAAACAAGTCGCGCTTTTGGATGCGCCGTCTGATGTCCAAGAAGTGCACAACTATGTGACCGCGCTCGAATACGGTCTCAAGCGACTTGACACCTTGCCCATGAGTTTGCGTCTCATTCGCGAACTTCATGCGCGCTTGATGAAAGGTGTGCGCGGCGAAGGAATGACCCCGGGCGAGTTCCGTCGTTCGCCGAATTGGATTGGACCGGTCGGCAGCACACTGGAAACGGCAGTGTTCGTGCCGCCGCCGCCAAACGAGATGCAAGAGACGCTGGGACAGTTTGAACAGTTTCTGCACAACGAATCAAACCTTCCACCGCTTGTGCGGCTCGGTCTCATTCATTATCAATTCGAGGCGATTCATCCATTTCTGGATGGCAATGGACGCGTGGGCAGATTGCTAATTTCTCTATTGCTCGGCGCATGGGAATTACTGCCGGAGCCGCTCCTGAATCTTTCCGTGTATTTCGAACGCAATCGTCGAGAATACTATGACCACTTGTTAGCGGTGAGCCAACGCGGCGCATGGCAAGCATGGCTCGAGTTCTTTTTGCGGGGCATCGCAGAACAATCTCGGGATGCGGTTCAGCGTATTCAAAAATTGCAGGCGTTGCGTGAGCAGTACCGGACGCGTGTTCAGCAGACGCGCGCAGCCGCGCGTTTGCTCCAGGTTGTGGACCTGCTGTTTGCGCAGCCACTGGTAACGGTGGCCGTCGTACAAGACGCGCTCAAGATTCATTTTCCCAATGCCCAGCGCTATGTGGAGCAATTGGTCGTCGCAGGAATCTTGAAAGAAATTACCGGGCGTGAGCGGAATCGCATTTATCGCGCGGAAGAAATTTTTCGGGCGATTGAAGCGCCGCTCGAAAAATAACACTCAAATGAATATCACGGAGGAGGAACTCGTCTGTGGTGTTTATCGAGTGGAACGGCGTACCGGAACCGCATCGCGGTCGGGAACGACGATGATGTTCTCCACTTTACCATGTGTGAAACGCGCGCGAAAGGTCACGAGGTCTTTTGGCACATCTCGTGTACGAGACGTGTAAAAGTACAAATCGCCGTGAAAATCCTCGACTCGTTCCTCCCACTCGCGAATTGCTTTGGCATATCCACCAAGCAACGACTTGGGATCCGTCACCCACTCGCGCTCCGCTTGCCTGATCCACAATTCGCCATCTGCGGTGATTGTGTAATGCTCCAAAAGTGACTCGAGTCTCTTCGTCTGGAATTTGCGGTCCTGCATG
>CALMZO010000281.1 GCA_937870825.1 uncultured Chloroflexota bacterium | reverse complement strand
GGGTTCTTGATGAAGAAAAATAAAATTGATGTGTACATGGACACCGCGACGCTCAACGCAAACAAACAAGTGGAACTCAAAGGCGGCGGACAAAAACTCTCTGGAAAAAATATCATCATTGCAACGGGCGCACGCGCACGCACGATTCCGGGACTTGAACTCGACGGCGTGAATGTGATTACGTCGCGCGAAGCATTGGATTTGAAAACGGTGCCGAGTCCAATTGTCATTGTCGGCGCGAGCGCGATTGGCTGCGAGTTTGCGACAGTGTATCGCGCGTATGGCGCGGACGTGACCATTCTCGAAGCACTGCCGCACATTCTTCCGAAAGAAGACGAAAAAATCAGCGTCACGGTTGAAAAGAGTTTTCAAAAACAAGGCATCAAATTCAAAACGGGCGCGATGGTGGAACGCGCGGAAAAAGCGGACGGCAAAATTATTTTGCATGTGAAAACCGCGCAAGGCACTGAACAGATTCCTGCCGAAAAAGTTTTGGTAGCAATTGGCGTCTCGCCCAACAGCGAAAATCTCGGACTCGAAGCGTTGGGTGTCAAAACCTCGCGCGGCGCGATTGACACGAACGATATGATGCAAACGAACGTGCCAAACATTTACGCGATTGGCGACGTGAACATGAAACTCGCGCTCGCGCATGTTGCGTTCGCCCAAGGCGAACTCGCGGTGGAACACGCGGCGGGCATGGAAGTGCGTCCCATCAATTACGATGCGGTGCCGCGCTGCACGTACTCGCATCCGCAAGTTGCATCGTTCGGCAAGACCGAAGCGCAAATCAAAGAAGCGGGCATTGAGTATTCCGTCGGCGAATTTCCATTTCAACCGAACGGCAAAGCGCTGGCGATTGACGATTACGAAGGGTTCGTTCGCATTTACGCCGACAAAAAATTTGGCGAAATTCTCGGCGTTCACATGCTCGGTCCCGAAGTCACCGACCTTTCCGGCGAATTTTCACTTGCGATTCAAAACGAAATGACGCCGCTCGAAATCGCGCACTCGATTCACGCGCACCCGACGCTGACCGAAGTCGTCAAAGAAGCCGCGCTCGCAAGTATGGGAATGGCGCTCCACATTTGAGTAACGAGTAGCGAGCGATGAGCATTGAGTAATTGCGTTTCCACTCATTGCTCATCGCTCATCTCTCAATGCTTCTATGAATCCCAAACCCAAATCTGCCGCGCCATCTCCCACGCGCATTCATCCCACCGTTTTCGTTGCCGAGACCGCGACGATTGTTGGTGAGGTGACGATTTATCAAGACGCGTCCGTTTGGTACGGCGCGGTGATTCGCGGGGATGCGGACAAGATTGTGATTGGCGAAGGGACGAATGTGCAGGATGGTGTTGTGATTCATTGCGACGCGAATTTGCCGACGATGATTGGCAAGCGCGTCGTGATTGGACATCGCGCGGTGATTCACGGCGCGACGATTGCGGACAATGTGATGATTGGGATTGGCGCGATTGTTTTGAACGGCGCGAACATTGGCGAATACTCTATCATTGCCGCAGGCGCGCTCGTTACGGAAGGGCAAGAGATTCCGCCGCGTTCGCTCGTGATGGGCGTACCGGGAAAAGTTGTGCGTCAAGTGAACGAAGAAGAAATCAAACGCATCACCGACGGCGCGCAGAGTTACATCGAACGCGCGAAAAATTATTGGAGAGGGATTTATAAATAGTCGTTAGTCGTTAGTCGCCAGTCGTTAGTCGCAAGACTAATGACTAATAACTAATGACTAACAACTAATGACTCGCATTGAACATCGGAATTATCGGCGGCGGATTTGCGGGAATGACTGCCGCGTATGAATTGGGAAAACTGGGACACAAGACCGTTATCTTTGAACGCATGACGGAATTGGGCGGCTTGGCGAGTACATTCCAGGTTGAGCCGGGCGTGCCGCTTGAACGCGGCTATCACCATTGGTTCACATCGGACACGCATGTTGTCGCGCAAATGCAAGAACTCGGACTTGGCGACCGCGTGCAGTGGATTCCATCGAAAACGGGATGGTTCGAGCAGGGCAAAATTTGGAGCATGGTCTCGCCGAGCGACCTGCTTAAACTCGGCACGATTCCGCTCATTGACCGACTTCGTCTCGGCGCGGCGACGGCGTATCTCACATACTTGCAGCGCGACAAAAAAAATCTCTATAAATACGAAAGCATCACCGCGCACGATTGGTGGAAAAAATATACGGGCGACACTGTTTGGGACAAGGTGTGGGGTCCGATGTTTCGCGGCAAGTTTGGCGCGCGCGCGGACGAGGTGCCGATGGTGTGGCACTGGTTCAAAATTGTCTTGCGAATCGGTTCGCGGCGCGGTTTGAATAAAGAAGAGTTGGGCTACCCGCGCGGCTCGTTCCAAGTGTTGATTGACGCGCTTGAAAAAGCGATTAAACAAAAAGGCGCAATTATTTTGAAAGGCGCGACGGTGAAACGGGTCGTCGTCGAAAACAACGTCGCGTGCGGCATTGAACTCGCGGAGGATGAGAATACGCGCGCGGCGTTCGCGCGGGTAGGGGCGATTCATGAATCGCCCCTACAGGAATCGCCCCTACAGGAATCGCCCCTACAGGAATCGCCCCTACAAATGAATGAACGCGGCTATATTCCGTTCGACCGCGTGTATTCCAGCGCGCCGTCGTTCGCCACCTTGAAATTTGTACACGAATTGCCGAGCGATTTCGTTGCGAAAATGAACGAGGCGAAATACATGGGCGCGGTGCTTATTATTTTGAAACTCAAGCAGCAAATGACGCCGTGGTATTGGCTCAACATTGCAGACCGTTCGATGCCGTTCGTGGCGACGATTGAACAAACAAATTTCATTCCGCCGGAAGTGTACAACAACAAGCGCATCATGTACGTTTCGAATTATCTCGACGCGGCGTCGCCGTACTTTCAAATGTCGCGCGAGGAACTGTTTAACGCGTACGTGCCGCATCTTAAAAAATTGAATCCAAATTTCACGCCCGATTGGGTAGAAGAATTTTGGCATTTCAAAGAAGCCGCCGCGCAGCCCGTATTTCCATTGCGCTATTCGCAAAAAATTCCGCCACTGCGAACACCCATCGAAAATTTCTATCTTGGCAACACCACGCAAATCTATCCCGAAGACCGCGGCACAAATTATTCGGTGCGTTTGGGACAAGACATTGCGCGCCTCATTGACGCCGACACGAAAAGCGGCGGGTGGGGCAACAATTCGTAGGGGCGAAGCATTGACATTCGCACATGCGACTCGATTAGCAAACGCGCCTGTCAATGCTTCGCCTCTACCAAAGAAATCAAAATGTACGCCGTTGTCAATCATCTCTATCTCAACAAACCGCTCGAACAACTTGCGGATGAAATGCGCCAAGACGGGCTGCCAACCATCTCCAAGTTGCCCGGCTTTCGCGATATTCATCTGGTCAAAGCGGGCGACGACCATGCCGTCGTCATTATCTTTTGGGAAACCGAAGCGGACGCCCAGCACGGCGCGGGGTCTTTTGGTCCAACTTGGTTCGCCAAACATATCGCGCCGTTTTTGACGCGTGAGCAGCAGCGCAGTACAGGACCCGTCATCGCGAGTTCGCGCGAGTGAAAATCTTCACCGAAAACGAACCGACTTCGCCCATCAACGCGCGCTATCCAGTCGAACGCGTTTTGTATCGCGGGCGCAGCAAGTACCAAAAAATCCTCGTGTTCGATTCGCCGTTTCATGGACGCGTGCTGGCGCTCGACGATGTTGTGCAGCTCACGACGCGCGAAGAACATTTTTATCACGAGCTCTTGGTGCATCCGGTTTTGCAAGCGCATCCGAACCCGCGCAATGTTCTAATCATCGGCGGCGGTGACGGCGGGGCAATGCGCGAGGTGGTGAAATATCCGTCCATCGAAAACGCGGTGCAGTGTGAGCTAGACCAACAAGTCGTCGCGGTGGCAAAAGAATATTTTCCAAAGCTCGCGGCGGGTTACAAAGACAAGCGCGCGCAATTGCGTTTTGAAAATGGAGAAACATTTTTGCGCGAGAGCGGAAAAATTTGGGACGCGATTCTTTTGGATTTGACCGACCCGATTGGTCCGGCGAAACCGTTGTTCGAGCGTCCGTTTTACAAATTGTGCGCGGAACGTCTTGCGCCCGATGGATTCTTGTCGGCACAAACAGAATCACTGCACTTTCACGCAGACACGGTAAAAAATGTAATGCTCGCACTGCGCGGTCTTTTCAAATATATTGATTTGGTAACAATTCCCCTCACGATGTATCCGGGCAATTGGTGGACGTTCACCGTCGCGGCGAAAGCGCTGGACCCGAAAATTCCGCGAAATTTTTTTTGCCCGTCGACTCGGATCTATGCACGCGACGAACACGCGTGGTTTTTTTTGCCAACGCGCGTGCGCGAAAAAATTTTCAAAGGGTGAATCAATTCGTCACCACAAAATTTTGTGTTAAAATCCCGCGCGTTTGTTGGACGCCGCAACGAACGCGCACGTCAAGTGTTTTTGCATGGTGAAGTTGGCGTAACGACAAACTCCAAAATCCAAACGCTTTTCGCGTTTGCCGATGGACTTGAGCTGATTTCAAGCGTCGGCTGCGTGAGACCTCGTGTGTCTTGATGCAGCCCGACGCTTTCTTTGTCTCGTTCACAAATTGAAACCGATACTTGTGCGTGTGATTTCCGGTCACATGACACTCGTTGCCTGACACCTCATCTAGGAGAAAGTTATGGTTGCACCTGCGACTATTGCGCCGCCCGTTGCGCATTCTGACACATTGGAAATTACGCGCGAGACCGGGCTGCATTGGTTAGAACAAATGATGTTGATTCGTCGCTTTGAGGAAGCGGCGGAATACGCATACACACAGAAAAAAGTCGGCGGCTTTTTGCATCTCTACATCGGCGAAGAATCCATCGCGGTGGGTTCTGTTGCCGCGCTGCACGCCGACGACGATATTTTTACGCATTATCGCGACCATGGTTGGGTCTTGGCGCGCGGCGTCGACCCAAAACCCGCGATGGCGGAACTATACGGCAAAGCGACAGGGCTCGTCAAAGGCAAAGGCGGCTCGATGCACTTTGCGAGTGTGGAACATCACATGTGGGGCGGTTACGCGATTGTCGGCGGACACATTCCGCTCGCGGCGGGCATGGCGTTTTCACATCAGTATCTGAAACGTGACCGCATTGCGTTTTGTGTCATGGGCGAAGGCGCGACGAATATCGGCATGTTCCATGAAGCGTTGAACATGGCAGCCGTTTGGAAATTGCCGGTCGTGTTTCTAGTGGAAAACAATATGTTCGGAATGGGTACTGCGGTTGACCGCGCGTCCGCCGTCGCGGATATTTACGAAAAGGCGCAAGCGTATCGAATGCCTGCGACACAAATTGACGGCAACGATATTGAATTGGTCTATCAAACAATTCATCAGTTTGCCGAACGGGCGCGTCGCGGTGAAGGTCCGCAGATGGTGGAGGCGATGACGTATCGTTTCAAAGGACACTCGATGGGTGACCCGCAGCGTTATCGCACCAAAGAAGAAGTGGAAGGACGCCGCCCCGATGACCCGCTCAATCGGTGGGAGAAAAAATTGATAGAGCGCGGTTGGGCGAATGACCAACTCATCAAAGAAATTTTCACGCGCGTCGACCAACACGTTGCGGAAGCAGTGCAATTCGCCGAAGACAGTCCATTCCCCGACCCGCGTGAACTGTACACGGACATTTTGGTTGAGGAATAAAACATGGCTGACATGATTCAAGTAACGTACCGCGACGCGCTGAAAGAAGCAATGCGCGAAGCATTGAAACGCGACAACAATGTTGTCATCATGGGCGAAGAAGTTGGCGTGTGGGGCGGCACGTACGCGGTCACGCGCGGTTTGCATGACGAATTCGGCGGACATCGCGTCATTGATACGCCGATTGCGGAAATGGGCATCATCGGCGTTGCGACGGGCGCGGCGATGGGCGGCATGAAACCGATCGCGGAAATTATGACCATCAATTTCGCGCTCGTGGCAATTGACCAAATCGTCAACAACACCGCGAAAATTTATTCGATGTTTGGCGGCACGATGCGCGCGCCCGTTGTGATTCGCACGGCTGCCGGATGGGGACAACTTGCCGCGACGCATTCGCAATCGTTTGAAGCGTGGTTCGCGCATGTCCCCGGATTGATTGTCGTGATGCCTTCGACGCCGTACGACGCGAAAGGTTTGCTCACGAGCGCGATGTATTCGCAAAATCCTGTGGTGTTTATCGAACACTCGCGGCTCTATGGCGAAAAAGGTCAAGTGCCGCAAGGCGAATTCCGCGTGCCGTTCGGCGTCGCAGATGTGAAACGCGAAGGCAAAGATTTAACGATTGTCACGTACTCGCGCATGGTGCATGTCGCCTTGAATGCGGCGAATGAATTATCGAAACAAGGCATCGAGGTCGAAGTGATTGATTTGCGTTCCCTGCGCCCGATTGATTGGGAAACCGTCTACAACTCGGTGCGTAAAACGCATCGCGCGCTCGCCCTCACCGAAGATTGGATGACGTTCGGCGTCAGCGCGGAAATCGCCGCGCGCATCGGATTCGAAACATTTGATTACCTCGATGCGCCGGTACTGCGCGTGACGCAGGAAGAAGTTCCACTTCCCTACGCGCCGAATCTCGAAAAACTTTCCTTTCCCGACGAAGCGCGCGTGGTGCAAGAAGTCAAGGCGATGCTGAAATAGTAAATCAGTAATCAGCAATCAGTGGCAATCGGTCACGATTGCATCAGTCTGATTACTGATTACTGTCCACTGATTACACGAATGTCCACAAACGTCATCATGCCCTCGATGGGCTTTGACATGACCGAAGGCAAAGTTTCGCGCTGGGTCAAAAATATCGGCGACCCCGTCACGCGCAACGAAACAATCGGCGAAATCGAAACAGAAAAAGCAACTGTGGACTTGACCGCGCCCGTTGATGGCGTCTTTGCGCAAATCCTTGTCCAGCCCGGTGAAACGGTGCCGGTGAATACCCCGATTGCGGTGATTGCCGCGCAAGGTGAGAATGTTGGCGCACCGCAAACTCTTGCTCCACCAGCTGCCGCTCCGTCCGGTGATGAAAAATTGACACCGCAAGGCGCAACCGATCGCGAAAAAGAAGGCGAGCCGCCAACATCGCAAGTGACTCCTACACAGGAATCGGGCAAACCCGCCGCGCAGTCACAGCCCCAGGTTCAAACGCAAGCACAAGCCGTGCCGGTTGCCGCTGCACCCTCCTCAAATGGCGAACGCATTAAAGCATCGCCGCTGGCGAAAAATATCGCGCACGCAAGTGGGGTTGACCTCGCTGCGATTCAAGGCACGGGTCCAAACGGGCGCATCATCGAACGCGATGTAAAAGCATTTTTGGAATCGCGTACAAAAGTTCCCTCGATTCCCTCTGCGCCACCTGCGGCAAAACCCGCGCCCGCCGCGGTCTCCCCTCGCATCGTAGGAGAGGGGCAGGGGGTGAGGTCAAGCGAACAGCCCTTGAGCAAAATGCGCCAGGTCATCGCGCGCCGCTTGCTCGAAAGCAAACAAAATGTTCCGCACTATTACCTCACCATGGAAATTTTCATGGACGAGGCGATGAAATTGCGCGGGCAGTTGAACGCGCTGGCGGCGAACGACGCAGAAAAACTTTCGGTGAATGATTTGATTGTCGCTGCCGTTGCGCGCACGCTGAAAAATTTTCCGCAAGTGAACGCGTATTTCAAAGGCGACAAAATGGAAATGCACGAGCATGTCAACATCAGCGTCGCCGTCGCGGTAGATGATGGCTTGCTCACGCCCGTTCTGCATAACGCCGACCAAAAATCGCTCAAACAAATCGCGATGGAGAGCAAAGAACTCGCCGCGCGCGCGCGTGCCAACAAAATGAAACCCGAAGATTTGGGACCCGGCACATTCTCCATCAGCAATCTCGGCATGTATGGCATTGACGAATTTGCCGCCATCATCAATCCGCCCGAATCCACCATCCTCGCCGTCGGCGCGGTGAAAAAAATTCCTGTCGTCCTGGACGACCAAATTCAAGTCGCGCAAGTGATGAAAGTGACCCTCTCTGCCGACCACCGCATCGTTGACGGCGCGCTCGGCGCACAGTTTTTGCAGGCGTTAAAGAAACTGTTAGAGAATCCGGTCAATTTGTTGTTAGCGTAATGAGAGGCGGCGGAGAAAATCGCCGCCTCTTTTTTTAGAATAGACGCGAGAAGGTTTTGGCGTATAATCCACACGCTATTGACGAAAGGAAATGTATATGCGAGAACAATTGATTGTCTCTGACCCAAACGTGATGATGGGCAAACCCGTTGTGGCAGGAACGCGCATCACTGTCGAACTTATTCTAGAAAAACTTGCCGAAGGGGAATCCGAAGATCAAATTCTGGAAGCGCATCCACGCTTGACTCGTGAGGGAATCAAAGCGGCAATTGCGTTTGCGAAAGACGCGTTGCGTGCGGATGTCATCTATCCCATCGCCGAGGTTGTAGCATGAATTTTGTCGCGGACGAGAGCGTTGATTTTCCAAAAAACAACATCTTGGAGAATTGGTTGGAAATTTTTCTGTGATTTCGGCGGGAAGTTTTCGCACTCGCCCGCTCTCTACCAAACAAGATACGCAGACTTGATGACGCGGGCGGCGGTGAAAATCGCCGCCTCTTTTTTTGAATAGACGCGGAAAAGTTTTGGCGTATAATCATTTTGTGTTCTTCACTCTCGATGACGCTATTCGTAGAGATATAGCAGTTGCGCTGTTTACAGCGATTTTAACCTTTCTTATCTCCATTCTGGGACCGCGTATTCTGGATTGGCTTCGCAAACAAGATATTCAATCAGAAAAAGTGTCAAAAGAAATCAGAGTTCTTTTAGCGAAGAGCGAACAGATTCGAGAATATTGGAAAAGTGCAAACTACAGTGCTCGTGAGAGAGAAGAGCTTATTCACCATTTCATAACGGATTTGCCGCAAAATGTGAGTAGATTGAAGGCTGAGTCAACAACGATTCGCCAAGGTCTCGACAAATTCAAAAAACAATTAGCCATTCTTGTGGTTTTGACTGTTTTGAATAGCTCTGTTACAGGATATTTTTGGATGAGTAATCAGCGCAACATTTTTTTATTAGCCTTCTCGGCGATTTTGACATTATTGTTCTAGTATTTTGGGCAGTGCTTTACAAACGTGTTAGGACCGTGCAATCAAAATTGAGGTTTATCGAGTCTGAATTCAATGCGGCTAAAAAAGACCTTGCGTATGCAGATAAACTCATTGAAATCCGTAGTCTTGATCATGTCGACAGAAAATAGAATGCGTCACAACACGCGCACTCTGAAGATTTACGTGATGATGTAATGGTAGATGAATTTTCGGAATAGTTTCAAGGCGTAACGCGCGAACAGGTGGAGTAGGTGTTGGAACATGAGCTCAAGTCGAGAAATTCTGGTTAGACCAAAATGACGTTTGAAATCCTCACTGTAATCACTGACATTGAGACGATTGCCAGTGGGCACGGTGTCGAAATCCGGCGGTATTTGGAGCGGGTTTATGGCAAGGGACGCTGGCGCAAGATGAAAGGGAGAGCCACGGTGCAGCTCGAGGATGGAACGATTCGTGAAGCAGAAATTCATTGGTTCGAAGCATATGGCATCGGACGCAGGGATTTCAAAGTAAAGAGGTTCTTGAAATGAACGAATTTGTCATTTGCATTGATAACACAAGTAATCCCGCAAGTCTGATTCTCGGCAAAGTGTATCGAAAATTGCGCGATGCCGATGGAGAAAAACACAACATGATTCGCGTGATTGATGAAGATACTTATGAACGTGACGGGTATTTGTATCCTGCTTCGATGTTTGTTCCGATTGAACTTCCAAAGATCGCAGAACGCGCACTTGCAACAGCATTGGGAAATTGAAAATGATCACCGACCTCGGACACCCCGCATTCGCCGTACATGACATCGAACGCTCGCTCGCGTTTTATGCAAAACTTGGCATCCGCGAATCATTTCGCCTGAATCGTGATGATGGTTCATTGATGCTCATTTATTTGCATGTGGGCGGGGACCGCTTTATCGAAGTTTTTCCGCACGGTCCCGAACCCGACGCGCAGCGCAACCAGAGTTTCATGCACTTGTGTTTGCTCACCGACGATTTGCATGGCATAGTCGAACACTTGCGGCGCGAAGGAATTGCGATTGAGCAAGAACCGAAGGTGGGACTCGACCACAACTGGCAGGCATGGATTCGTGACCCCGACGGCAACGCGATTGAATTGATGCAGTTGGTGGAAGAATCGCCGCAGCGAAAAATTGCGCGCAAGAGCGTGAGATAACCAAAAATGCGGACCAATATCATTGAACGCAGAGGCCGAATTGCGGAGATGGATCGGACTTTCGACCTCCAATTTTGGCAAACGCAAAAACCGCAAGCGCGCTTTGATGCTACTTGGGAATTAGTGTGTCACGCCTATGCCGTGAAAGGGAACGATGTTCGTCAACTCCGACTTTACCGAGCTGTTGAAACTTTTCAACGCCAACAAAGTAAAGTATCTGGTCATCGGCGGATACGCCATCGTCCAATACGCCGAGCCAAGATACACCAAAGACCTTGATTTGTGGATTAGCGCCGATGCGAAAAATGCCAAGGCAGTCTATAACGCCCTAAAAAATTTTGGCGCGCCACTCGCCGGGCTCACAGAAAAAGATTTTGCCGAAGAAGGATATTTTTATCAAATGGGCATCCCGCCGATGCGTGTAGATATATTGATGGGGATTCCCGGTGTGGACTTTGAGGATGCTTGGACAAGGCGAGTCAGTGTGAATTTTGCCAAGTTGACGGTGTCCTTTATTTCAAAAGCGGACCTCATTGCAGCAAAAAAAGCATCGGGAAGACCACAGGATTTAATTGATGTAGATGTACTCTCACAGATAGAATCCAAGTCAGTTTCACGGGCAAAATCAAGAACCAATATCCCTGTAAAGAAACCAAATCGAAAGAAATAATCAGAGTCGAATCAAATACTCTCTTGTGCCAAGCAATACCCTCGCCAATTTCAATCACGCCGTCCAAAAAGGCGTTTTCTCGTTTGAAATCAGGAGCGTGATTTGCCCAAAAATTACAAAACGGGTTTTTGGCGAAGGTATTGACCAAGACTAAAAAGGAATATTCTTGTGATTACCGAACAACAAGTGATGAACGCACTAGGCACCGTCCAAGAACCCGAGCTCCATCGTGACCTCGTGACCTTGAAAATGATTCGCGATGTTTCCGTCAATGCTGGCGATGTAACTTTTACAATTGTGTTGACGACGCCCGCGTGCCCATTGCGCGCACAAATTGATTCCGAAGCAACGGCGGCGGTCAGAACAATTCCCGGTGTAAAAAATGTCAACATCAAGTGGGATGCGAACGTGCCGACAGATATGCGGATTAGCGGACGTTTGCAAATGAATGTGCGCTCGACGATTGCGGTCGCGTCGGGCAAAGGCGGTGTGGGCAAAACAACCGTCGCGGTCAATCTCGCCGTCTCGCTCGCGCAGCAAGGCGCGCGCGTGGGCTTGCTCGACGCGGATATTTACGGACCGAACATTCCTATCATGCTCGGCGTCGAACATCAAAAGCCGATGGCGGAGAATGACAAAATCATTCCCATCGAAGCATTTGGTTTGAAATTGATGAGCATGGGATTTCTCGTCTCGCCCGAACAAGCAATGATTTGGCGCGGACCCATGCTGCATTCCGCCATCAAACAATTTCTATCTGATGTCGAATGGGGCGCGCTCGATTACATGGTGATTGATTTGCCGCCGGGTACGGGCGACGCGCAACTCACACTCGCGCAAACGTTGCCACTCACCGGCGCGGTGATTATCGCGACGCCGCAAGATGTTGCGCTGTCCGATGTCGTGCGCGGCGTTTCCATGTTCAAACGTTTAGAAGTTCCCGTGTTGGGTGTCGTCGAAAACATGAGTTACTTTGTGTGCCCGCATTGCGGCGAACACACGGACATTTTCGACCACGGCGGCGCGAAACGCATGGCGGAAAAAATGGGCGTACCGTTTCTGGGCGAAGTTCCGCTCGACCCAAAAATTCGCATGGGCGGCGATACCGGCTTGCCCGTCACGGTGACCGAACCCGATTCGCCGCTCGGACTCGCGTTCAAAAATGTTTCGCAGCAAGTTGCCGCCAAAGTGAGCGTCTTGAACGCGCAAGCCGCACAAGGCGAATTGATTTCAGCCGGCGCGATTCCAATCATCAAGAGATAGGTTCCGATGCAGAACCTTGAAAATATGGTAAAATTTCCGCACCCCAATTTGGAGTAGCATTCATGTCTGCAAAACAACCCGCGCCACGCCCGAACAATGCATTGTTGACCACCGAAGAAGCGATTGAAAAATATACCAACGCGGTGAAAACGGAACCCACCGCTTCGAATTATCTCGAACTCGGCGCCGCGTACTATATTGCCAAGCGCTGGAACGATGCCCTTGCCGCCTTCCAGAAAGCGGTTGAGGTCGACGGGAAGCAAGCGTTCGCGTATTATTATCTGGGAGTAATCAATGCAGCGCTGGGAAATCGCGACAAGGCGAACGAGGCGCTCGACAAACTCTTGCAGGTCAGCAACAACCCGATGCTCAAAGCCCAAGCGCAAACGCGCATCCCGCAAGTCAAGACCGTCGCGGATTTGGGCGGGAACTAGTTTGATTCTTTCAAAGGCGGGATTTCGTGTACAGCGCGAGCCCGCCTTTTTCTTGTACAAAATTGAAAGTTAGAAGTTGGCGTTTGACATCAAACATCCCACATCCAACCTCTAACCTCCAATTTCCAACTTGCATGTCACACCGTACCGAAAAAGATTCCATGGGCGAACTCCAAGTGCCGGAGAACGCTCTGTGGGGCGCGCAGACCCAACGCGCGTTGCAAAATTTTCCCATCAGCAACTTGAAACAAAATCACGCGTTCATCTACAGTATGGCGCTGCTGAAACGCGCGGCGGCGGAAGTGAATCGCGATTTGGGACTGCTGGATGCAAAAATTGCCAACGCGATTGTGCAAGCCGCGCAAGAGGTGATGGACGACAAACACGCCGACCATTTTCAACTCAACCCGTTTCAAGCGGGCGCGGGCACTTCGCACAACATGAACATCAACGAAGTGATTGC
Source organism: uncultured Chloroflexota bacterium (assembly GCA_937870825.1). GTDB lineage: Bacteria > Chloroflexota > Anaerolineae > UBA4142 > SHND01 > SHND01. The sequence goes on along the minus strand of CALMZO010000281.1, from coordinate 6,615 downwards.
CAATCGCGCGAATCAAATTCTCGGCGCGCAAATCACCGACGCGAAAAAACCCGTCAACCCGAACGACCACGTCAACATGGCGCAAAGCACCAACGACACAATTCCCACTGCCATTCGACTCGGCGTACTGTATCGTTTAAATAATTTACTGAACGCGTTGGAGGCACTCGCGGACGCGTTGGACCAAAAAGCCGCCGAGTTTGACGACATTGTGAAATCGGGGCGCACACATTTGCAAGACGCGGTTCCCGTTAGGATGGGTCAAGAGTTTGGCGGATACGCCCAGGCGATTCGTAATGACCGCGAACGCATTGCCACTGCCGCCGACCGCGTACGACGACTGGGCATCGGCGGAACGGCGGCAGGCACAGGGCTCAACGCGCATCCCGAATATCATCACCGAATGATTGCGCGCCTCAACGAATTGACCGGATTCAATGTTCGTTCCTCCGGAAATCTTTTTGAATCCATGCAAAGTATGGCGGACGTTGCCGATTTTTCCGCGTCGCTCAATACGCTCGCGGTGACGCTCACGCGCATCGCGAATGATTTCCGTTTGCTCGCGTCCGGTCCCACCACAGGGCTCGATGAAATTCGTTTGCCGGCGGTTCAACCCGGTTCTTCGATTATGCCCGGCAAAGTGAATCCCGTACTCGCCGAAATGATGAATATGGTGTGTTATCACATCATGGGCAACAACTTGACGGTGCAGCTCGCGAGCGCGGCGGGACAGCTTGAACTCAATGTGATGATGCCCGTCATCGCGTACGATTTGTTTATGGCGATGGATATTTTCACGAACGCGATTGATGCGTTCACGACGAAATGTGTTGTGGGCATCAAAGCGAATCGCGAAAAAGCCGAAGGATGGCTCGGCAAAAATGTTATCATCGTCACCGCGCTGAATCCCGTCATCGGCTATTTGGAAGGCGCAGCGATTGCCAAAGAGGCGATGGCGAAGAATATGTCGGTACGCGAAATCGCGTTAGAACGAATTTCGCGCGGTGAATTAAAGCATGTGAATACGGGGGAACCCGTGACGATTCAGGAAATTGACGCCATATTGGGCGATTTACGCGCGCTCACCGAAGGCGGGGTGCACGGCGTTGGTGGCGGGGGATAAAAAAGTGCCGGGCGCGAAGCAAAACATCGCGTCCACAATCACGACGGATGTCCATGGACACACAACGCGCGTTTTCTGCAACTGCTCCCATGATTTCTGACGAGCTGCTCGTCGGAGACCGCAGCACTGCGCGCGCATTTCGCGAAGCGCGTTTCTTTTTGCGACTGTCGCGGCTGATTTCCGCGCCGATGCAGTTGGATGATTTGTTGATGCAGCTGTTTGTGCTGCTGCGCGACGTCATCCCTTTGGACCGCATCACCATCGCCCGGTTGGACGACTCGACGCGCGACGCGATTTCTGTGTATCCCGACGGCGCAACCCTCCTGCCTGCGGAACGCGCGTTCCTCGAAAACATCGCGCGCCTCGTCATGAAATCAATGCCTCTCGCGCAAGCGGCGCCCCATCACGCCTTGCTTGAACCCAAACTGGAAAGCTTTGACCCGACACTATCCTACGTTCAGTCGGTGCTTGCCGCGCCGCTGCTCGAACAGGGCAGTGTACGTGGCGCGTTCATTGTCGAGTCACACCGCATCGATGCACAGTTCTCCGAAGAAGACCAGCAAATTGTGACCGCTGTCGCGCAGCACGTGGCAGTCGTGCTGGAACGCGAACGTGCCATCGAAGAAGCGCGCCTGCGCACCGACCAGATGGCTGCATTCAGCGTCGTCGCGTCCACCGTGAACGAATGGGTAGATGTCGAGCAACTGGCGCGGCGTTTCCTTTCTGTCTTGTTGAACATTACGCGTACGAATCATGGATTGTTCTTTTTGCGTGACGGCAGCGACACACTGCGGCTCGTCGCACATTTCGGAATTGCAGAAGAGCTGCTCGAACCGTTCCGCCTGCTCTCACTGCCCCTGTACCCCGACGCACAGCGCGCGATGGATACCGGACGCGTCCTTGTGACTCCGCTGCGTCAAGCCCAAATCAGCCCCGATGCACACGAATTGGTGCGGGAGTTGCAGCTAGAGTCACTCGTCATTGTGCCTCTTCGCACCAAGGGGCGCACGATTGGTGGTGTAGCTCTGGGAACGAGTGAAGGCGCACTCGAATATGTGGACCGCGAATTTATCCTCGGGCTCGCCGACCAAGCCGCGCAGGCGATAGAAAACGCGCGCCTCTTTGCCGAATCCGAACGGCGTTTCAAAGAACAGAGCGCACTCCGCGAACTGGCGCAGCGCTTTTTGAGCGCAATCAGCCCTGACGAAGTATTGGAACGTACGCTCGACACGCTTGCCAAATTGCTGCCGGGCGATTATTCCGAAATTCTCTTGCCGGACAATTCCGGGGCGTTTGTTTTGGTGAATGGACAGGGCTGGCGGCGCGGTGTGGTGGGACGGACGCGAGTCGTGAGCGACCCGCATTTGCACGTGGGCTATGTTTTGCGCGCCCAGTCGCCCGTCATCATTGAAAATTTTTCGAACGAAACGCGTTTTCAAGCGTCGGACTATTTGATGCGGCATCAAGTGACGGCGGGTGTGTGTGCGCCAATGCTCGCGGAAACGCGCGTCATTGGTCTGCTCGGTGTGTACAGTCGCACGCCGCGTATCTTTACCGAAGAGCAGTCCCACTTTTTGTATCTCGTCGCCACGCAAACGGCGATGGCGCTGGAAAAAGCGCGGCATTCGCAAGCCGCCGCGCGCCGGCTCGACGAACTAATTTTGTTGAACGAGGTCATTGTCGCGGCAAACTCTGAAGTTTCGCTGGAACGCGTTGTGTCAACCGTCACCGCAGAGATTGGAGAATTGCTTCAGAGTGAAGATGTGCATGTGACGTTCGCCCCGGAGAATGACGACGACTTGAGCGTGAGGTTGGCGGCGTCGGATGCGACCCCGGCGCGTTGGGGCAGCGCGATTGCGACGTGGGTGATGCGAAATCGGCAGCCGTTGCTGATTCAAGATCTGTCGCGTGACCCGCGCTTTAATGCGGTCGCGGAAATGGCGCGCGCATGTCTCGGCGTTCCGATGACCATTAGCGAACATGTGATTGGTGTCATTGCCGTGGCGCATCCTGAAGCCAATGCGTTTGACGCGAACGACCTGCGTTTGCTGACCACGTTGGCGGGACAAATCGCGGCGGGGATTGAACGCGCGCGTTTGCTTGACGAGACGCGCAAGCGTTTGGCGGAAATCAGCGCGATGTTTGAATTTTCCAACGCGCTGCGCACGGCGACGTCAGAGGCGCAGTTGTTGGAATTGGTGGTGCGCGATTCGGTGAGCATGTTGCAAGCGTGCTGCGGTTCGCTCCATCTCTTGACGAGCGACCGCGAGTACCTGGAAATTTCTGCGGTGTTGAATATAGACCTCTTGGGCTTGGCGATTCCGCGCGAAGTGGGCGGGCTGATTTGGGAAGCGTACGCGAGCAGTGAGACGATTGTGATTGACGACTTGTTCAATGATGCGCGTGTGAACGTTCCCGAAGTGTTCGGCGCGGCGCGCGGCGCGATTGTTGCGCCGCTGCGAACGCCGTCAAGCGCGTTGGGTTCTTTGTTTGTCGGCTTTGAAACGCCCGGCGCGCCGAATCAAGACCGCGTGCGGCTTGCGACGATGATTGCGAATCTTGCCGCGCAGGCATTACAGCGCGTGCGGTTGAATGAACAGACCCTTGAGCAAGCTGCCTCGCTTGCGATTGCTTTGAATGATTTGGAAGAATCGTATCAAGCGACACTCCTCGCCCTGTCCGCCGCGTTGGATGCGCGTGACCGGGAGACCGAAGGACATTCGCAGCGTGTGACGAAATGGGCGCTGGCGATTGGACGCCAATTGAATTTGTCGCCGGAGGAATTGACGAATCTCGAACGCGGCTCGCTGCTCCATGATGTTGGCAAGATTGGCATTTCCGACAACATCCTGCTCAAAGCCGGTCCGCTGACAGCCGAAGAACGCGCGATGATGAATGAACATCCGCGTTTGGGCTATGAAATGCTCAAAGGCATTCCATTCCTGCAAGCGGCGCTGCCGGTGGTGCTGCATCATCAAGAAATGTTTGATGGTTCGGGCTATCCTGCCGGCTTGAGCGGGCAAGACATTCCGCTCGGCGCGCGCATTTTTGCAGTCGCGGATACGTACGATGCCATGACTTCGACGCGCCCTTACCGTACCGCCCTCCCGCACGGCGATGCGCTCGTGGAAATTCTTCGGCACAGCGGTTCGCAATTTGACCCGCGCGTGGTGGAAGCATTCGTTGCGCTTTTTGACCAAAATGGCGCGGTGCCCGACCTGTCCTAAAAAAAAGGAAACCGCGCCAAAAAAAAGTGCCGCGCACTGCGCGGCACTTTTTTTTTATTTGGCGTCCGGGGAACCGGTCAATTCGTTATGCCGCTCGACGAGGCGCGACGCGTCGAGCGGCGGCGCAGAATCGCCCGGTTCCTCGCGAACAATCGCCGCGGTCAATTCTGCCAGACGTTGGCGGCGTCGAATGAGAAAAGCGCCGAATGCGGAAACAATTCCCGCGAGCGGCATTGCAAAAAACGCGCCCCAAAAACCCGCGACTTTGACGCCGACCAGCAGTGAAACAATGATGACCAACGGGTGCAATCCCAACGCGTCACCCATAATGCGGGGCATCAGCATATTGACGATGATAACCTGCACCAGCGCCACCGCAATCATCACCCACAGCAATTTGCCGGGGTCGGTCAACAAGACGGCAATGAGCGGCGGAATAAAGGACAGCACGGGTCCGAGCAGTGGAATCAGCATCGCGAGTCCCGCAAAGACACCCGAAAGCAGTGGCGCCTGAATGCCGAATGCGCCCAAAATGACCCCGGTGCAAATTCCAATGGCACTTGCTTGCAAAATCTGTGCGCGCAGGAATCCGCCGAACGCGCGGTCGGTTGTAATCAGAAACATACGCGTCTCTTGATGCAGGCGTTCGGGCATTACCTCAAACAACATCGCGGTAAAACGCGGACCATCGAGCGCAAGGAAAAACGAAAACAAAACGACCAGCAGCGCGTTGCCAAGAAACCCGAGCGCGCCCGTCAAAATGGCAACCGTGTTTTGTAGAATTGGCGTCGCGAGGGATTGCAGACTATTGAAGGCATTGTCAATGACGCCGGTGAGATTTTCGCGAATGTTCAAGCGCGTAAAGAGGTCCAGGGTGAGATTTGTAACCGTTGCTTCGAGGACGTCAATGTTGCTCAGCTGTGGGACAATCAGATCGAGTTGCGCCAGAATGGCGGGAACGAGGGATGCCACCGCGACCACCACCAAAATCAAAAAGGCAAGATAGACGATGGCGACGGCGAGCGGGCGTGTAACGGTGAATTCTGAAATGCGTTTGTTGGGAATATGTAAGCGGTCAAATGTGAGGACACGGACGAGCTCGACCAAGATGGGACGGCCACTCAGACCATCCACCAGTGGACTGAGCGCGTACGATACCAGCCATGACAACAGGAGCAACAGAATAATGTCGCCAAAGCCGCTTAGAAAATTCAACACCAATTGCGCCACGTACGACGCGGCGATGATGACGAGCAGAATGATGAGTAGGTTCAGCCAGGTGGAACGAGGCATGAAGGGATTTTTGATTTTTGATTTTTGATTTTCGATCAAGATTTCACCGGAGCGGCGTGCAGGGGCGCGAGTGAAATCACAAATCCTCAATCATAAATCATAAATCCAGCACCTTTCCCCAGAAATGTTCTTCACGAAAAGCCAGGCGGCGCATTAGACGACTCGCGCGTTCGAGCTGTGACGCATCATTCATGCTTGCGCCGAACTGCACGGCGAGCGTGTCCCACTCATTGACGATTTCGGCGAATTCAAGACAGAGCGTTGTCGTATCAATGTGCGCTTGAATTTCTTGCAGGAACCTTAAATAAATTCCGCGATAGCAAGAGTCCGTCGCAGTAATTTCCGCGCGCATGTCGCTCAGACACAGCTGCCAATCGGGAATCGCATCAAAATGAGCGAGGTGTTCTGCGAACATTTCCATGCCGAGCAGCGCGGTCGTCGGCGCGCGGTCCAAATTGAACAACAGCGCGTTCTCGCGCAACGCATCGCGCACTGCCGCTTGAGCGTTCCCATTTTGAAATTGCGCGATGCGTGTTGCAAGCTTCGAGTCGAGATGGCGATTAAAGCCGATGATAAAGTGCGAAGGGCTTTGCTGTGGACGCCGAACATATTCAAAATACAATCCTGCGCCAAGTCCAAACCGAAGCGTTTCGCTCAAAGTTGTTACAGTTCCGCCGACAAGGTGTTGTAAATCCAAAACCGGGCGGCGATTTTCGACAGCAATCGGCACGCAGAAAATTATAGCATAAAGAACGAACTCTGCTTGATATCACACAACGCGTTTGCCAAGTACCGGTCAAAGGGAAGGGGTTAGGTCCTGACGGGGTCGAGGGCGAGGAAGAACTACGGACGCGCCGCACCCGCAATCAATTTCGGTTCAATCCATACCTGTCCGTTTTCCACGCGCGCGGGGAATTGGTCGAGATTGCGCGGGGCGGGACCCGCCGCGTACGTGCCGTCGCGGTTCCATTG
>CALMZO010000280.1 GCA_937870825.1 uncultured Chloroflexota bacterium | reverse complement strand
CTTGCGCGCGGCGCAGAGCGAGTACGCCAAGATGAACAAGACCATGACAGAGAGCGAGATGAGAGATTGGAGACTTGAGATTGGGTGAAATCGTCAAACGTGAAGCGTCAAGCGTAAAACCTAAAACATTCGTCGTCCGTCGTCCGTCGTCCGTCGTCGTTTCAATTGACGAACTCGTTCTCGAAGGATTCGCGCCGCACGCCAAGCGCGAAATTGCGGACGCGTTGCAATTTGAATTGGCGCGTCTTTTGAACGAACGCGGCGCGCCAGAGAGATGGGAGAGTGGTGGTGAGTTTCAAGATTTGACGGCGGACGCAGAGTGGAACCCGAATGCGCGCCGCCAACAGATTGGCGCGGCGATTGCGCAAGCGGTCTATACAAGTTTCGATGGCAACATCAACGCAACAAACGAGCGCGCGGGAACGCGTGCCAGTAGCTGAACCCGCGTCGTTAGCGCCTACGGCAACATTCTCGATGCCTGCACTCAAGTGGGCGCCGTTGCCGCGTGGCGCGTCACACGCGCGCGCGCGCGACATTGCCGATTCGCGCATCGGTCATGATTTTTCGCAAATGCGAATTCATGCCGATGAGGCGCGCGAAACAGACACAGGGCCCAAGGAAACGGCGGCGAAAGCGCCGACGGAGGAAAAGCCATTCGCGTCCGACGCGCAGGCATCGGATTTTGTGACCGAGTTGGACGTGGAAGGTTTTGTCGAACGACTAACGACGAGTGATGAGATTTCCAAACTGGTTGGAAAATTTTTAGTTGACGACTTTGACCAAGCCGCGACAACGAAAGCGCGCAAAAAAGCGGCGAAAGAGGCGCTTCGTTTTTATGATGGCTTGTTGGAACGCGAGGCGAAGGGTGACTTGACGCTGCAAGAATTTCGACTCGAATACTTTACGCCCCAAAAGTTGAGTTTGATGTACAGCGCGGCGGCGGCAAAAATAAAAAGTTCCAAGCCCGCGAAAAAAACGGAGGGTGAAAAGCCCGCGACGACAGAACCCGAAGCGCAAGACACGACGATTCCAAAACCGACTCATGCGTCTGACGGTGGACGCTGGCTGCTCGGCACGTATCTTGAACCGCAGACCGATGAGCCCGCGTCGGCATGGGCGCCAAAAGTAAAAACGCCAAGCACCGCGCAAGCAATCAAGAGCGCCAAGAACGTGACGGTGGGACAAACATTGAAAACGCTGAGCGAAACAATGACGGCGGACCCCGAAATTGTTGGCGGGAAAAAATTGGAGGCGAGTCTTTACGCGTGTACGAAATTGATTTTGGTGGTGGCGCAGCACATGTATTTTCTGGACCGTTCTGGATTCATCAATTTTGATGCGATGGAACGCATGGGACATTATTTCGCGACGCTGCAACAGAGCTTGCCGCCGGGAACGTACTATGTCATGCAGCGGTCTATCGCAACTTCGAAATCTGTGTTGAGCGGAAGCGCGCGGGTTATTTTGCAATTGGATAAAGGTGTCTCTGTCTGGCAGGGCGGCGATTTTGTGATGGGCACCGTCGTTCAGCATGAAAAAGCCAAGCGCATGTTTGGCGATATTCTCGGCGAGGCAGGTGGAATTCTCATCACAGTCCCGGCCAAGAGCGAGGTGAGCTTTGGAGATAGCGTTGGCAATCTTGCAAGTGCGATTGAGCGCGCAGTGTACTATATGCCTTGGGCAGTTCGGAAAATTGTCGGCGAGATGGAGGTGCTGGATGTCCTCATCGACGCGGCGGTGGAAGCGGGAATTGAAAAACTTGCCAAAGCCGCGCCGATTGCGGGACAAGTGTTGATGGCGCTCGACATGTTTGACCGCGCGCTTTGGTTCGGCGCGGCAGCCGAAACGGCGATGCAGGCGCAGAGCGAAGATGAAATTGATATTGCCGCGCAAGCGATGGCGTATGGAGTCGCGCAGTCGGTCGTAGAAGAGGTGACGGAAAAAGGTGTTGACATTGCGGCGGGCGGCGCGAAAAAAGCATTCGGGAAAAAGAAGGACGCGCCGGCAGAGTCCGCCGCAGAGAAACCATTGACCGCCGCGGATGAAAGCGAGACGGCGGAAACGCCGCGCGAGAGTGTTAAAGCAGAACCCAAGTCCGCGACAGCAGACGCCAAGCCGCCGACAGAACAAATGATGACTCCGCCCAGCACTCCAAGCGCGCAAGCGGCGACGACGGGCGACGCATCCAAAAAACCAAAACCGAAGCCGAAACTCAAATCACCGTACGATTTCGACGTAACTCCGTCCGACTTGTTTGTGCCATCAAAAGGTTCCGCGAAAAATTTGCCGCCGTCCACCGCGTTCAGCGGCGACCCAAAATCCGTTGAAGCGTTGTATGACCAGCTCTCGAAAGGTGTCGTCGCCGCACCGTCGGTTGACATGGACATTGTATTTCTAAAACACAAGGCGTACGGACCGCGTACGCAGGATTCGCAGCTCGCACTCAAAACATACAGTCTTGCGGTGAGCGCGTCGGCAAATTTTCAAGCGTACGAAGTCGGTTTGTATTACAACAGCGAGAGCGATGAATTTCAAGTCAACGTCGGCGATGGCAACAGTGTGAGCGCACCGACGGGTGACAACTGGACGGTCGTCATTCATTTTCATCCGAACGAAAACGAGGCGCTCTCTTTTCGCCTACCATCGCCCCAAGATTTTTCAAGTTTGGTGTTACGCGCAACAGAAAGCAATCCTGCCCCGCGTTCCTTTGTCGAATATCCACTGCCCCAATTCAAAGACCAACGCGGCGTGACTGAATTTGGCTACGACCCGACAAATCCAAAACCGTTCTATGTGAAAGTGACGCTGCCGAATGGGGAAACGAACATTGCCCATTTCTATGACATGAAAGAATACGCGGCGTTCTTGGACCAGGAAACCAAGTTTCTCGACCCCGATTCGGAATCGTACAAACAAATGGCAGAGGGCGAACCCGCGCCGGGTTCGCAGGCGATGATGTCCGGTGACAAGAACGGAGTGCGCGTCACGCCAGAAAATTTAGAGCAGGTTACGGACGAATTGGGCGCAATCGGAACCAAATATCCGAAATTTCTGAAAGAACAGGTGAACCTCAAATATAACAAAATTGTGGCAGACCTGAAGCAGACACCGGGCAAGTCCGCGCGATATGTCGAATCTGTTATCCCAAAGATTTGGGCTGCAATCCGCGACCCGAAAAACTTTGCCGCACTCATCAGTGAAATTCAATCAGTGCGCGACACCATTACCGCTGCCGACAAAAGCGCGTATCCCGGCTTGACGGAAGATACAATCGCAGTACTCAAGATGGCGCAGGAACGCGGGATTGAGGTCCAAATCATTTCCCCCGAGTTGGGAGAAATACAAGATTTCATCGGGCAAGTGGTTGCCAAGCCGCAGGCATTCCTCGACATGAATGCTGCTGCGCTCTTTCCGGGGCATGGCGCCACGCCGCACTTGATGCAAGAAATTATTGTGGACCGTTTGCTTGTACCCCTTGGCTCGTCGGCGTCCGAATTTCGCCTTGCACTTGGAGACTTGCGGGCGAGCAATGAACTTGGCGCACGTATCTGGCAGATATTGTTTGACCCGCAGTATCTGGATGTGAACAAACCGGAAGCATTATTTCCGGCAATCAAAAAGTGGCTGCCAAATCTGCAATGAATATGATGGATGCGTAAATTGCATTTAGACGAGAATATCCTGTGAAAGAGCGAACCATTTTTCGCAAACCCCGTTCTTCCAACGGACTCGACGCTTCCGTACAACGCACGAACGAACTGCTGCGCGTTGTGCGCGCGTCGGCGGATTCCCCCGCGCAAACGCTCGACGACGCGACGCGCACGCGCATGGAAACGCGGCTCGGACATCATTTCGCGCACCTTACGATTTTTCCTGCGCCAAATGCTTCGTCGCTGCAAATCGTTGACGCGGACGATGCGACGGAACGCGCGGCCGATGAGGCAGCGCGCGTTTGTCATTTCGAGCGCCGTAGCCCTGAACGGAGTGAAGGGGAGAAATCTCCCGCGCCGCGCACGGATTTCGCGAACGTCCGCATTCACACCGACGCGTCCGCGCAAAACGCCGCGCGCGTTTTGAACGCGTTCGCGTTCACACGCGGGCGCGATATTTTCTTTGACGCGGGAGAGTACGCGCCAAACACGCGCGCAGGCGAACAACTGCTCGCGCACGAACTCGCGCATGTCGTTCAACAATCGCGCGCCGCACAAGACAATTTCGTCATTCAACGCAAAGCC
>CALMZO010000279.1 GCA_937870825.1 uncultured Chloroflexota bacterium | reverse complement strand
CCGGATATTTTGGAAACGCTCGATGCTGTCGCGCAAGAGGGACACAGACGCGTGTTGATTGCGCCCATCGGTTTTGTTGCCGACCATTTGGAAATTTTGTACGACATTGATGTGGAATGTGCGACGCGCGCGCGCGAATTGGGGATGGAACTGCGCCGCATTCCTTCCGCGAACGCGACGCCGACGTTTATTCGCGCGTTGGCGCGATTGTGTACGAGCCGTTGACGGCTCGATTTAGCGCATCTCGAAAAATCTGCTTGACACGGTCCAAGGCGCGAATATACTTGCCGTAAATAGGTAATTATACGGCATGATGCCGTGTTACACGATTGTGGTGGGGATTGTACGGCAACGATGCTGCATAATCCATAGTTAGGCGGCTTCAGTTTTGAGCGCAAATCCAAAATGGATGTTTAGAATGAGTGACTCTGTGAGAATCAAAAGCATATTTGTTAGCAATTTCCGCTCCTTTACCCCTCGTCGTAAGGACGATGGAGCGAATGTTGATAATCTTTCGGCGATAAACGTTTTTGTGGGCCCCAACGGTTCAGGGAAAACCAATTTTATCAATGCTCTGAGAGATTGCGTTGGCTGGGGGCGATTTAACTCTAAGGGCACATGCTTTCATGAATACGACTCATATAAAGGTGTGGATGATCCTACAGAGATTATCATACAAGTTGAAATGCCGAGCTCTTCAGGACGTGATATTAGATTGTTTCGGAATAATCAAAACGAGATAGTCGATTATTCTCTAAAAGAGCAGATATACCCTATCGGTTTACCACATAAATTTTCAGAGTTTAATGCAATACACAAAGGGGAGATCAATAAGGGAATCCAGGATCGCAATAACGGAGTCAAAGATCCGAGTACGACGACTTATGCCAAAATTTGCCTCTCATGGCAGAAAATTCGTGAGGATGCCAAAAGAATTGGAATCGACATACAGAATAACTATCCCAAAGAACCTCTCATAGTTCCCAATCCGAAAGATTATGCAGATCGGTTTTTCTACGATGTAGTCGACAATTATGGCACACCATTGCTTGAGGGAAGTGATGGAATTGCAAATTTCCTGTTGATGATCGTAAAAATACGTCTCCGAGAGCCTGGCTCTGTGATATTGATTGAAGAACCAGAAGTTAGTATGCATCCCCGTTTACAGAAGCAGTTCTTGGATTATCTGAAGTATCTGGCTGAAAAAGACAAGTATCAATTCCTAATCAGTACTCACTCGTCATATTTGTTGAATTATGCTACTTCTTCTCAAACCAATGAAGTTGCTGTTTTTCGTATATTTAAGAAGGATGGAGATTGTACCGAAATAGCACCGGTGAAATCTGACCGGACAGAAAATTGGGAAATCTTGACCGATCTTGGTCATACCCCTTCCGATGTTTTGCAAGCAAGTTGCATAATTTGGGTAGAGGGGCCATCTGATCGAATTTATCTAAACCATTGGCTTAAGGGAGATGACCCCGAGTTGCAGGAAGGATTGCATTATTCAATCATGTTCTATGGCGGCAGGCTCCTCAATCATCTCACTTTTGATGATAAGGAGATCGTCGAGTTTATTGCCTTACGGAGCATTAATCAGAACTCGGCTATATTGATTGATAGTGATCGGAAGGAAAAGGACCAGGAATTAAATTCTACAAAGTGTCGGGTTATTCAAGGTTTTGATAATGGCTCTGGCTTAGCCTGGGTAAGCGCTGGACGTGAAATAGAAAACTATGTTTCACCAGAATTAATGGAAAAGGCGGTTAAAAGTGTATACCCCAACGCAGCAAGTCTCGTTTCTACGGAACAGTATGAGCATTGCTACTATTTCGTTACGGAAAATGGTAATACCGAAAAAAAAGTTGACAAAATGAAAATAGCAAAACAAGTCACTAAATTTGATGTTAACCTTAAAGTGGAACGCTTTGACCTGCGCGAAAAGATTCTTAGCACTACAAATTTTATTCGTCAATGCAACAATCTTCCAAGTAGAGGTAGATAATGAAGCAAAGACTGCTGCCTAACAATTTGTGCACCTGATGGCGGATACGCATCGCGTTTTAGGAGCATTTTCCTCGCTCCGAGTTTTTCCTTCTCCCAAGCAGAATCCACGCCCGCCCCAGCGCAGGTAACGCAAACCGTTATCAACACAACAACAGCCACAGATTTTTCTGTGGCTGTTGTTTTTATTGTCCGTACACATTCGTGTACCGCTGATATAGTTTCGCGACGTTCTCCGCAGAAATTTCTTCGGGGGTTCCGATTTGCAGCGCGAGCCATGTGGTGCGCGCGATGTCTTCGACCATCACCGCCGCTT
>CALMZO010000278.1 GCA_937870825.1 uncultured Chloroflexota bacterium | reverse complement strand
AAATTCCTGGCAGCAGCGCAAGCAAGATAATCACTCCAAGTTTAGTTCGGGAACGCTGTAGCATATTTGTTAGATTTCTGACCGCTTGAGTCTGGCAAGTCTTGCCACGTTCCAGCATAACGCTTTTGGCTAGCTCACGACATCGCCAAATCGCGCGTTTCGCCCGCGCCGTTTGGCGGATAACTTGTAAATTCATAACGATAGGATCATGCCAAATATTTGAGCTTGACGGGTCGCCGCGTTGTCTTGCCAAGAATATGACATTTTGCCCATGACTTGTGAAGGAAGAGCTGGATAATGAAATCGGAAATTCCGAATTCTCTTGCCTTTCAAGCACGCAGAATTACGACCAAATTACGACCAATAAGTTAGTAAATTTTGACGCAAGCAAACCAATAAATAAGAACCAGTTTTCTATGAAACGATTCTTTTCTTTCTTCCTGTTAGCAGCTCTCATGGCACCCATGCTCATGTCAATTACCGCATGTTCGTCATCTACGGGTACCACTTCACCTGGGGATGAACTGCATTTCGCCGCGATGTCCGAAATGCCTATGGAAGTGCAAAGCGCGCCGAAAACCGTCAGTGATGCCTATCGCTTTGCGGTTGCCAATCCCGAAGCCACGAAAAATGTGCCGTGCTTTTGTGGTTGCGGCGCGATGGGGCACAAGAGCAACTATGATTGCTATGTGCAGGATGCTCCCAACAACGGCAAAATTATTTTTGACGAACACGCGCTTGGTTGCAGCATTTGCGTTGACATTGCGCAAGATGTGATGCGAATGACAAGTGAAGGCCGCGCGCCGCCGCAAATTCGCCAAGCCATTCTAAACACCTACAGTCGGTTTGGACCGTCGAATCAGCCATGACGCAATGGACAACATCGCACGGTCGCACCCGTCATTTTGGAATCGCCGCGAGCGCCGTGCTTGTAATGCTCGCGGCGTTTTTTGTACCGCTGCCCACATCAGCGCGCGCCGCACAAGCGCACAGGATTCACATCACGGCGCGAGCGTTTGCATTTGCGCCGGGCACGGTCACCGTCCAACGGGGCGACACAGTCACACTGCAGCTCGAGTCTTTGGACGCGGTGCATGGCTTGTACATTGACGGCTATGATGTGAACCTCCTCACGGAGCCAGGCAAAAGTGCAACCATTACGTTTGTCGCGGACAAAGAAGGCAAATTCAAATTTCGCTGCGCCGTCGCGTGCGGCGCGCTGCATCCGTTCATGATTGGCGAATTGAACGTGACGCCGAATCTGCCGTTCGCCCGCGCGTTGCTCATCACTCTTGTCGCCGTGATGGGTGCAGTGGCATTGTTTTGGAAATGACCGTCGCTCGATTTGAACTCACGCGCATTCCCCTGTTCAAGCGCGTCGTCAAGAGCCGCTGGTTTCAGTGGACACTGATGACGCTTGCCCTTCCATTTTTTATCGTTGCAATTCTCGCGGGCTTTTTCGGTACGCCCGCGGGCAGCCGCAATTTCGGAATCATCTTTGTATGGATCGTGTGGTGGGCGCTCGTCATTTTGGTGATGGTGCCGTTGGCCGGACGCTTGTGGTGCACAATGTGTCCGATGCCCGCGCCCGGCGAGTGGTTGCAGCGTCTCGCATTCATTACCCCGCGCGCCGGCGGAAAAGTATTTACGCGCGGTTGGAAATGGCATCCGCGTTTGAAAAATATGTGGCTTCAAAATTTTTCATTCCTCGCGATTGCATTGTTCTCGGTTGTGATATTGACCACGCCGTTCGCAAGCGCGTTGGTGCTTACCGCATTCGTTGCCATTGCAATTGGTACGAGTGTGTTGTTTGAACGCCGGGTATTTTGCCGTTACCTTTGTCCCGTCGGCGGATTCATCGGCTTGTATTCCCAAGTCGCGCCGGTTGAAGTGCGCGTCAAAGATTATTCCATTTGCATGACGCATACTGACAAAACATGTTATCGCGGCAACGATGAAGGGTATGGCTGTCCCTGGCTGGTGTTTCCCGCCACGCTGAACAAAAATACGTACTGCGGAATGTGTAGCGAATGTTTGAAAACCTGCCCGCACGACAACATGGGCATCTTTGTGCGGACCCCCGGCAAAGATTTGGAAACGACGCAGGGACGACGCCTTGATGAGGCATACAAAGCATTCATCATGCTCACATGCGCGCTCGCGTACTCGATTGTGCTGATCGGTCCGTGGTCGGTCTTGAAAGAGAGCGCGTACGCTGTCGCAACGCCCGCGTGGTTCGCGTATGCGTTCATTTTCCTCGCGTCGAATTTAGTAATCGTGCCCGGCATATTTTTATTGTGCGCGTGGACGACGCGAAAAATTTCACTGCAAAAATTTTCACTGCGGCGCACGTTTGTCGAATACGCGTACGTGCTTGTGCCGCTCGGTCTTGCCGCGTGGGCAGCGTTCAGTCTGTCCTTTGTGCTTGTCAATTTTTCGTACGCGTGGCAAGTCTTGTCCGACCCGTTCGGTTGGGGTTGGGATTTATTTGGTACGGCGAACTGGACGTGGACTCCATATCTGACAGGGATGCAATCATTTTTGCAGGTACCGATTTTGATTGCCGGGCTCGTTGCCGCTATCGGTATTGCGTTTCGCACCGCGCGGACGCAAGGTGTTCCACAACGCGCGGCATTGCCAATCGTCGCGTTTTGTACGGCATTCACGACGTTGTTGCTGTGGCTCTATGTGTGAGCGATGAAAAATGAAGCGTGAGATTTTTGCGCTTGGGGTTGTTGCTCTTTTTGTGGTTGTGTTTCCCGCATCGCTGTTTGGCTATCAAGCGTGGCGCACGAATGTCAGCAATGCGCGCGTGATTGATGTGATTGCGAACACACCGAATAACGGCGGATGGCAGCCCGCAACGATTCGCGTGAACGTGGGCGAACGCGTACGCTTGCGGATTTCCGCGCCGGATGTGGTACATGGTATTGAGATTCCCGCGTTGGGCGTGCGCGTGGATGAAATTTTGCCCGGGCATGTACAAGAGGTTGAGTTTGTGACGACGCGCGCGGGACGTTATCCATTTGCGTGTACGCGCTGGTGCAGCGTTGACCATTGGCGGATGCGCGGCGCGATCTTGGTCAGCGACTCAGCGCAGCCCGAATTGCTCCCGCCTACGTTCGCGCCACCGCCGTATCAACAATTGAAAATTAATTTAGACGAAATGCATCCCGCGCGAAATATGCCGTCGCAAAAACCGTCCGCATCGCGCGGCGCACAATTAAATGTAAACCTCCGCACAAATTTTCGTACGCAGTCGTCGGATGATGTTTTTTCAAAAATGCGCGCGGCTGCGGCATACGACGCATACTCGGACGCGCAGTTGTGGGATGCCATCGCGTACGCGTATTTTCAAGACGCGAGCGATTTGAATAATGGAGCGCGTTTGTATGCGCGCGATTGCGCGGCGTGTCACGGCGAACCCGGCGACGGTACAGGTCCCGCGGGTAAGGATTTGCCGGGGTTGACGTTTATGCATCCGGACATGCAAAGCGGTCCGACGGATTTCACGGATTCTTCTGAAATGTTGGGCGCGAGCGACGCGCTCTTGCAAGGAAAAATTTTGCGCGGCGGTATGGGCACGGGGATGCCGGAATGGGGTTCACTTTATTCCGCACAAGACATGTGGGATGTCGTCGCGTTTTTGCGGACGTTCACTTTTGAAGGCGCAAACAAATCACCGTAAGGAGTAGCCATGTCCAAGAGAAATAAAATCAAGCCGGTCACATCTCGCACAAGAAAGCGCGGACTTGAACTGACGACACTCCTCCTGCTCGGAGGCATTGTTCTCATTTCGGCTGCCATTGTAGCGTTTGTTTGGTTCGCACTGACGCCAAATCGGAACGCGAACGGCACGCCGCAATTGCAAGTAAATACCGAGCGATTGGACTTGGGCAAGCAGATATTTAACAAAACAGTGCGCGCGAGCTTCACGGTGACAAATACTGGCACAGCCACGCTGACGCTCGATGTGCCGCGTTCCGCAACGTTGTTGGAGGGGTGCTGACCGCCCACTGTCGTCGTCGGTCAGACGACGTTGGGTCCTGGCGAAAGCACATCGATTTCCACCGATTTCATGATGCACGAAGGAATGGGCGGCGCGCATTTGTTTGAGATTCCTGTTAACACCAACGATCCGACACAGCCGCTGAAAAAATTGTATATCGCTTCGGATTGGCAGCCGGGCTAGAACGTAACAGCGAAACCTGTGACGGATGGCGTATATAGCGCCACCGCGCTGATATGTAGATTTTCTTTCAGGGCTCAAGGACAACCGGAGCTAAAGCGGGAGATGTCATGCGGAGGGACGAAGCATCCTGCTTGCCACGTAGAGAATCGTCTCCGTTCAGAATGAGATACTACAGTCGTTATTGTCGGTTCATAACCAAACTATTGGCGCGCGAATCCGACGAGGATACGAATCAGCAAACCCGCAGTCAGTACCCAAATCATGACAATCGCAACGGCAGCAACGCGATTCACGGGCTTGCCCTTCACGAGCACATCACGCGCTTTCGCTTGGGCTTCAGCTAACACGTCGATGGGAATCATTCGAATTGCGAGCACGATTCCTAATGGCACAAGCACGAGGTCATCCACGTAACCAAGAATTGGAATGAAATCAGGGATGAGGTCAATCGGACTAAAGGCATAAGCTACCACGAGCGCGGTAAAAATTTTTGCATACCACGGCACACGTGGGTCTCGATACGCGAGATAGAGCGCATAGACTTGCGTCTTGAATTCTTGCGCGCGCTGTTTCCATTTCCCAAGAAATTTCTTCATGTTTCACGGCTGCGGCGTGAACCCGCGCTGCGGGTTTTCTTGCCGTGCCTGCTGCGCGAGCAAACGCACATACGCCACGACGTTGATGATTTCATCCTGCGTCAGACGCGGACCGAACGACGGCATATAGCCGCGTCCATTCAAGATGGTTTGGAAATGATACGCCTCGTCATGTTGGAAAAAGTGTGTGGTGAGATCGAAAGGCTTGACAGGGAGTGATGCTGCGCCAGGTCCGTCGCCGCGTCCTTTTTCGCCGTGGCACGCTTGGCAATTTTGTTGATAAATCAATTGCCCTGGTGTAGCGCGCGAGAGATTCGTCGGCGCGCTCGCATTCGCATTGATGGTGCCGTTCACCGCGTCAACGAACAAGCCAACACCGAGAAGCACACACGCCGCGCCGACACCTAAAATGGTCAAACGGGTATTCCGAGCGCGCTTTCCACCCCCGCCAAATAATAATAGTATGACACCCGAAACGACGAGTACGAGTGCGCCGTCACCTTCCAAATCACCGGTGATGAATCCGCGGGGGCGCGGCGTTGCGACAACCATTTGCGTAATTGCGCTATTGCCTTCGGTTTGGGCAACCGGAACACTGGTTGGGGAACCGATTACGTTCGCGGGCGCAGCAATTTCGATGTCATTACCATCAAAATCGCGATAGCGTTCGATCATGTAGTGTGTCGTTGCTGCCATCCCAAATTGCAGCACACGCGCATCCTCTTTTGCAACCCAATACGCGTACTGTATTTGCTCATCGCCGCTCGTCGTTGGAATCTCAAAGCGAATAATTTGCGCGGGCGTGCCATTCACCGTCTCTTCGCGTCCGAAACGAACATTCTGCGCCTGCCGCGCGAAATCGAATTTAGGAAAGACGAATGTATCAATGCGCGGGCGTTCGGTCCATTGCCCTTCTTTGGTTTGTAGATATTGGGTTGTGCCGATGGCTATCGCTTGCCCCTGGCCTTGAATGTCGAACCGTGTTCTGTCAGGCGTGAGATATTCATATTCGGAAACCACCATCGCGTTCGTGCCGTCATTCAATTCCTGCCGCGAACGCAGCGCCTTGAGATTATTCATGCGCGTTTCTGCCTCTTGCAACTGAAGGCGCGCCACCCCAACATCGTTGTACACCGCGTTCGCCACCGCGCGATAATACGGAAACTCTGTGACCGCATCTTCTTTGCCCTGCCGCCGCACGGTGACTCGAACGCGCCACATGCCATCAAGCGGGAAATAATTCCCTTTGACCACATAGCTGCCGTCACCGATTGCTTCCGCATTCACATTCTGCAGACCTTGGTCTTCATCCAAATACATGAATTGCAAAACGACGCGCTGAACGTCAATCAGCGGATTGTTCTGCGCGTCAGTGACGCGAATTTCCAATTGCGCGGGTTGTTTGGCGGAGGGTCCAATTTGCAATTGAATGCGCGTATCGGGCGTCGGATTTCCAAACAACACGATGGGACGGTCTTGAATCTGCTCCACAACTGCAGGCGCAATTTCCGTAGGCGTCGAACGCGGCGGCGGCGTGAGCGTTAAAAGCCCCGCGAGAAAAATGACGCCGATGCCGAGCAGGGCTTCACTTGCCACCGTGAGACGAAAACGTGAAAAGAGTCGCGCGCTTGATTCGGGCGCGGTGATGTACGCGCGGAAACGCGGACTGATGAGCAAGAGGTTCAACGCGCCGAACGCAATCATTACAACAAACAACGCGACTTTTGCTGCGAGCGCCGCTGTGTACGGATTGGCGAAAACATTTTGAAACGCGCTGAAATCGCCCGTCACCACTTTATCGAGCGCGGGAATTTGCACACGTGAATTGTAAATGCCCGTGCCAGCAATGACGATAGTGGACGCAATCGCGATGATAGAGAATTCGGGGACGAGCCACGCAATCCACTTGCTGCGTTTGATGGGATCCATCGAACGCCAAATAAAGGGCATCACCCACGCCAAGACAAAAAGACCGCCAACCCAAACGGCGATGCCGAGCAGATGCAGCCAATCGGCAATCACAGGCAGCCACCAATCGCCGATGCCAACACTGTGTCCGAGCAGCGAGCGCGTGAACAACGCGACATTGCCCAACACAATCAATACGGTCTCGCCCATCGGAATGTTGACGCGGCGATTCATTAGCAAAAGTATCACCAACGCCACAAGCATCAAAGCGATG
>CALMZO010000277.1 GCA_937870825.1 uncultured Chloroflexota bacterium | reverse complement strand
ACCTGCGCTTGGGACGTTCTCCGTTGGATTTGGATGGACTCATCGCAGGATAATTCTCAAAAAGAGTTGCACATTAGGCACTGTTTTTTGTCACCCGGTTTTTAGCGCAATCCTCTGCGGAACGTCACCATTCCTCTTTGCAAACTCGGCACGCCGGCGCGCGCCTCGCTCCATTGTCCGACAATTTCCGCGCCGCCTGCCGTAACTTGTCCTTCAAAATTCCACGTCACATCACCGGGCTGCGCGCCTTCCACGTTCAATGTCAAATTCGTGCCATCGAATTGTCCGTTGATTTCGCCGCGCACATTTTCGCGCGTGTCCTCAAATGTTCCGCCGTACGCGCATTGCGTAATCGAACAGCCGATGCGCGGTTCCAGATCGATGATGAACGCGCCGTTATCTATCGCGCCGCTCCAGCGTCCCGCAATCGTCGGCTGCTCCGGTTCGCGCGTTGGCGGAGGGGGAATCGTCGGCGGGCGTTCGTGTTCGATGACGCCGGGAATGTGCGGCGATTCCCCGCGCTGTCCCAATTGGTCATACGCGACGACGAACACGGACACAACACCCGGCGCTTGCGGTGACCAACCAAATTCGCCGCCTTGCTGCTGCCCGTCGCCTTGAATCTGGTCAATCAACGTCGCCATCACGCCGCTGTATTGCGAATACACTTGCATCTGCGCGACATTGCCTTGCGCGAAACAGGTCCAGCGAATCGTCACGACATCCGATTGACGCACGCGGAAATTTGTATTCGGCGATTCGATTTGGCAATTCGGACGCGGGATAACAGGCGGCGGCGTGCGCGTGGGATACGGCGTGCGCGTCGGAAGGAACGGCGTCCACGTTGGGGTGGGCTGCTGTGGTGTGCGTACAAAAATGTTTGTGGCAGGCGTGGTGGTGGATTGATTGTGCACATCAAACACGCGCACAAACAGCGTGTGATTGCCCGGGGCATTCGACGCCCAAATTTGTTGAATCGCGAGCGATGTTTGCGCGGGCGGATTCGGCGAATTGTACACATTGTACAGACCGCCATCCGCCCACAACTCGACGCGTTGAATGCCCGACGCGTCCGTCGCATTCGTGTACACAATCACCTGTTCATTTTCGCGAACATTCAAGCGCGAATAATTTGTATTCACACTCGGCGGCGTGTTGTCGGCGACGTTCACCACAAGCGCGTTGGAATTTCCAACATTGCCCGCGCTGTCCATCGCGCGCATCGTGAGCGTGTGCGTACCGGGGAGATTGGCAGAGTACACAAACGTTGCGGCGAACGGCGATTGCCCGTTTGGATTTTGCGAACTCACTTGATTGTAGACTTGATTGTCCACGAGCAATTGCAATTGCGTCACGCCCGCTTCGTCCGTCGCAACCGTTTGCACATTCAACTGCGCGCCGAGCGAAACATTTTGCGGCGACGACGGCGCAAGAATCGAAACTTGCGGCGCGGTGGTATTCGGAACAACATTCACCGTCACCGTCGCGGGCGCGCTCGCATTGTTGTACTCATCGTACGCGACGACGAACAGGGTATGCGCTCCCACTTGCGCGCTGCTCCATGGGAACACGGCTTGATACGTCGTCGGATTGTTTGGCGTCTGCGTGTTTTGCAAAACATTGTCCGCGTAAAATTCCACGAGGCGAATGCCCCCGTCATCCGAAACGAGCGCGACGACGTTGATGCTTTGGTTCACCGTGAGCGACACGCCATTCTGCGGCGCGAGTAGTTGCACTGTCGGCGGATTCGTTTCGCCGCCGGGCGTTGGCGTGGGCAATTGCGGCGCGAGCGTCGGTTCCATTGGCGCGCTCGTCGCGGTGGCTGCTGCGACTTGGGTTGGCGGGGGAATCGGCGTGCCGCCTTGTGCTGTCGGCGCGACGGCGGTGAGTGTTTCGGAAACTTCGGTTTGGATTGGCGGTGGGGGGGGGGGAAGTTCGGTGGGCGGTGGCGGCGGCGGATTCAAGATAGAACAGCCCGCGAACAAAAATGCGAACGCGGCGAGGAGAATCAAAAACGAAATGCGCTTCATGGAGAAAATCCTTTCCGAATCATGTTGTCCTTGCGAGTGCAACGTCCTTTGTTGCAGCAAAGGAATCCCCGCGCGAATTGCAAGACAATTAGCGCGTCAGCCGTTGTAGTGTGTTCACAATCTCCGTCGGTATGCGATGGCCCGCGAGCGGATTTTGCCAAATCGTCAACGCGTTCGCGTGACGCAAAACAATTCCACTCAAGCGATGCGACTGTTTGAGAAAATCCGCCGCGTTCTGAATGCCGCGTGGTGGGTTCACCTCTTGCGGGTAGAGTTCGGCAAGTTCGCGCAGCGTTCTGATTGCGCTCGCAATGTCGTTCAAAGAAATCTCGCGTTCGCCAATCAACCACAACAGATTGACGATGCTCGGCGGCATTTGTTCCACCTTGTCGCACAACACCGCCATCAATTTGCCGATGCGCGTTTCTGTCTCTGGCGTTTCCAATTCGAGATTGCGAATGCGCCGCACTTCGACGTTGAACGGGGTATGCGTTTTGAATGTGACCGTGTAATCGGGTCCGCGCTGTTTCAACGCTGCGTACTTTTCGTATTCGAGGGTAAAGGATTCCGCGCGCAGCAACAACGCGGCAGTCTCCAATTCCGCGCGCAAATCGTTCACGCTCGCGTCATCGCGCGCGCGTTTTACTTTCGCGCGGATTTTTGCGCGATACGTTGCGGCGAATTGTTTGAAACGCCTCGAGTCGCGCAGCCACTGTTCCAATTCGAAATAGAGCGCGGAGTTTCTCCCGTCAAAAATTTCGGCAAGGAGTTCGTCGTACGTCGGCATAACATGTTTGCCAGGCGGTTCGATTGTAACAAGCGCAAGGTGATGTGTCAACGCGTTTTTCACATGTTTGGCACACCCATTGACACGCGTTCCCCGTACGTTTATCATGTTGGAAAATTCTGCGAAATTCCGCCCTGCCAATTTCTGCCCATTCGAGTCATCGCTGCATCAAAGGAGACCTCTTATGCTCCGCTTCTCCGCCCTTTTAAAAATTTTTCTCGCGCTGATTTTTTTCGCGCTGTCCCTGCCCACCGCGCACGCGCAAAACAGCGCGCCCATCGCGTTCACGCTGCTCGGACCGAACGGCGTCCTCGCGCGTGTGATTACGAGCGACGCGAATTGTCCCGAAATTTCCATTGACGGGAGTACGCACGCGATGCAAGTGCGCGCCGCGCCCGACGAAAATTTTCCGGTGACCGTGTGCGATGCCGCCTTGCCGCAGGGCACGCGCGAGGCGCGTGTGCTGGACCAGCAACTCAAATTGCCGCAAGCGCAACTCGAACGCGTCGTCGTCATTGGCGATACGGGCTGCCGCTTGAAGGGCGAACACGTTCAGTCGTGTAACAATCCCGCGCAGTGGCCCCTCGCGCAAATTGCCGAGAACGCGGCGAAAACGAATCCGCAGCTGGTCATTCACGTCGGCGATTATCATTACCGCGAGTCGCCGTGCATCGTGGACAAGGCGGATTGCGCGGGCAGTCCGTACGGCGACAATTGGGCGGCATGGAACGCGGACTTGTTCACACCTGCGCGTTCACTTTTGCAAGCCGCGCCGTGGGCAATTGTGCGCGGGAATCACGAAGACTGCGCGCGGGCGGGCAACGGCTATTTTCGTTTGCTCGACCCGCGTCCACTGCCTGCGAGCTGTCCGACGTACTCGGACCCGTACGCGATTGAATATGTCGAGCCGCGTTTGTTGATTCTGGACAATTCGGCGGTGAATGACTATGAAATTCAACAAGACCAACTCGCTGCGTACAAACCGCAGTTGGAATGGATGAACGCGAATGCGGGCAACAATGCGTGGTGGCTCCAGCACGACCCGATGTATGTTTTCGGACACGCGGGTGAAAAAGACGGCAAGGAGCAGTTGTTCCAGGACCAGCCGACCTTGCAGCAAGCGGGCAACAATGCGTACGCGTCCGGCGTGCAAGCGTTCATTTCGGGACACATTCATTTGTTCGAGGTGCTGAGTTTTGGGCAAGGGCGTCCGCCGCAGCTCGTCGTCGGCAACGGCAGCACGATGCTGGATACCGCAGTTAGCACGCCGTTGACCGGAATGGAAATCGCGGGCATGAAAGTTGGGTACGGCGTGAATTACGCGCAGTTCGGTTTTGTCACGATGGAGCGCGCTAGTCCTTCGACAAGCGCAGGACAAGCTCAATGGGCGCTGGGCGTGAAAAATGTGAACGGCGGCGATTTGGACAAGTGCGTTTTGGGCGGCGGCGTGTTGTTGTGTGGTCAAGCCGCTGTCCCGCAAGTGGGCGCGGATTTTGCTGCCCCGACAAATTGGTGGCTCGTGCTTGCGCTCATTGGCGGCGCGATTTTGTTTATCGGTCTCGCGTTTGGTGTGCGCGGCATTTGGCAGAGTCATTGAATTTTTGTTAAAAACTATTGACAGCAATGCGCTGTCGTAGTATAAAAAGGGTGGTATACGCCCTAGCATTCTGGCGAGTGTGGGTATCCGCACTGGGGATGTTTAGGAGAGTCACGAGCTTAGAGACCGCCCATTGAATGGGCGGTCTCTTTTTCTTTTAGGAGGGTTATGGGGCGAATTGCAATTTTCATTGATGCGGGCTATCTGGATAAATTGCTGCAACGTGAATTTGACGGCGCGCGAATTGACTATGTATCTCTGGTTCGGGAGATTTCAAATCGTGTTAGTTCAGAGAAGGAGCTGCTACGTGTGTATTATTACAACTGTCTTCCATACCAAAGCATTCCTCCTACGGATGAAGAAAGAGCAAGATTTGCGCGGGCGCAAAGTTTTTGAATCCATTAATCGTTTGCCGCGTTTTGAGCTGCGCTTGGGAAGATTGGAAAAGCGCAGTAATGCGCGCGGTAGAATTGTTTTCGAGCAAAAGCGCATTGATGTTTTGATGGCAGTGGATTTGGTGCGACTCGCGGCACGCGGCCAAGTCAGTGATGTAGTGATTATCGCGGGCGATTCAGATTTCATTCCTGCTATCGAAGTGTCCAAAGCGGAAGGTGTGTTAATTTGGCTTTTGCACGGCGCGAATCCGCACGACGATTTGTGGACTCTTTCAGACGAACGAATTCAATTCAACAGCGAGTTGCTGCAAAAATGCAGGTATTGAATAAGGAGCGATGGCAATGCCATTCCGACTAATTTTCCCCGGCGTGTACGAATTTGCCAACGGCATCGTCAACAATTGGCTCATCGAGGACGACGATGGTTGGACGCTGATTGACACGGGGTATCCGAACAAACAGCAAACCATTCTCGACGCGCTCACCGCGTTTGGAAAAAAGCCGCGCGACATCAAACGCATTCTTGTCACGCACAGACATCCCGACCACGCGGGCGGACTTGCCGCCCTCAAGCAAACAACGGGCGCGCCCGCGTGGATGCATCCGCTTGATGCGGGTGTCGTGCGCGGTCAAGTTCCAGTGAAACGTTCGACGCCATCACCGGGTGTTCTGCCATGGGTCTTGTACCACGTTATGGTTAATCTAGTGCCGGGCGATGTGCCGCCGGCGGAAATTGAAAATGAAATCGCGGACGGCCAAGTGTTACCTTTCGGCGGCGGACTGCGCGTGATTCATACGCCGGGACACAGCGCGGGACATTGCGCGTTCCTGCTCGAACGCGACGGCAATTTATTGTTCGCGGTGGACGCGTGCGCGAATGTGATGGGCTTGACGCCGAGCTTTGTGTATGACGACCACGCGCAGGGACGCGAATCGTTACGCAAACTCGCGAGAATAAATTTCGACGCGGTGTGTTTCGGACACGGCAAAGTGTTGAGCGGCGCGCACGCGAAAAAATTTAATGATAAATGGAGATAACGCGATGCGTGATTCGCGTTTTGAAAAGATTTGTGAAACGGTACGACGCGAAATGAGCCGACTGTCCATTCCCGGAGTGGCAGTCGGCGTTTTGTACGGCGGTGTGGAAAACAGCGCGGGCTTGGGCGTGACGAATGTGGAACACCCTTCACCCGTCACGCGCAACACGTTGTTTCAAATCGGCTCCATCACGAAAACATTTCTCGGCACGCTTGTGATGTGTCTCGTCGAATTGGGCTAATTGGATTTGCACGCGCCATTGAAAAAATATCTGCCCGAATTGAAATTGCGCGACGCGGACGCGACCAATCACGCGACGATGTTTCATTGTCTCACGCACACGGGCGGTTGGGACGGCGACTACTTTGACGATTTCGGACGCGGCGACGATTCGCTCGCGCGCATGGTCGCTGCGATGGAGCAGTTGGAACAATTGACGCCGCTCGGTCAAGTTTGGTCGTACAACAACGCGGGTTTTTATCTCGCGGGACGCGTCATCGAAACTGTCACGGGCAAAACATTTGAGGCGGCGATGCAAGAAATTATTTTCGCGCCGCTCGAATTGAACGCGTCCTATTTTTTCGCGGAAGATGTAATGACTCGTTCGTTCGCCGTTGGACATCAAGACCTTGACAACAAACCGATTGTCGCGCGTCCGTGGGCATTGGCGCGCACGGCGAATCCTGCGGGCGGTATTGTTTCCAACATCGCCGATTTGTTTCGTTACGCGCGTTTTCACATGGGCGATGGCACAACGCAGAATGGCGCGCGGTTGCTTGCTCAAGAATCGCTCGTCGAAATGCGCGCGCCGCGTTTTGCCGCGACGCATCCCGAATCGGTGGGGCTGACGTGGTACATGCGCGACCTCAACGGCGCGAAAATCATTCGTCACAACGGCGGCACGAATGGGCAAGTGACGAGTTTGCAAATTCTGCCCGCGCACAACATGGCGTTCGCGATCTTGACCAACGGCAGTCACGGTACGCTGCTCATCAACGCGACAGCGAAAACGATTCTCGAACAGTACTTGGGAATTGTGCCTCAAGCAGATTCGCCAATGGAAATGCGCGCGGCGCAATTGAGCGAGTACGTTGGAGATTACTCTGCGCGCGCGGACGATGTTGAGGTCACATTCCGCGACGGCGAATTGATTTTGCAAGTGACCAACAAGGGCGGTTTTCCCACCCCCGCTGACCCGCCGCCGCCAACCCAGCCGCCACCCGTGCGCGCCGCGTTTTACGCGCCCGACAAAATTTTCCTGCGCGACGACCCGTACCAAGATTATCATGGCGAGTTTTTGCGCGATGAAAAGGGCGAGATTGCGTGGCTGCGAATTTTTGGCAGGGTACACCGAAAACAAGCGCGCTTGTAGTTTCATTTCGCCCCCCGCGCGCAAGAGCCCCTTGGCAGGTCCGGATGGTTCGTTCATCCTCTGACCTGCCGGGGGCTCTTGTGTTGTACAACGCCTCTCAAAATTGCTCTGACCATCCTCCGCGTTTGAACAAGCATCCCGGTTCTGCATGTCCGTCGGGGTAAACAGCTTGCCTCCATTCTTCGGGTCCGTTTTAAGAGCCGTTGTAGTCCAAACGCGGACACGAAAATTAGACGGTTTCTGATTGAATTTCGTCGCCAGACCTTTTACGCTGTGTCCGTTGGAGGTACAGGGTGAAAAGAGGTCTTGCCTTTTTCCAAAAAGTTTTTTCCGAATGGAATCAAGACAAAGTGACGCGGCTCGCCGCGGCGCTTTCTTATTACACCGTTTTTTCACTTGCCCCGCTTTTGGTCATTCTTATCGCGGTGGCAGGTCTGTTTTTGGGCGCAGACATCGCGCAGCAGCAAATCATTGCGCAAATGCAGGCGCTCGTCGGCACGGAAGGCGCAGGGCTGATGAACGATTTGTTGACGAATGCGCGCAACATCAACACCAATCTCATCGCCGCGCTCGTCGGCATTCTCACCATTCTCTTGGGCGCGACGGGCGTCGTCGGTGAACTCAAAGACGCGCTGAACACGATTTGGAATGTCGCGCCGAAGCCGGACCGCGGACTCTTTGCCACATTTTTTGAACGGGTGCTTTCGTTCGGAATGATTCTGGGCATCGGTTTCATGCTGCTCGTCTCACTCGTGGTGAGCGCAAGTCTTGCCGCGTTGAATACGGCGATACGCGGTTATTTTCAAGAATGGGTGATTCTTGCCCAGGTCATTGACCTCTTGATTTCGGTTGGCAGCATCACCTTGCTCTTTGCGCTGCTGTTCAAATTTTTGCCGGACGTACAAGTGGCGTGGCGGGACGTGTGGATTGGCGCGTTCATCACCGCCGTTTTGTTCACGCTCGGCAAATACGCGTTGGGTTTGTATCTCGGCAACAGCAATATCGCCAGTCCGTTCGGCGCGGCGGGCGCGCTCGTGATTTTGCTCGTGTGGATTTATTACTCGGCGCAAATTTTCTTTTTGGGCGCAGAAATCACCCAGGTGTATGCCAACGAATTTGGTTCGGGCGTCCGTCCGAATGAAAACGCGCTGCCCCTGAGCGATGCCGCGCGCGTTGCCCAAGGCACGCGCACCCCCGAACCCATTGAAAAGAAACCCAAGGAACCTGTTCCCCAACCATTGTATCTGGAACTGCCTCGCCGCGAAGTGAAAATCTCCGGTCCGTTCAAGCCGCTGCAGTTGATTGGCGGCGCACTCGGCATCGGGGTTTTCGGTTCGCTCCGCAAGATTTTTTCGTGGGGCACTTCGCTTGTTCATCGTACATAACAAAGGAACGCGAATGACTCTTTCAAACTCCACACCAACGGCGCCCGTGTCCATGCCTGACAAGACCATGCGCGACGCGCCCACAATGGAAGCGCCAAAGACAGAACCTGCTGCGGCGCCCTTGATTGAAACACACAACGCGAGCGTCCATTTTGGCAAGACGGTTGCTTTGCAGGAACTCTCGCTCACCGTACCGCAGGGAACCATTTTTGGTCTCATCGGTCCGAGCGGGTGCGGCAAAACCACCACTGTCCGCTTGCTCGCCGGTCTGTATAAACCGACCGAAGGGGAGGTGCGCGTACTCGGCGAAATTCCGACGCAATTCAAAATGGAAACGCGCGAACGCATCGGTTACATGCCGCAGCAATTCGTCTTGTATCCGCAACTGAGCGTGTGGGAAAATTTGAATTTTGTCGCGTCGCTGTACGGAATGCCGCTGTTGAAACGCAACAACCGTTTGAATGAGCTGCTCGATTTTGTGGAACTGCGCAACCACAAACGCAAACTCGGCAGTCAACTTTCGGGCGGAATGCAGCGACGGCTTGCCGTAGCGGCGGCACTCGTGAACCAGCCGACTTTGATTTTTGCGGATGAACCCACGGCGGGGATTGACCCTGTCCTGCGCGCCAAGTTTTGGGAAAATTTTCGCGCGCTGCGCGAGCAGGGCTGCACCTTGTTCGTGACAACCCAGTACGTCGGCGAAGCCGCGCATTGCGATTACGTCGGCGTGATGCGCGAGGGACGCTTGCTCCATCTCGACACGCCGGAAAATTTACGGCGCAAAGCGTTGGGCGGCGAAGTGATTCGCCTCGTCGTGGACACGCCGCATGTGCGCGATGCCCTTGTGCGTTTGGATGCACATCCTGCGGTGAATCAAGTACAGCGTTCCTATCGGGAACCCGGACAATTGTTTGTGTACACGGATGATGCGGCGACCACCTTGCCCACATTGGTCACACATTTGGACAGCGGTTCGGGGATTCAAGTGCGAAGCATCGACAAATACGAACCGCCCTTTGACGATGTGTTTGTCAATCTTGTCAAGACGGATGAGGCAAAATGGGAAAACAATTGATTCGCCTTTTGGCGTTCTTTAGCAAAGAATTGCACGAAGTCCGCCGTCAACCGCGCCTCGTATTGGCGCTCATTCTCGGACCGTTTTTGATTTTGCTGCTGTTCGGCTTGGGTTATCAAGCCGCACCGCTGCGCCCCCGCGCCATGTTGGTGATTCCGGATTCGTTGCAACAGCAAATTGACGTGAGCGCGATTACGGTTGCGGCGAACTATACGTACGACCTCATCGGCGTGACGAATGACGAAAACGCCGCGCTGGCGAAATTGAACGCGCGCGAAATTGATTTGGTCCAGGTGCTGCCCGCCGATGCCGCCCAGCGGCTCCAACGCGGCGAACCCGTGCCGGTGAGCTACCATTATTCCGAAATCAATCCGCTCAACGAAACGTGGCTTCAATCTATCGGTTACGCGCAAGTGAATGAGATGAACAAGGCGTTGTTGATGCAAACGACGGCGCGCGTGCAGCAAGACGTGCGCACGAATCAAGAATGGATTGGGCAAGTGAAAAGCGAACTCGATGCGCTTTCGCCCGACTCACCCAATGCGGCACAGCATCAGAATTCGATTCGGCGTTTGCGTGCGCTCGTGGGCGTGATGACAGCCAGTCCCCTGCTCGCCGCGCAGGCGACGGCGAACGGCAGAAATCCCGACGAGGTGCGCACAGAGTTGAATGCTCTCGCGACAGACCTCGACGCGCTCGACGCCGCGATTGTGAACCAACAACTGTCGCAGCAGCAACCGCTTTTGCAAAATGTGCGGACGCGGCTTGCGTCGCTCGAGAGCTTGATGAAAAATTTCACTCAAGTTCCGGCGAACGTCATCGTCTCGCCGCTGCAGCCCGAATACAAAAACGCGCAGGGACACGCCTTGACCCTTGCAACCTTTTACGCGCCCGGCGTATTGGCGTTGATTCTCCAACATATTGCCGTTACGTTGGGTGCGCTCTCGTTGGTGCGCGAACGGCTGCTCGGCGCGATTGAATTGTTTCGCGTCGCGCCGATTTCGGCGCGGCAAGTGCTGTTGGGGAAATATCTCGCCTACATCTTTTTCATCGGCATCATTGCCGCCATTCTGGCGGTGGCAATGACGTGGATGCAAGTGCCGGTGCGCGGCGACATTGGTTCGTTGGTCGCTGTGCTCGCGTTGTTGGTGCTCGGTTCGCTCGGCATCGGCTTTTTGATTTCGACGTTCAGCACCTCGGACACGCAAGCGATTCAGCTCTCGATGCTCATGCTGCTGCTCTCGATATTTTTCAGCGGCTTCTTTTTGCCGCTCGAAAATTTTTGGCTGCCCGTGCGCACCATCGGGTTCATGCTGCCGATTACTCCGAGCATTATGGCGCTGCAAGACTTGATGCTGCGCGGCGTGATGCCCACGTTCTGGGTCTGGCTTTTGCTGGGCGGCATCGCGCTGGTTACTTTTTTTATCGTCAACATTTTCGCCGCCCGGCAGCTGCGCTTTGGCTAAACCGGACAAATGTGATGTTGTTTCGCCCTGCGAAACCAACCATCGGAAAAATTTCTCAAACATACACAAAGGAGAAGGGGAACATGAATCTACAGGGAAATATGAAATGGGTTTTGCTGATTGGTGGGATTCTCATTTGCGCGGTGTGCGCGTTCGTTGCCGTCGGCGGCAACAGCTTGCTGAGCGGCAATTCCGGCGTGCCTGCACCCGCACAGTCTCTTCCGCGCAACGACAACGATGCCGTCATCATCAACGACAATCCGAAAAGCAACGTGCAATTGGGACAAATCGTCATGGCGCGCACCATCGGCGAAGGGAATGTCCCGGTTGAGGCAACGAATCAGTTTCGCACGACGGACCGCGCGATTTATGCAGTCGTGCAAGGCAGCATTCCGTCCGGCACGCGTTTGTTTGCGCGCTGGAGCCGCAACGGCAGCCCGTTTGAAGACACCAACGAAATCGTTGCCGACCGCGACTATGCGAGCACCAACATCGAATTTCACATCTCGCCCGAAGGACAAGCCCTGCAATCCGGCAACTATGCCGTTCAAATTTTCGTGAACGGAAATCCCGGACCGCAGACACAATTTACGGTCAGTTAACCAAGAGAGGTGACACGTTTCTGGAATACGTGTCATCTCTCTGTTCTTGAGAGGACAAGATGGACAATCTCATTTCTTTGATGTGTTTTGGCGCGTTGATTTTGTTCGCGCTGTATGCATTTGCTTCAATGATGCGACTCGGCAACCGCGGCGGCATGGCATCACCCTACCCGACAGCAGGCAACGAGTCTCCGCGTTTTGATGACCCGAACGTACAAAGCGGTGGAAGTTTTGGCAGTCCGTTCGGCGGAAGCACCGGCTTGGGCGGTGCGCCGAGCGCAAGTCGCGGCGCAACGTTAGGCGAATCTCGCCCACGACACGACGACCCGAACGTTCGCAGCGGCGGAAGTTTCGGATAAAAAAATTAACAAAAAAAATCCAAGTCATCACTGACTTGGATTTTTTTGTCTTGTCTCTTATTCCGCCGGTGTCGGGCGACTTGCCGTGCGCCGTGAACCATTGCCTTCGGGCAAGGCGGGGCGCGATGCTTCTTGTTCGACGCGTGTGCGCCATTCTTTCAAGAGCTGGGATGCCATCTCGCGTCCACCCAAACCGAACGCAAGCGCAATCGCAACCGCGATACCGCCGAGAAGCAAGCCAAAGGCGAGATTGACGATTTCGGGCGCCATCCCCATTTGGCGCAGCGCCATTGCGCCTGCAAGGACGAGAATCGCAATCCGCGCGGCGGGCGCGAGAATGTTTGCCCACCGCGAGCCCGATTCTTCAATCACACTCGCTGCCACATTCGCCAGCCACAGACCGACGGCAAAGATAATCAAGCCGAGCAGGACCTGGCCCAGCAGCACGAGGAACGATAACGTCAGCTCCGCAAGGGCGACGAAACCGAGCAGCCGCAGGGCTTCCACCGCCGCGAACAACATGACCGCGATGGTCACAACATAGCCCGCCAATTCCGCAGGCGTTTTGCGTCCCATCGCACGCGCCGCGTCTTCCACGCGATTCGTTGTGGGATTCACAGGCGCCACGTCAATGGTTGCACGGTTCACCGCTGCCTGTGCGCGTCCCAAACCGAGCGCGCCCATGAGATTGTTGAAACCCACCGCCGCGAGAACGTTGCTCACGAGTCCGGCAATCACTTGCGCGACGACGTATGCAATCGCGAGCAAGAGGAACGCCGCAAAGATGTTGGGAATTGCAAGCAGAATGTTGTTGAGCATCGCGCTCGCGGGCGCCGTAATCGCGTCGAGTTGCAGCGCGTTCAGCGCCGCAATCAGCACGGGAATCAAAATGATAAAGTACACAATCGTCGCCAACACGTTCGACAAGCGCTGGCTGCCGAGCGCTTGATTGATGCCGACACGCGCTGCCAAACGGTCAACGCCAATCGCATCAAAGAGGGTGGTGAGAATCCGCTTGACGATGGATGCGACGAACCAACCGACGGCAAGAATCAGTACGGCGGCAATGATGTTCGGCAAGAACGTCAGCGCGGTGTTGACCATGTTTTGTACCGGCAAGAGAATGCCGGGCAAATTCAGCGCGCCGAGAATGGCGGGAAGAAAGAAAAGAATGGTGAGCCAAAAGACGGCATTGCCAATCGTTTTCGACAACGGCGTAACGGTGCGCGGGTCTCCGACATCGCGCCCGAAGCGTTCGTCAAACCGAATCGCGCGCAGCACGCGTTCGGTAACCGCGCGCAGCAGCATCGCAACGAGCCACGCGACCACAATCAACACCAGCGCGCTCAAAATGCTCGGCGCATAAAGTTGAATCGAGGTCACGATGTTGTTCCATGTAGTAACAATAGGGTCCATGATGTTTTCCTCGCCATTTGTTCCATTTGCTTTGTATGGAACAAATGACAGCTCCTTTGATTGAATCCCGGTAAAGGACAAACCTTTACCAATTCAAGAGGCGTGAGATGTTTCTCACGCCTCAAGTGAAATGAAAAAATGTGTATTAAATTAACTCGGCAACATTGTTCGGCGGACGCCGCGCAAACAATTTGACGAGCGCAACGCCGGCGACGAAACCGCCGATGTGGGCAAAGTACGCAACGCCTCCCTGGTCCGAATTCAAATCAGCAATCGAACCGAGTCCGCTAAACAATTGCAGGATGAACCAAAATCCAATCAGCACCAATGCGCTGATGCGGTTCGACAACATGCCGCCGCCAATCATGCTCACCGTGCGAATGGTGTCACGCGGAAACAGCAAGATGTATCCGCCCAACACGCCGGCGACTGCGCCGCTTGCTCCGAGATTCGGCACCTGCGAATTCATGTTGACGACCACTTGAAGCACTGTGGCCGCAACACCGCACAACAAATAAAAAATGCCGTACGGAATCGAACCCATCACATCTTCGAGCGCAGGTCCAAAGACCCACAGGTAAATCATGTTGCTGAAAATATGCAAAAAACCCGCGTGCAAGAACATTGATGTCAAAACCGTCAGCAGCGCCTCGCCCCGCACCACGTTTGCCGGAACGAGCGCGTATTCGAGCGTAAAGTTGTCGCCGAATGTCATCTGCAAAACAAACATGATGACGTTCAGTGCGATGATGGCGTACGTTACAAGCGGAAAATGTACGCGACGCGATTCATTGTGTATGGGTAGCATGTGTTTCTCCTCGTCCCCGTCTGTCGGGGACAGCCAATGACGCTCCTAACAAGGCAATCACTTGCGACAACGAAATATCGTCAAAGTGCCGTTCATTGTGATTTGCCCAGTGCGCGAACGCGTGCCCATTATTTTGAATCATCAAGAAATTCAGCACCAAGGCGTGCGCGCCGATTTTTTCACACGCGCTCGACACCGTTTCGTTCGTACTCAAAAACCAAACGAGCCAGGTGAGCGGTGGATTCAGCGCCAGCGCAGGCGGCTCTGTGTCCGCAATATCCCGAACCTGGACAAAAGCGAATTTTTCAGCCAGAACCCTACCCAATGCTTCCCGCAAAAAACGTGGTTTTCCGACAAGCCAAATCGATTCGCGATGAGTCACGCGCGGAGTTTCCATGTCGGAACTATACTCGCCCACCCCGCGCCTGTGCATCTATCATCCCGTATCATGGGAGGCATATTCCAAGATACATTTTGTAAAATTCAACAGCACCCCGCCGCAAGACGGGGTGCTGTGTTGTTTATTGCATCGCGTAACTCGAATGCTGTCCGCCGCTCCACGTATGGAGGGTGTTGCCGTCCAGCATCAAGTATTCAACCGGCTCCACCGTCTCGGTCTCGAACCGGGTCCACGTCTGCCCGCCATCCGTTGTCTTGAGAATGCCGAGCGGGTGGTACGTAATTTGGTTTGTGCCGAGCCAGACACCTGCGGCGATATACATCGTGTCGGGTGCTTGTTCATCAATTTCGATAGCGGTAATTCCAAAGCGCGCGCCCGGCATGACTTGAATGCCCGTGTTCGAGGCGTGCCACGTATTGCCGCCGTCCTGACTCGCATAAAATCCCAGTCCGTCTACACCGGCGTACAAAACACGGTCATTCGTCGGATGTGCCGCCAAACTGTTGACCATGCTCGGCAAAACATTTTGCTTTTGTTCAAAGGTTTGCCCGCCGTCATAACTCACATACAAATCACGCAGAACGGCAATTACAACCTTGCTCGTCGCACGGGCAGTGGCGACAGCATTCCACTCGTTCATTTCAATGCCGAGCGTCCTGGACCACGCCTGACGCGTACGATTCAGCGCCGCCGTTGCTTCGACGCGGGTTGTCTTGTCAGGATGCAAAAGCGCGGCATGTTCCAATGTACCCGGATCGGACGGCATTTGTGGCGCGGCATTGAGGGTTGTGTTTGGTGCTGCCGTCACGGCATTGTCAACGGCGAATGTATTTTGATAGGAAACAAAATTCACATCCGCGCTCGCCACTTGTTCACTCGCCACGCGCAGGACAGGTTTGCCCGCTTGCGAAGCCGAAACACCATACGCAAACAGCGGAATAATCAGCGCGACCCACAACGCAAAAATGACAAGCCAGCGGCGCGAGCCGGGGTTGTGGTTGTGCTTTCGCTTCAAGTACTGGGAATACGAGAATGCTGTGTACGACATCGTGTTCTCCTTTTGGGTCGGTCAATACATCTCAAAATCATGCGTTCCTACGGCAAACCTTTCTCGCCTTTTTTTGGGACGTATTGCACACTCTATCGTGTACATAAAATACCCGTTTTGCTGAGGGGTCAGTATCGGCAAAGTTCTGAAACCCGTGTCGGTACGGTTCCAACATGCCTGTCGAACTTGTTCCTACAAGCCGCACCTCGAAAAATTCGAGGTTCCGGGGGCAGTTGGCGCGTTACATACATGTGAAAAAAATTTCACATGCAAATATACCCCGACCTGTATCTAATTTATGTGAATGGATAGATGGACGCTTGGAAGTGAACACTCTTATACTTGACGCAGAATTTGAACGCGCATTTTGCGCGAACCAAAGGAGCGAACATATGACAGAACGAACAACTGTAGTGAACAGCGGCGGCGGTGGCGTGGCCATTGTCGCGATTGTGATCTTGGCGCTGATTGTGATTGTTGGGCTACTTTATTTCACAGGGGCAGGTGCGACGATATTCCCGAATCAAATTGATGTGAATGTAAATCCGCCTGCGAATACGCAGCCGCAACCGGCACCCCAACAGCCGCCGGCGCAACAACCGCAACCGCAGAACCCCGCGCCGGGACAACCAAGTCCGTAACGACGGCGCGTCGAGTTCAAAAAAAATGACTCACCCGTTTTGAGGAGAGTCATGGAAATCAAGACCTCCCGCGATACACGTTGTGTGCACACGCCGTGTACACAAACACCGCCGGAGGTCTGTTCCTGTACCAAAAGGGCAAAGCCCGGTGACAGCGAATTCATTTGACATCAAGCTTGATTTGCATATACTCGCCACAACAAGATGCAAAACCGCTTCGGCTACTTTTATGCGTGGTTTTACTTTACCTTTGCCAACCCAAAGGTCGAACAGCCACGCGTGCCGAGCGGAATCTAAATTCACAACAGGCACACCAACGAGGAGCGTGGGGTTTCGACCCCACGCTCTTTTTGTTGGCAACGGATTTCGTTGCAGTGTGCCATGATGTTTCTCCCAAAAATGGCACACCGCCGACGCTGTGCTCACAAATCTGCGATTTGTCTCAGGAGGTCATCATGCTCACTGCACGCGCGACTCCCCTAACAATGCTGCCGCTCATTGTGGCTGATGAGCTGCCGCCCATAAAGGAGCAATCGGCAATGGTTATTGTCATGAAACATCACGCGTCGGCGGAAGAAATCGGACGCGTCGTCTCGCATATTGAAGAGATGGGCTTTAAAGCGCATCTGTCGCCCGGCGAAGAGCGCACCATCATTGGCGTCATCGGCGACGAACGCGCGCTCGAACCCGAAAATTTTTCCATGCTCGACGGCGTGGAACGCTGTATGCGAATTTTGCATCCGTTCAAACTGGCGAGCCGCGATTTTCACCCTGACGATTCCATCATTCGCATCAACGGTGTTGCCTTTGGAACGAAAACGATTCCGATTATTGCGGGACCGTGTTCGATTGAATCGCGCGAGCAGTTGATGGAATCGGTACACGCGGTCAAAGAGGCGGGGGCAAAACTGTTGCGCGCGGGCGCGTACAAACCGCGCACTTCGCCGTACTCGTTTCAGGGACTGGGGCTAAAAGGGCTCGAACTCTTGCGTGAGGCAAAAGAAAAATACGGACTTCCCACCGTCACCGAAGTCATGTCGCCCACCGATGTTTCGCTGGTCGCACAATACGCGGACGTTTTGCAAATCGGCGCGCGCAACATGCAAAATTTCGCGCTCCTGCACGCCGTCGGCGAAACCCAAAAACCTGTGCTTTTGAAACGCGGTCTGATGGCAACCATTGAAGAGCTCATCATGGCGGCGGAATATATTTTGTCGCACGGGAATCATCGCGTCCTGTTGTGCGAACGCGGGATTCGTACGTACGAGACCGCGACGCGCAACACCTTTGACATTAACGCGATCCCGGTCCTCAAACAAATGACGCATCTCCCTGTCATCGCGGACCCGAGTCACGGCACGGGCAAATGGGATTTGGTTACTCCGATTGCGCGCGGCGCGGTAGCGGCGGGTGCGGATGGGTTGATTGTCGAAGTGCATCCGAATCCTGCCAAAGCATTGAGCGACGGGGGTCAATCATTGAAACCGGAAAAATTCGCGCAGATGGTGAAAGAAGTGCGAAGGATTGCCGAAGCAGTCGGGCGGACAGTGTAGCAAATGCGTCAAGCGCTGACACACGCACACTTTTTTCAAAACAAAACAAAGGGGCAAAAAAAACGAGCAGACCAATATGTCTGCTCGTGCTCCAAGAAAGTGAGGCTCTGCGCGGGCGAATTTCATTATTTCCCTTTAACAGTAACAATGTCACTCCATTCGGAATTGCCCGTCGAAGAAACCAACTCCAGGCGGTAGCTGTATAGTTTCCCCTTGCGAACCTTTTTATCCACAAATGAATACGTACTGCCCGTGATGCCGCCAGCTACATCAGGTGAAATCATGGAATTTGTCATTTTTACCCAATCCGAGTTTTTTGTTTTGCGATACACGTGAAAGCCCACCAATGTAAATTCGGCTCCGGTTTCCCAACTGACGCGAACCGTGTGGCTCTTGGTCGCTTTGGCAGAAAAAGCAATCAGTACTGCAACCTGCGGGCTGTTTGCCTGAATTGAATTTTGCGGCTGACCGCCTTGCGAGGATGCTGCCGCGCGTGCGGGTGTCAGGGCGAATGCGGCAAGCCCCAAAAGTGCGATTGCGAGTACGAGTTTGAAAGTTGTTTGCGTCTTCATGATTTACCCCCATTTGTCTGGCGTTCTGCCAATGTGCGACCAATTTCTCAAGATTCGAATCATTGCCCCCAAGATAAAGCCAAGTGGGGTTTTTGTCTGTCAGGAGAACTTGATGAAATGTTGCGAAACTATTGATTCGGGTCTGCCAAACCGTCCCGCCGCAGTTTCGGGCAAGGATTCGTGTTGCAGATTATGAAAATCCGGTCCATGGCGGGCGGGTGGCTCGACAGGAGACAAGCTCTTGGAGCAGCCCTGCGATTCTCCTCGCGCCGTCTTTTCGGATGTATAATCGGTACCGGAATTCCAAAACATCCCATTCGCTTTATTTTTTCACAGCCCACTTGTTTTCCCCTTTTGGCGGACGAATGAAATCCAGAACCAAAGCCGCAAAATCTGCGCGGCAGAACTTGGAAAAACGCGCAGTCCAGGTCGAAGCGTTAAACGAAATCCTTCAATCCACACTCGGCGCTCAGTCTGCCGAAGCGAGCGCGCAGATTGTTCTGGAGCGCCTTGCAGACCTCTTGCAGTACCCACATGCCTGCGTCCTTGTACCGGACCTGATGCGCCGCGAATTGGTCATTCTGCTCCGTTCGCCCATGCCGGAACGCGCGCCCGCGCGGCGCCTGCCCCTCGATTCTGCCGGACGCGTCCTTGCCGAGTTTGTTTTACGCCGCGCAAATCAAACAGAGGTCATCATCCCGGAGGATTCCAAATTTGCCGAGGCATTGTGCGCCGAGCTGAATCTTGAAAGGACGTCCTCTTTTTTAAACATTCCGCTGCGGCGCGGCGAGGGCCAGATGGGAAGTTTGATTCTCATTACAGAGGCGCCGCCTGAACCCGACGACGCGCAGCTCGAGATGGCGCGCCAGGTGGCGGATATTCTCGCAGTCGCGCTCGAGCAAGGGGAATTGCGCCAAGTGCTGCACACCACGCGTGAGCGTCTGCAATTTCTTGCCCATCGGCAGAGCGAATTGATTGAAAGCGAACGGCGGCAAATGACGCGCGACCTGCACGACATGGTTGGGCAAAATCTCACGGCGTTGAATATCAACCTGCACGCCATTGCAAATCAGCTGCCTCCCGAAGCGGTCCCGCAGGCATCCCACTCGCTGCGTGCGCGTATCGAAGAATCAAGCAGTCTCTTGGAAGAAGTGGTTCAGCGCATCCGCAGTATGATGGCGGAACTGCGTCCGTCCGTTTTGGATGATTTCGGGTTGGCGGCTGCGCTGCGGTGGTACGGCATTCAGTTTTCCAAACGTACCGAGATTTCGGTGATACTCGAAATTCAGGACATCCAACCGCGTTTGCAGCAGTCTGTGGAAACCGCGCTGTTTCGAATCACGCAAGAGGCGTTGACAAATGTTGCCAAGCACGCGCACGCGAAAAATGTGACCCTCCGGTTGGAAGAGAACAAACAGCGGATTGTGCTTGTGATTCACGATGATGGGGTGGGATTCGATTTTCCCTCCATGCGGCGAGACCCGTCGAAAAACGGAATCGGGTTGGTGGATATGCGAGAACGCGCCGAAGCCATTGGCGGACGCCTTTGGGTGGAATGCGCCATCGGCAAAGGAACTCGCGTAACTGTCGAGATTGCGAGGTGACCGATGATTACGGCGATTCTTGTGGATGACCACGCGGTGATTCGCGATGGGCTGCGTCTCATGTTGGAAGGCACGCCGGACATCCGCGTCATTGGCGAAGCGGCGAATGGACTGGAAGCGATTCGCCTCGTGCAAAAACTCAATCCCGATGTTGCCGTCCTCGATATTACAATGCCGCAGCTCAATGGGATAGACGCGATTCCCGAAATTCGCGCGAGCGCGCCGACGATTCAAATCGTCATTTTGTCAATGCACTCGAACCCCGAATATGCACTGCGCGCCCTCGACGCGGGCGCGTTGGGCTATATCCTCAAAGAGTCTGCCGCACGCGAAGTCGCAGATGCAATACGCGCGGTCCATTCGCGAAAACGTTTC
The DNA here is from genome assembly GCA_937870825.1 of uncultured Chloroflexota bacterium. Classification (GTDB taxonomy): domain Bacteria; phylum Chloroflexota; class Anaerolineae; order UBA4142; family SHND01; genus SHND01. The sequence continues at coordinate 1,075 of CALMZO010000277.1, read as the reverse complement.
CTCAGTCCCCAAGTGGCAGATGAACTGATTAGCCATACGCTGCAATCGCATCAATATCGGAATCCCCTCGAAGGACTTTCCCAACGCGAACGTGAAATCCTCCAATTGATTGCCGAAGGCAAATCCACGCAGCAAATTGCCGACTTGCTCGCCCTTTCGCCCAAGAGCGTCGAGACGTACCGCAGCCGCGTGATGACCAAATTGGATATTCACGACATTGCATCCCTCGTCCGCTTTGCCATCAAGAACGGTCTGGCGCCGCTTTAATCAAACCTTTTCCCTCGTTCGTTCAAGGATTTCTGACACCACCCTCCGGTCATTTCACGTATCCTCTTTCCTATCGTAAGTGAGACCTTTGAGGGTTTTCGATGCTCGTCATCGCGGCAGCTCCAACCAGCCTGCCAGATTGCCGACCAAACCCGTTTGGTAAAACCTTAAAGGTCGCCCAAGGAAACGACAGCGGAGGTTTGCATGTTGAGCCAGATATCCAAAACACGAATTTCGGATTCGTGGATTCCACGCCAGGTGCGCCCCAGCACAATGCTGCGCGAACTCGCGCGACGCTATCTGCGAATGGTGGACCGCGCCGAAGCAACCGGTGAAAACAACGCGGATGAGAACGGGATGCCGTTCAAAGTGCATCACGATTTGATGGAAGCGATGGAGCAGGAAGGCATTCCCTTCAACTCGGGCACACAAGCGCGTTGGATTGCGCGCTGGCTCAATTCCGGCGTGCCGCTCGCCGACGGCAAACTCACGACCATCATGTTCGCCAAACGTCCCGAGTATCGAAAGGAATCTGAGTATGACCCCATCTGCAATGGCGTGCGAGAACTTTACAAGACCCCGTTCACGGATTTAGAGGACGAGCAAAAGAACGCCGCGCGCTTTATTCCGGTGCTGGTCACGGTAGAACCCCTGCGTGATTATGCGGGCGCGACCTACAACCGAAATACCCAACGTCAGGTGTAATCAACACCTCTCACAACCCCTTTTCTTCTACCACCACAACCCAACATGCTCGATATTTCCAGGAGGATTCTCATGCAACGTTCCCACCTTTTATTCAAGGTCA
>CALMZO010000276.1 GCA_937870825.1 uncultured Chloroflexota bacterium | reverse complement strand
ACCGAATTCCATCCAACCTGCCGGCGTTGTCAATGGCGACAAAATCACATGGACTCTCAAAGAAATTCTTGACACACCGACGAAATTCACGTATCGCGCTAAACCTCGCGCAACGGGAAGTTTCAACGTGGACCGCGGCGATGTGATTTCTTTCAAAGAATGTGGCAGTGAAGAAAAAACAGTGAATCAACCGTCTGGCTTGCCTGTCGCAATCCAAGCGCCGCCGACCAATACGCCAACGCTGACAAGCACACGCACTCCCACACCACGCCCAACCAATACACCGCGTCCCACGCCACTACCAACCCCAGTGCCTTCGATTCCTGAGCAGGGAGCCGAAATCATGTTCAACCTTTTTTGCGATTCACTCTTACCGCTTTTGTTGCTCGCCTTACTTTTACTCATCTTTTTTATTTGGTGGTTCCGGCAGATACTAAAGGAACGCGCTAAACAATATGAGACACCTCCACAAACGCCAAACTACTGCCGCTGGATTCCTTGGCTCCTGTTGCCTCTCTTTTTGATTCTGTTGTGGTTCATTTGGAATGCCTTGAGCAATTCCGCGTGCATCAGCCGCGACGCCCTCTATTTTTGGCGCATCGGTGAGGGCGGAGGGAACGGGCGCATCTTTGTCACCGATAGAGAAGGCACAAAACCTGCTCAAGAGTTCACACACATCAGTAACGGACAATGCACTGGTTGTCATTCGGTTTCATCCACAAGTCATCGCATCGCCGCAGTATCCGGCGGCGCGGGTGGAAATATCGTCGTCTATAGTTTGGACGGCAAGAAAGTGGACATTCCACAGATACAAGGTTCCTACACGGCGTGGTCTCCCGATGGAACGCAGCTTGCCGTTTCGACAACGGATAGCGACATTGCGATTGTGGATATTCCAAAAAAGACGATTACAAAATTGGATGGGGCAAGTTCGCCGAACGAATTTGAGCAGATGCCCTCGTGGTCATCTGATGGGCAAACAATTGCCTTCGTGCGCGGTCAGCGTCCGAGCAATTCGTGGACATTTGATAGTCCAACGGACATCTATACGGTTCCTGCAACCGGCGGCAACGCGACGCCTCTCACCGGCGCGAGCGGCGATGGATTCAATTATTATCCTGCTTATTCTCCCGATGGGCGTTGGCTCGCTTTTACACGGCACACGCGCGGCGGCACAACCTACGCCGCGCCCGAAGCCGAGATATTTATTGTGCCTGCCGAAGGTGGCAAAGCGATTCGGCTCGCTGCAAATGACGCCGCGGACGGCACACCACTTGAAAATGTGAGCAACTCGTGGCCCTCATGGTCACGCACTGGAGAATTTCTCGCGTTTAATAGCAAGCGTAATGACTCGGCGTACGATATTTTCATTACGCGTGTGGATGAAAATGGAAATTCGGGACCCGCCGAGCCAGTTTCAAGCGCGTCCGTTAAGGGTGTCTTTGAGCATCTCCCGTTCCAAGGAGAGCCGCCACAGATTGACCCTCTCCCCGCGCTCGTAGCGCTGTGGCCCTGCTTGATTCCATTCTTGCTCGTGCTTTTGGCATGGTGGTTATGCCGCCGGTTCCATAAAGAGCCACCACCTCCTCCTCCTGATCGAGAAAAAATCCGATTTGAGCCAGGAATTCTAGAGGCGGTGCCGCTTGAGCCGTTCTGGCAAGTTACACCAACGCTGATTGTTGGCGTGGGAGGCACAGGGCGCTGGGTTTTGACACATTTGAAAAAGGCACTCCGCGATGGCGGCGCGGGTCAACTTCCCGATAAAGTACGCTTTGCCCTGCTTGACACGGCAGAACGGGAAGAAACGAACGTGCTGTATGACGCGCAAGGACAACTTGTCGGTGTCGAGTTTGCAGGCGAATCACTAACGCCGAACGAAATTCTCTTGATGAATCAAAATCTGGCGTCCATCGTTCGACAAGGAGCGACGGCAAACGACGCCGCACTCGCAGGATGGTTCCCGTATGCAGAGTATCGGGCGCTTCCAGAGGCAGCTCTTGACTTGGGCTACGGTGCGGGGGGGCGCCGCCCAATGGCGCGCGCAGGTTTGATTGACAAAGTGCGTACCGGCGAGCAGGCGACATTAACCTCTCCAGATGCATCCCGCTTTAATGATGCATCTCGCTTGTGGCAATTTCTTGGCGATGGCGCGTCTGCAGTTGCAGACAAAAACCGCGTGCGAATTATTGTCATCGGCTCATTGGCGGGTGGGATGAGTGGGACACTGTTTGATGTTGCTTATCTTGCGCGTCAAGCGGCGCGTGGGCGCGTGCTGGGCGGGACTGTCACGCTAGAAGGATATTTCACCACCGCAGGCGCGTTTCAAGAACTCGTGCAAGATGCGACCCGTCTTGAAATCAATGAAATGGCATCTGCGCGCGAGTTGCAGCGATTCCAAATGTCCAAGGGTTTTCCATTCCCAATGGACTATTGGGCAACGGAAAAACCTTCTGCCGCGGAGCAAGCATATCTCGCCCAAATTTGCGACTGGCGCATGTTTGACGATGTAATGTTGTTTGGCGGCAATGCTACGCCCGAACACGGCGCAGGTAAAGAAACCGCGCCGTGGGCAACGACGTTCGCTTCGATGGCAGATGTTATTGGTTTCCGCCTCGATAGTGCCGTGAATGCGGGAGACCGCGTGGATTATCGCGCGGACTTGCGCACCAGCATTGACGCGCGGCAGGAAAACCTTGACAAGGCAGTCGTTTCTTCCGCAGGCAGCTATGTGTATCGGTTGCCTCTCGTTGACATTTTGGAATTGGTGCATGTGCGCTGGGCGCGCAAACTATTGCACGTCTTTTTGAACGGGAACAAAGGCGGTGACAAACCATCCTTCAATCCGGCCGACGCGCAAATGACCGACTCGCCCGAAGAATACGCGCGCAAATTTGTCATGGCACAGCATCCTGCCGGAGACGCGCCGCGCGGTATGCGAAGCGTTGGATTGATTGCGACAAATCAACTCTTGGATGCGCGCACCATCCAAGACCTTGCCAGCGACCAGGGACGCCCATTCAACAGCTATCTCGCGTATGCGCTGGGTCTCATTCTAAACGGCGCGCAACAAGAGCAAACACAGCAGCTCGAACGCCGCGCGCCGCGCGTTGGTCGCCGCCAGCACCACCTCCAGCACGTCCAGCGACAGCACCATGATCCCCGGCCTGGCGAACTTGGTGATCCGGAAGCCCAGGTCGATGTCGGGGCCGATGTAGTCCAGGTGCGCGCCCTGGCCGCTGGAGAGCTCGGGGATCTCGATCTCGATGTTCGGCCCGCCCACGTCGGCCAGCCAGGCCGTGCCCTTCAACCGCAGCGGCAGCGCCTGGAAGTGCTTGTCCTCGTACATCCGCATGGTGCGCAGCAGCGCCAGCAGGATCGAGGTGACCTCCTCCGGGCTCTTGGGGTCGACCTGGAACAGCACCTCGTCGCCTGACACCTTCCAGACGCTGATGTCGGGCGGGTGGTCATCGTCCAGGAACTCGAAGCCGATCTGTCCCGCGACCATCAGCGGAAAGGTC
>CALMZO010000275.1 GCA_937870825.1 uncultured Chloroflexota bacterium | reverse complement strand
AATCTCGTCGTCGGCATCCTCCTTGTCGGCATCTTTTTATTGATGGGCGTCATTCCCCTCATCGGCTGGGGCGGCGCAACGCTATCAAAATTGAGACGCAAAGTGATTGTGCCGTTGCTTGCCACCGCGCTGTTTGTCGCGTTCACTTTTGTTTTGGGAAATCGCGACCTCATTCCGCTGTTCGGCATGACGCTTGTCGGCTTTGTGATTTCTGCGACGCTCGCCGATATCGTTTGGGCGACGCGGGCGCGCCAAAAAAATACGCGCGAGAATTTTTTCGCCGCCTTTGGACAATTGCTCAATCGCAATCATCGGCGCTACGGCGGCTATTTGATTCATCTCGCGGTGGCGATTCTGGCAATCGGCGTCATCGGCTCGCGCAATTACGAAACGGATCAAGTGCGCGCGATGCAATTGGGCGAGAGTTGGGAAACGCGCGGCTATGCGATTGTCTTTGAAAATTTTACGCCGAACATTCCGAACGGCGAAGGCATCACCGCGCAGGCGACGCTCGGCGTCTATCAAGAAGGGAAACGCATCACGACGCTGCAACCTTCCACCACCTACTATCCGCGTCAACAGCAAAACATGACGGACCCCGCGATTTACGGCGACGCGCCCTTTTTTCGCCAAGACGTGTACGCCATCATTCAAGGGTGGGAGAACAATTTCGAATACGTTAGTTTTCGCGTCTATGTGAATCCGATGGTGGCGTGGGTCTGGATGGGCGGGCTTTTGTATCTGCTCGCGGTCATTGTTACGCTGTTCCCTGACCCACAAGAGAAAAAATCGCGCGCGCAAAGTTGGGTGGAACAAGGCGCGTATGCGTTTTCGAAACCGAGTGAGTGATGCGCTATCTTGCCGTTTCTTGTTTCGCCGTTGCATTTCTGTTCTTGGCAGCGTGCGCGCCGGAACCACCATTGGTGAATCAGTACAACACCGCCGTTCCCCCGCTGCCCACCTTGGATGCTTCTCAAATCGCGCGCGGCAAACAAATTTATCAACAGTACTGCGCCTCCTGTCACGGCGCCAATGCCGAAGGCGCGGCAAATTGGAAGACGCCTGACGACAATTTGAATTTTCCACCGCCGCCGCACAATGACGATGGGCATACGTGGCATCATCCTGACCGCGTCATTTACGAAGCGATTCGCGACGGCATCCGCGACACACTGCGTCCCAATCAACCAATTCGTATGCAGCCATTCGGCGACAAATTGAGCGACGCCGACATTCGCGCGCTGCTCGCGTATTTCAAAAGTTTGTGGACAAGGGAACATCGCGAGTTTCAATATCTGCGAACAACGGAAGACGAAATCGCAACCCCACCCGCGCCGTGACAACGCTCAAGAACCCCGTCGCGAAATTCGTTTTGCCAAAGGTCTCCGCTCCCAGAAAGACCAAGTATGTTCCGTTCAAAAGTATTTTTGTTCACGCTGTTTTTTTTACTCTTTATGCTGTATGCCTGTAACGCATCGCCAAACAGCGCGCCCACCATTGCCCGGGCGACGACAGCCCCATCACGTATTTCTGCCACTGCTCTATCACCAACGCGAAATGTCTCACGAACCCCAACTTCCGATACCCAAGTCGCCGCGCCGACAAGCGAAACGAATGCCGCGCGCGTTGCCACCGCAACCGGGACGCGGCGCCCCGAACCGACGGCGACCCCGCTCAATCTTTTGACGATTCCCGCTCTGCGCACGCGCGATTTTTCCGGCGGCGAAATCGTAATCGAGCAAACGCTGACGCCCGGCGCGAACTATCAACGTTATATCGCTTCACATCTTTCGGACGGTTTGAAAATTTACGGACTGCTCACTGTACCGAATGGTGAAAAACCTGCCACGGGCTGGCCCATCATTCTTTTCAATCACGGTTACATTTCGCCGTCGCAGTATCGCACCACCGAGCGTTATGTTGCCTATCAAGATGCGATTGCGCGCGCGGGGTACATCACCTTCAAGTCGGATTATCGCGGGCACGGCAATTCGGAGGGCGCGCCGAGCGGACATTTTGCGCCGGGCTATACGATTGATGTGTTGAACGCGATGCAAGCATTGAAAAAATTCGCGGACGCGGACCCGAACCGCATCGGCATGTGGGGTCATTCGTTGGGTGGAGAAATTGTGCTGCGCGCGATGGTGATTCGTCCCGACATCAAAGCGGGCGTGAGTTGGGCTGGCACCGTTGCGCCTCCCTCGCAGCAAGTGGGAATGTGGGGTGGTGGCGCGAATGTTCCACACAGCGCGCCGCGCGCGCCAAGCGACTTGACACAGCAGTATGGGTCGCCCGCAGAGAATCCCGAATTTTGGGCATCTCTCGCTGCCACGTCGTACCTCGCCGAATTGTCGGGTCCGTTACAGCTGCATCATGGCACCGCAGATTCGGAAGTGCCTTTGAGTTTTTCGCAGGCGCTGTATGACGAAATTCTCAAGGCAGGCAAAACTGCCGAACTGTACACGTACCCGGGCGACAATCACAACCTCTCCACTAATTTCAATACTGCCATGCAGCGCACGGTTGCGTTTTTCGACAAGTATGTAAAGGGGTAGCCATAAATGCGACGCACGCTTTACGTTCAATCCCCCCGCGCGCGGCGTCAGCGCGCGCGTGAACAGCGCAATTTCGTTTTTCTGTTGCTGCTGCTCGGCGCGCTCGTCGCGTTTGGTTTGGCTTTGCCGCTCGCGCAATCTCAAAGCGTGTGGCTGCAGCAAAAGTATTTTGCCGCGCGCGCTCGCGTACAAGAATTTTTCCCGCGCGCCGAACAACCACAGTACGTTGCGCCGCCGTTGAGCGTTGCCGTTTTGGAAAATGACCCACAACCCGTTTCCGTTCCAACGCGTGTCGCGCAAGGCAAAGATGTTCAAGCGAAAAGCGCGGACGCGACAACGCAGGTGCAAGCCGCGCAACTGGCGCTGGAATCAGGACACGCGCAGACGACAACGCCAAGTCTTGCCCTCCCGTCAAAGATGTACTTGCAAGGTGTGAACTGGGAAGCGCAGTGGTGGAACAATTGCGGACCCGCCACGCTCGGCATGTACCTGAGTTATTACGGACGCGCGGATGGGCAGCGCTTGATCGCGCCATTCACCAAACCCGACCCTGAAGACAAGAATGTGAGTCCGAGTGAGCTCGCCGCGTATGCTTCCGGTATTGGCATGAACGTCGTCGTTCGCGAAAACGGTACGCTGGAGCAGCTCAAGCAAATTCTGGCGAACGAGATGCCCGTCCTTATTGAAACCGCGTTTGACCCGCCGCGCGCCAAGCAAGGTTGGATGGGACACTACAAATTGCTCGTCGGTTACGATGAGTCGCAGTTCACCTTTATGGATTCGTACAATGGACCCGACCAAAAAATTTCGTTCGCGGAAGCGGACAACGATTGGCGCGCGTTCAATCGGCTTTATCTCATTGTCTATCCAAAAGACAAAGAACAAGTCGTGCGTGAAATTGTTGGCGCAGACTGGGATGACCGCGTGATGTACGAGAATGCGGTGGCGCGCGCCCGCGCGGAAATGCAAGCGAATCCAAACGATGCGTTTGCGTACTTTAATCTTGGCGCGAGTTTGAATGGGCTCGCGCAGTACGACCAAGCCGCGGCGGCGTTTGACCGCGCGCGTCTGCTCAAGTTGCCCTGGCGAATGATGTGGTATCAGTTCGGCGCGTATCGCGCCTATTACGAGACAAAACGCTACGATGAAATTCTCGCGCTCGCGGACGCAACGCTGCGCGGCGCTGAAAATTTAGAAGAATCGCATTACTATCGCGGTTTGGCGCTCCAAGCATTGGGGCGCGATGCCGAAGCGCGCGCCGCGTTCGAAAGCGCGCTGCGCTTGAACAAAAATTTTAGTCCCGCCCAAGAGGCGCTGGACGCGTGGGGAAGTTAACAGTCATGCAGCGTATCCGCAAACGTGTCGGAATCATTTTCCTGTTGCTTGGTTTGGCGCTATTTGGCTATACAGGATTTATTTTTACCCAACAGCAAATCTCTGTGTTTGGCGCAAACATTGTTGATACACCGCCGACTTTGGATGTAGGGGCAGAGTCTGTTGTAGCACAATCATCCGCGCTGTTGGACACCGCAACACCATTGCCGACGGTCACGCGCACCGTTACACCAAGCGCGTCGCCGATTCGTCTAGAGACACCCACAGCCCCAGTCGCGCGCCCGTCCCGTACGAGTACGCCAACACGTACGGCTGCAACGGCGACACGTACGTCAACACCCTCACCCTCGCCCATCCCCGCGTCGTACGGCGCGCCCATAGGTTCCCTGCCGCGCGCGGCGCGCATTCGCATTCCTACACTCGACGTGGACGCGGCAGTATTGGAAATGGGCTGGAAAGAAACCTTGTTGGATGGGAAACCGGTCACAGACTGGGATGTGCCGTTGAATGAAGTGGGTTGGGCATTGAACAGCGTGAATCCCGGCGAACGCGGCAACGTGGTGATGGCGGGACACAATAACTTGGGAACGGCGGTGTTTAAAAAATTGTACACGTTGAAGGAGGGGGATGAAATCACCGTCACCAACGCGGCGGGAACAAGTTTTCTCTACCGCGTCGCGTTATCCTACATCGTCGCCGAACGCGACGTGCCAATGGCAAAACGTCTTGAAAACGCCAAGGTGATGCAACCTACCAACGACGCGCGGCTGACGCTCATTAGCTGTTGGCCCGAATGGTCAAACTCGCACCGCGCCATCGTCATTGCTCGTCTCGTGGGCGAAATTCCGCCCGCGCAGGATACGGCGGCGAGACTTGAGCAGGAAAGAACTCAATAAGGAATATGGCTGACAAGAACAAGAAATTAGAAAAACGCGCGCAGCGTGAACAGGAACGCGCGGTGAAACGCCGCCAACGCTACACTTTGATTTTTGCCGTGATTGCAACGCCGGCGATTTTGATTGCTGCGGTCGTACTTTGGCAGCTGTATGGACCGCGTGAAACACCGCTTGAAACGCTCGCGCTTGCGCCCGGCGAATGTTCTCCGCCACAATCCGTCACAAGTTACGGGCGCGGCGATTTGCCGGAGGGCACACAGATTCCGGCGTACACGGATTACCCGCCGCTGTCGGGTTCGCACCTCAATGCTCCGCTTGCCAATGGCATTTTGCGCGAACCGCTGAACAACAGTGATTTGTCGCGCGGCGTGCATAGTCTCGAACATGGGCGCGTGATTGTTTATTACAACAATTTGAGCGACGCGGAACGCGTTCAGTTGGAAAATCTTGTCGGCGCCGAGCGCAAGGTGATTGTTGCGCCATGGACGAACCTAAAAGATAAAGTGGTCCTCGCAGCATGGACGCGTTGGCAACGCTGCAATGGCATAAACGACCAAGCCGTTCTAACATTTATCAACAACAATCGAGACAAGGGACCTGAATTTGTCCCCTAGCTCGACTCTTGACAAGGATGAGATGTGAGATGTTCACAGTGACCTATGACCTACAGTCGTCCAAGAAAAAGAAAATGAAATTACCCCCGACATTTTTCCTGCTGGCAGTGTTTGTCATTCTGCTCGCCGCGTGCGACAGCAATGCAAACAACAACACGCCGCGTTCCGGACCGCTCGGCACGCGCGTCGAGATACAAGGCGGCGCATACACCAACATTTCGCCGGTTGAATTGAACGCATTGTTGGTGAACAAAAAATTTCCGCTCATCAACGTTCATATTCCGTACGAAGGCGAAATCGGAAAAACGGACGCGTTCATCGCCTACGATGTGATTGAAAAAAATCTCAACAAGCTGCCCCAAGACAAATCCGCGCAGGTTGTCCTGTACTGTCAGAGTGGACGCATGAGTCAAATCGCCGCCGAAAAATTGGTCAAATTGGGATATACCAATATTTGGAATCTGGACCGCGGCATGCTCGGCTGGCAACAGGCGGGATTTCCCATTCTGGAAAAGCAGCAACCATGAAACGGAATGTCGCGCTCTGGATTCTGTTGGTCAGCGGGGTGGGTTTACTCGCGTTCGGCGCGCTGGCAATCTACGCGCTCAGCATGGGGCAGCCATTCGACCCCCTCGCGCTGGCGCGCCGCGAACGCCCAACTTTTGACGCAAACACGTACCCCACCGCCGTTGCGCAAGCGGACGCCAACGCGATCGGCTGGAGTGTTGGCAGTCAAGCGCCCGAAATCGAACTCACGGATTTAAAAGATGAAACGGTGCGCTTGTCTGACTTGCGCGGCAAACCCGTACTTGTAAATTTTTGGGCGACATGGTGCGCGCCGTGTCGTATCGAAATGCCCGTCATGGAGAAAAAATATCGCGCATACAAAGAGAGTGAAAAGTTTGTGATTCTCGCGGTGGACGTCAAAGATGATTCCGGCGTGGACGCGGTGCGGAGATTTCTCGGCGAATTGAGTTTGACCTTTCCCGTACTCTTGGACAGCGACGGACGCGCAGGGACTGCCTACAACGTTCTCGGTTTGCCAACCAGTTTTTTCATTGACCGCCGCGGCGTCATTCGCGCGGCGCGTGTCGGCGCAATGAGTGAGCAGTATATTGACGAGCAGCTGCAAAAAATTTTTGCGGAGGAATAAAAATGGAGAATGGTTTTATCACTGAGCAAGCATCGGAAGGATTGTGGTGAGGCAAGAATGAAAGCACAAACATCACTCTCGAACCGCCTCGCGGCAAACTTGACCGGGGTGCGGCTCTATCTTGCCGTCGCGCTCGTCATTGCGCTGGGCGCGGCGTGGACGTGGTTCAACCGCTTGCCCGAAATTGCGGCAACCCCGACGCTCGCGCAGCCGCATACGGGATTCGCCGCGCCGAATTTCACCCTGACTTCAACCCAAGGCGAATCCTTTACGCTCGCCGAGTTAAAAGGCAAAGTCGTGTTGGTGAATTTTTGGGCGACGTGGTGTCCGCCGTGCCGCGCCGAGATGCCGGCGCTTGACGCTGCCTATCGCGCGCACAAGGACGCGGGTTTTGTCGTGCTGGCAGTGGACCAAATGGAAAGCGCGGATATAGTCAACGCGTTTGGCGCGAAATACAATCTCTCGTTCCCGTTGTTGCTCGACGGCGATGGGGCGATTAATCGGCAGTATCTCGTCAGCGCGCTGCCCACTTCTTTTTTCGTTGACCGCAGAGGTGTGATTCGCGATATGATGATTGGCGGTTCGATGTCGCGTGAATTTATCGAAGGGAAAATAAAAACGTTGCTGGAGGAAAAATAAAGATGCTGCCCGTTTTGCAGCTCGGTCCGTTCACCGTTCCCGTCGCGCCGCTGACTTGGCTCGCGGCGTTTTTTGTTTTGCAAGAAGTCGGCGAACGCGCGGCAACGCGCTTGAAATTGCGCGATGATGTTTTTGCGGGCGCGCTCGTGTGGACGATGGGCGTGGGGATTGTCGCCGCGCGCCTTGTATATGTACTGCGCTATCTGGATGCGTTCATCGCCGAGCCGCTGCAAATCGTCGCGCTAAATTTCGGCACGTTGGATTTGACGATGGGCGCGCTGTTTGGATTGGTTGCGGGCATCGCGTACTTGCAGCGCAAACAAGTTTCACTGCGTTTGTTTGCGGACGCGTTGGCTCCCGCACTTGCAATAGGGATGGCGGTATTGAGTTTTGGAAATGTATTGACGGGCGACGCGTTTGGCGTTCCCGCGCCGAATCTGCCGTGGGCGATTTTTCTGTGGGGCGAACTGCGGCATCCCGTTCAAGTGTACGAACTGGGCGCGTATCTGTTGATTTTTTGGTTTAGCTGGACACGTCCACAACGCCGATTTGACGGCGCAAATTTCCTCATCACCATCGCGTTACTTGCAGGGGTGCGCGTATTGTTTGAACCGCTGCGCGGAGATAGTGTGGGATGGGTGATGGGCTTGCGTGTTGCTCAAGTGGCGGGTCTCGTGGTTTTAAGCGGCGCACTGGTCTTGCTCGCGCTCTTCGAGACACAAGCCGGGCACGCTGAATCAACAGGGCAAACTCCAAAGGACCTCATGCGGAGCAAGTGAGCAGCAAAAAATTCGAGCCATCGTCTCGTTTTGGCGAACAGGACAGCGTGAGCGGACGGGCGCGGTAGAGGGAAGTTTCGCGTTGTGTGTCAGAACGCTTGACAAGCAAGTCTGACTCTATATAATCACTCGCGTCATCCCCCCATCCCCTATGGGGGGGGATAAAGACCCCGTGACCTGCTTTGGATTTGCTCGTGGCGACTTTGGCTTGGACTCGGCATAGAGGAGGTGCAACAGCAACATATTCGTCTCGTGCTTGCGTGCTGACCATTGATTCACAAAAGAGGAGGAGAGAATGTTAAAACGCAATTTCCGCAGGAGTGGACTCGCCGTTTTGGGCATCTTGATTGCACTCGGCATTGCGGCGTGCGCGCCTGCCGCGCAGCCCACAAGTGCACCGCCCACCGCCGCGCCTGTTGCGCCAACTTCCGGCGCTGTAACGCAGCCGACGAGCGCCCCGGCGCCAACCACTGCACCGCCTACGACCGCGCCTCAGCCCATCAGCGTGCGAATGGCAATCCTGCGTGATGAAAGCACGATGCAGCCATACACGTATGTCACCGGCTATCCGGGCTGGAACATGCTCGGCTTGATGTACGATTCGCTTTTTGTGCTTGACGCCAACAACACGCCGAAACCATGGCTTGCTACAGAAGACAAGGTGAGCGCGGACGGACTGACGCACAC
>CALMZO010000274.1 GCA_937870825.1 uncultured Chloroflexota bacterium | reverse complement strand
GTTTCCGCCACCGCCCAACACATCACACGCGCTCAAGACAAAGACAATCGTGAGCGCGAACGCGAGAACAAAAATTGGTTTTGATTTCATTGTGAGCTCCGAGAGTGTTCGTAGGACAAATTTGAAATTTGTCCTACGCCTAATCCAAAATCAATCTGCCTTCTTGATGCTGCAAAATTTTTTCGCGTGACCACAGCAGCGGATGGTGTTTCCCGTTCAACCACAAGGGCATCTGGTCGTCGTAATGTTTGCTTGCGGGATGTCCCGATTGTCCTGTCGGATGCACGCCGCGCGAATTATCCCAATCGCTCAAATCCATAATTTGCCGCCACGACGCGGTGAAGACAGCTTCATCGGGAATCGGAAATTTTGGAATGAAGGCGCCTTGCCAAACGGTGGAGGTATCGCCGCCGTAGGGGAACGGACCGCGATTGAAAATTTTGTCGAGTGGTTTCACCGCGCCGAGCGGATGATGAAATCCCGCGCGATGCAATCTGCCCCACTGCCATTTTTTCATATCGGACGCGATGTGCGTTTCCAAAAAATTCATTGCATCGTTCAACGCGTGCGCGAGAATGTCAACGCTTGATAATTCCTTTCCATTTTCATCGCGCATCCACTCGCTTTCTTTATTTTGCAAGATGCGTAACGCGATGAGATACGCGCGGTCAATGTAGCCGCCGTTGATGGGATGCAGCAGCGGATGAAAACCGATGCCGATAAATGTTTCCGTCAATTCTCCCAAGAACGGTTTGTACAAACGCACCATCGCAAAATGCAGCATCGTTTCATACAACGCGCCCGCGACGGAATCGGCAGTGAGATGACAGTCCCACGCGTTGAGCAAATCCAACGCGTCACGCGCCGCTGCGCCGCGCGCGCGCAACGCGTTGTGTTGTGAAATTGGTTCGTACAATCCACGCACCAATTTCACGAACGACTCGGCAGGAATGCAATACACGTCGCTTTGAATTTTTGCGTAATCGTCCAAGGACACTCGCTCACGCGCAGTCAACATTTGAAGAATACGCTGCGCGCGAAAACCGTTCATCGTATCCAGCGAAAGATGATGCGGATATTCCGTGCCGACGACGGTGTTGTTCGCGGTGACCACCAAATGCACATCGGGATTGTACGCTTCGGGCAATTCTTCGAGCGTCAAATAATCAATCCATTCGTATTCATCGTTCCAACCGGGGACGGGTGTCGCGCCCTTGCCTTTTTTGCGAATCGGCGTATTCCCCGCGAGATGATAACCGATGTTGCCCGCGCGGTCTGCAAACACAAACGACAACGCGGGTTCGGTCCAATCGCGCAGCGCGTCGGTAAAGTCATTCCAATTTTTCGCGCGCAATAACTTTAGTCCACCGCGAATCGTGCGCGACGCGTCATAGCCCACCCATTTGAGGGACAACCTCACCCCCCTTCCCCCTCTCCCGAAAAATTCGCCCGCGAATTTTTCGGGAGAGGGGGAGCCGGAGGGGGTGAGGAACCAATCGTTCATCACTGGACCGTGCCGCGTCACCGTCACGTCTATGACGCGCGGCTGCGCTTCGCCTTTGACGCGGATTTCCTCGCGCACGACGTTTGCTTTCTCCCAACCGTCGCCTACACGGTAACGTGTTGGGTCATTTTCGTCGAATTGCTCGATATACAAATCTTGCGCGTCCACGAACGCGTTGGTTGCGCCCCACGCGATTTCGGCATTGTGTCCCAAAACAATCAGCGGCACCCCCGGCAATGAAACGCCCGCCGCTTGCCATTCGGGCGTGATGAGATGCGCTTCGTACCACAGCGAAGGCATTTGCAAAGGAAGATGCGGGTCATTCGCCAAAAGCGGTTTGCCCGTGACAGTTTTCGCGCCGTCCACCACCCAATTGTTGCTCATACCGACGGGCGAGTGAATGTTGAGGAAATTTTTCGCCTCGTGTAGTTCGCTGATGAGACGGTCAAAGCCCGCAATGGGCGTTTGATTCAAAATAATCGGGTTCGTGTCCGCGAGGTCACTGCCCAACAAGTGCGCGGTGCGTTCGGGACCGAGTTTGTTGAGAATCGCCGCGCGCAACAGTTCGGCGTCCCAATTCAAACCCTGCCCCCACGCCATCATTTTTATCCACACGAGCGAATCGAGCGGACGCCACGGTTCGGGTTTGAAACGCAGCAGCGTAAATTCGAGCGGCAATTTGTTTTGATGCGTTTCGAGGAATGCGTTGACGCCGCGCGCATACGCGTTCAACGCGATGACGGTTTCTTCGGACGCGTGCATCCAATCATTTTTCGCGGCGCGCTGCAAGCCGACAATTCGCATCAACTTGTCCGTGCCGAACGCGATTTCGCCGACGATTTCTGCCAAGCGTCCCGACGGCAAGCGGCGATTCAACTCCATGTGCCACAAGCGGTCTTGGGCGTGGACGAATCCTTGCGCGAAAAAAACGTCTTCGTCGTTGTGCGCGTAAATGTGCGGCACGCCCCATTCGTCGCGAATGATTTCCACGCGGTCGCGCAGTCCGTTCAATTTCAAACGTCCGTTGATGATGGGCAAAGGTCGTCGCCACAAATACACAAGTCCGGCGAGCGGCGCGGCAATCGCGGCAGTGAGCGCGGCGGCGAGGGTAAGGTTTCGAGACATTGGAGATTAGAGATTGGAGATTAGAAATTCGTAGGGGCAATGCCTTGTGCTTGCCCATTTCGGTGATTCCGTGATTGGCGAACACGCGCAACGTTATCACAAAGGCGCGCGAGTGTCAACGAAAATGCGCGGGGTCTTGGCTATGCGTAAATTGCAAACAAAATAGAAAAGCATCTCGTTCGCAGAGATGCTTTTTATTTTTCTGACAACACAATGTTTGGAATCGCGCCGATTTTATTTTCCCTCGTACGCTTGCTTCAATTTGTCAATTTCGATTTTCTTCATTTGCAGCATCGCCTGCATCGCGCGTCCGGCTTTTTCGGCGTCGTTGCCGCCGATGAGTTCGCCGAGAATGGGCGGAATGATTTGCCATGACAAACCGTACTTGTCCTTGAGCCAGCCGCACATGCTTTCTTCGCCGCCGTTCGCCGTGAGCGCGTTCCAGAATTTATCAATTTCCTCTTGCGTCTCGCAGTTCACGAGAAACGAAATCGCTTCGGTAAAATGAAATTGCGGTCCGCCGTTCAGCGCGATGAATTGTTGTCCTTCGAGTTGAAACTGTATCGCCATTGCCGTTCCTGTGGGATACGGCATGCCTTCGCCATAGTACGAGACATTTTCGATTTTGGAATTTTGGAACAGCGAAACATAGAAATTCACTGCCTCTTCCGCTTTGCCGTCGAACCATAGGTAGGGGGTAATTTTTTGCATGATGGGTGACTCCTTTTTGTTCAGAACAAATGACTTTCGGCGGGACGAATCGTCGAACCCTCACTTATCGTTCGTCCATGCGTAATCGTTTCGACGAAGGGCGAGTCGGAAAATCGTGTTTCGGAAAGAATGCTCATGTTCGCTCCGCGCGTTTCGGTTGAATGAAACCGGATGCGCGGTATTTAAGCACATTTGTTCTGGGATGGCAATTGCAAAAGTTGGTTTGTGCGGATGTATCGTGTATGTCAGAACAAATACAAACACGAAACAGTGAAAACAAAAACCGCTCTCGAGACGAGAAGCGGTAATCGAAATCGGAAGCACCAAGCTGTATCTTTTCGATCAGTTTCCCATAAATTGGGAGCAAGCTGTGCCGCGTTGATGCACAACAAACGCTTGCCACTCACTTTGGCGTTTGTCCCATGCCACTTGCTCAAGTCGCGAAAATGTTCCATCCGCACTTGCCTGCTCGTTGAAGGCAAGACTGTACAAACCGCGTTGCGAAGCGCCTTTCAAAAAGATATTTAGTGTTTCGTCGGCAGCAAATCCTTGTCCTTCTAATTGGATGGTTTCGGACACTGGGTGATTTGATGCGATGGCATGTGGTTTTATCTGCGCGGTAAATGTGAGTCCGGCTGGATTGGGTGTGCAATGCAAACGCGTGTCGGGAATTCGCGTTTTTTGTTTTGGGTCTCGACGGTCAAGCACAATTCTCGCGATTGGACTGGGAGGCGTACCTTGGAACTCTATTGTTCGCACAATACGCCCATTGAAAATCATAAATCCAATGATAGTAACGAGAGTCAAAAGTACAAGACCTCCCATTAGGGCACCCACGCCAACTGCGCGTTGCCAGATTTCTTTGCAGCGTCTCCACGCAAAGATTCCTCCGGATATCAGTGCGAAAGCAATTACGATGGCGCTATAAGGACCCGCTGCTAAAAGAACTACGGAGATGCCGACAACTGTTACAACAACAGCAAAAAAAATTTTGATAATGAATTGTCTGGTCATTTGAGTCTTTGCAAGAACACAACGGCGCCTAATTTCAGTTGGTAGGCGCCGTTGTGTCTGACCACTCCTTAAAATCCCCCATCACGGAAAGAGGTACCGTCGCCTCTCAATTCTACTTCAAGCCAAGGGTTTTGCTCAAGGATGCAACCACCGATACAAAAGCGGTACTTGCCTTGGAAAAAGTCTTCGTATGTCCATTCACGAACCCCGCCAGCTTGAAAATCCCCAAAATAGCCGTCAAATTGCCAGCCGATTAGACTGATTTTGGAGATTCTCTTTAGAGGTTTGTTAACTTTTGTAATCCATGCACCATTAAAGCACCACTTTGCAACTTGGGTCATTCTGAACTGCTCAAAATTTGTAATCGGGTCTTTAAAAATGGCAGCGTTTCTAAACCTCATCAGTGTGCTACCGCTTGGACACCAAGACGCAGTTGTATCTGTATCTTTTGGGTCCGGCTCCACTTCCGATGCCGCAATGTCGAAGCTTGATTCCTTGACCAGTACTGACCTTGCTACCACATTTAGTACTGCTTCCTTCGCGCGTGGCGATAACCTTGCATATGCTTGGGGTGCGGTCCCTTTAGTTTTTGATAGAGATTCCAAAAGTGCGCGCATGACAGCAGGATTCGAATAATCCGGTTCATCCGCCTGCACCGCACTCGGCGCTAAACTGACCGCCAGCACCATCAATACGAACACTGCACAAAATTTCAACCATTTCATCTGAACCCTCCAAAATTGAGAATACTCACCGCGTCCCGCGCGATGGCTGTGCCGCACCCACACGCTCACTTTTGTATGGTGAGAGCCGCCTGTACCATGGCGTGTGGCTGCGTCATCTCTCCTATGCCATACCTCCTCTCACTTTGTGCCTGCCACATCTGGCAACTTTTATTGCCACATTCGGCAATTGACAGGTTCCGCTCTTGGAAACATCACTTGGTGCTGGTACGATATGTCCCGCGCAGCTCCTGCAACCTTTTCTCTCCAAACCCATTTTCCAACGCCCACAACATCAGTTTCGCGCGCGTTGAGATACCCAATTTATCCATCGCATTTCGCAAATGATGACGCAGCGTACGCGGCGAAATGTTCAACTCACACAAAATCTCTTGGTCACTCTTTGCTCTCGCAATCAAACATAGTACGCGTATCTCTTGCAGTGAAAGTTCAGGCAATCGTTCGCTCATCCCTGCCTCCAAAGAAACTAACACTTTTCGTTTTGTTCAACTGCCATAACCAAATTTGTGCCATTGTACGCGACTGAATTCAAGACGCAAACAATAAACGGTCCGCGTGTATAATCTACGCGCACGGATTCAACCTTTCACCTGAAATTCGACACGCCGTTTGACGCATGACGTTTGACGTTTCACGGGCAGGCACAAGGCACTGCCCCTACATGTCACCCGTCCCTTCCTCCTATGCTAAACCCCACCACTCCCAACTATACCCCCTTTGACCGCGCGGGCGATGTTTTGAAATTTGAAACGAATCCGCTCGACGCGATATTCGCGCCAAAAAATGTCGCGCTCATTGGCGCGACGGAAACACAAGGCAGTGTCGGA
>CALMZO010000273.1 GCA_937870825.1 uncultured Chloroflexota bacterium | reverse complement strand
TTGCTGGAAGCGATTGCGCGCGGCGAAATTTCGCTAATCGTCAACACACCGCTCGGACGCCAAGCGCACAGCGACGGGGAAGTAATTCGCCGCGCGGCTGTCCGCTATCGCGTGCCATTGGTGACGACGTTAAGCGCGGCGGCAGCAGCAGTCGGCGCGATACGCGCGTTGCAGATGAAGGAGTTGAAAGTCAGGAGTTTGCAGGAGCATTATCGGAATGGGAAGTGAAGGGAGAAGAATTAGTTGAGCTGTCTAATGCGGAACAGCGAGAGTTTCGCTCTTGTTAATTTTTTTGTCGAGGTTTCAGTCGAACTTGATCTTCTTTGCTCGATACGCAACATTCTTTCGGTGTTCCTCTAATTCTTGGAGGCGACGCTCGTTTTCTGCTACTCGCGTTTGTTCGAGTATTGCTATAGCTTGATTGACATCCCTCACGACAAATACAAGGGTATCACGATGATATTGTTCGACTTCCTCGATTGTCGTGCGATTAAGGAAGATACGATCCCCTTCCACACTTGCTGTCCCAGATCTATGCATCGAGGTGAGAGATGCTGGGTGATTCCACGTTTGTACAAATAGCTGTGACCATTCAGAAGTAGGAACTTTCGAAAGCTGAAAGGGAACGCGGTAAAGAGCACTACCTCGGGTCCCATCCAAAGTTGGCTGAGAAACTTCATCCACGATGATACCCATAATTTTGATTTCATCAGACGCTTCTGTTGTTGCCGAGATTGTCATTGGATCATGCTTTGGGATTCTGAATCTTTCGGGGATTGGACCTAATGGCGGTGCTGTTGGGCGAGTTCCATAAATTGTCGTTAAAATATCATCATAACTTCGTTCTTGGTAAGGATCACCCCGCAAGTCAACAAAGTATTTACCACTGAGCCAAGCGGGAGCCGCCTGACGCCAATCACCTTTGCGAAGTATCGGAACGAACTTGCGGTGATTCTGCGTGATACTGATCTCTGCCGTCATAATATCGCCCTCATAGCCCACACCACCATCCCTATTATCTGAGCGCTGTTTGTATTTCGGAGTGCAGACAATGAGAATATACTCATTATCCCGAATTGATTTCTCCATAAATGCGGGTAATTGATCTCCTGGGGTGGTTTCCCATTGATCAATCTTCACGTCAATGCCATCTCCTCGAAGACGTGCAGCCAATTCCGATACCCAAAATTTATGAGCTTCATCATCCCAAGAGTACGAAACAAATGCAGTTGGATTATTTATACTCATATCTCTCCCTTAGGACATATTTGGCTTTCAATATAGTCAGAGATATTTTAATCTTTGTACCATACATCGTCAATTGATTTTCCCCGCCCCCGAATCCTATGCGATAATCGGCGCGCTACTGACAACTGATTACTGACCACTGATTACTGATAACTCGGAGATACAATGACCAACAACAGCACGTACATGCACTGGCTGCGCGAACGAATTTTGAATGAAGGAATTTATCTTGGCAACGGAATTTTAAAAGTTGACGCGTTCATGAATCATCAGGTTGACCCGCTGCTGATGCAAGGCATCGGGTACGAATTTGCGCGGCGGTTTCGGGAACAGCGCGCGACGAAAATTCTCACAGCGGAAACGAGCGGGATTGCGCCCGCGCTCGCGGCGGGGATGATGCTCCAGGTGCCTGTCGTGTTTGCGCGCAAAAGCAAACCGCTGACGCTTTCGCACGAGCCATATCAAGCCACTGCGCCTTCGCATACCAAAGGCGGACAAGTGACGCTGATGGTGTCGCATGAATTCTTGTCGGGCGAAGACCGCGTGTTGATTGTTGACGATTTCCTCGCGTCCGCGTTGACGATTCGCGCGTTGGCGAACATTGTGCAGCAGAGCGGCGCGGCGTTGGTCGGCATCGGCGCGGTGATTGAAAAAGCGTTTGAAGGCGGACGCGGCGCGCTGCGCGATTTGAATATCCAAGTGGAATCGCTCGCGGTGATTGAAAAATTTGATGGTGATAAAATTATTTTTGCCGAATAATCTTTTCCCTTATTTCCCTCAATTCCCTCAAGAAAGGAAATCAGGGAAATGAAGGAAATATCGTCTTACCATGACTATATTACCTGACACCGCCCTCACCTACGACGATGTTCTGCTCGTGCCGCAGTACTCGAACGTTTCGTCGCGCAAAAAATTGTCCACCAAAGCGCGTTTGACGAAAAAAATCGAATTGCAGATTCCGATTGTGTCGTCGAACATGGACACGGTGACGGAAAGCGCGATGGCGATTGCAATGGCGCGCGAAGGCGGCATCGGCATCATTCATCGCTTTATGACGGTTGAACAGCAAGCGGCAGAAATTGCGCGCGTGAAAAAAGCCGAATCGTTCGTCGTCACCGACCCGATAACGCTGACGGTGAACGAAACGGTGGGCGACGCGCGGCGACTCGTGGATGAAACGGGGACGGGCGGCATTTTAATACTGAATGGCGGAAAAAAAATTGTCGGGATTGTGACGACACGCGATTTGCTTTTTGAAAATAACAATCGCCGTCCCGTGACGGATGTGATGAAACGCGATGTCATCACCGCGCCCGCGAATACCACATTGCGCGAAGCCGAAAAAATTTTGCACGAACATCGCATCGAAAAATTGCCGTTGGTGGACGAACAAGGCAACGTCGCGGGGCTGATTACACTCAAAGACATTATGAAGTTGGAGCAATATCCAAAGGCGACCAAAGATGCGCGCGGACGTTTGGCGGTGGGCGCGGCGGTGGGCGTGAAAGAACGCGATCTGGAACGCGTCGAAAAAATGTTGGCGGTGGGCGCGGACTGTATCGTCGTTGACATCGCGCACGGCGATTCGGAACAAGAAATTCTGATGATTCAAAACATTCGCAAACATTTTCCCCACGCACAAATTATCGGCGGCAACGTCGCGTCGGCGGACGGCACGCGCCGTGTGATTGACGCGGGCGCGGATGCGGTCAAAGTCGGCGTCGGTCCCGGTTCGATTTGTGTGACGCGTCTGGTCGCGGGTTCGGGTGTGCCGCAATTGACGGCGGTGATTGCATGCGTGGACGTTGCAAAACAGTACGACATTCCCATCATCGCCGACGGCGGGATTCGTCATCCCGGCGATGCGGCAAAGGCGTTAGCGGCAGGCGCGGATACGATAATGATTGGCTCGCTGCTCGCGGGAACGGATGAAAGCCCGGGACTCTTGATGACGCGCAAAGGACACAAGTACAAAGTTTCGCGCGGCATGGCATCCACCGCCGCGAATCGTGACCGCAAATCGCGTGATGGGGAACGCGTCGCGCAGGAAGATTTGGACGAATACGTTGCGGAAGGCGTCGAAGCCGCCGTGCCGTATCGCGGCAAAACACGCGAAGTGTTGACGCAATTGGTCGGAGGAATTCAATCGGGGATGAGTTACAGCGGCGCGCACACGCTAAAAGAATTTCACGAGAAAGCGATTTTTGTCCGCATGACGGGCGCGGGTTGGAAAGAAAGTATGCCGCACGATGTTGAGGTGTTGTGATTGACAGGGTAGAGACGTTATGGCATAACGTCTCTACGAATGATGTGTGCGAGTGTGCGAGGTTCGTACGATGGCAGTTGCAACTCTACCCTATCAAGAAAAAATTGAATATCCTGACTCGGATGGCAAGCCTATAGCAGAGAGCGAAATTCACATGCTCCAACTTTTGGCACTTGTATATGTCTTGCGAAATTTTTTTCGTGACGCGCAGGATGTGTACGTCGGCGGCAATATGTTGATGTATTACGTCGAAGGGGAACCAAGCAAAGTTGTTGCGCCCGATGTGTTTGTCGTTAAAGGCGTTGGCAAACACTTGCGTCGCACCTTCAAACTTTGGGAAGATGGCAAGGCGCCGGATTGCATTATCGAATTGACCTCCAAAAGTACACGCTATCAAGACCTTGCCAACAAACGCGGTTTGTACGAAACGCTAGGCGTGCAAGAGTATTTTCTGTTTGACCCACAACGCGAGTATTTGAATCCACCGTTACGCGGCTATCGCCTTGTGAATGGGGTGTACGAATTGTTTTCCGGCGCTGTTCTTGCGAGTGACGTGCTTGGTTTAGAGTTGCGTGATGAGAATGGTGAATTGCGATTGTATGACCCGCTGCGCCACGTGTACTTACTGACACCGCCGGAAACGACAGAGCGCTTGGAGGAAACGCAAGAGCGTTTAGAAGAAATAGAAAAACGCGCCGCGCGCGCCGAAGCCGAAAATGAAAAACTGCGCGCCGAGCTCGAGCGCTTGCGCCGCGAACAAAACAAATAAAAAAGGTAGAGTCGTTCCGATGGAACGGCTCTCTTTTTTTTTACACCGTTACGGCAACCGATTCGACCACACAATCGAGAACATGCTGGCGATTACGCCAAGCAAAAACGCGAGGGCAACAAACAGGAACGAAATATCTTGCGGCTGCAAGCGCGTGACAAGCTGCGTGGTGAGATTTTGATACACCGCGCGTAAATCCTTTTCGGTGGACGCGTTATAGTATTTCGCATTCGTAACTTGCGCGATTTCTTTGAGGGTCGCTTCGTCGAGCCGCGCTTGAATCGGCGCCGCGCCAATTCGCAGCGTCGAAGATTCCGGCGAGCCGACGCCGATGGTATAGACACGAATGCCGCGCTCAATTGCCGGTCCGATCACTTCGAGGGGGGGGGGACCGTCGGTATTTTCTCCATCGGTGAGCAAAACGATTATCGCCGGTGCGAACTCGCCGCGTTCCAGCTCGGGCAATTCGCCGCCCATCGAGCCGTACAACGCATCGAGCGAAGTCATCAGCCCATTGCCAATCGCGGTACCCGTGCGCGGATTCAATTTCGAAATCGCTTTGAGAACGTCCTTGCGATTCGTCGTGGGCACTTGATTCAAGTACGACGTTTCACTGAACGAAACTACGCCGACGCGCATTTTGGGCGGCAACTGTTCCACAAACAATTGCGCCGCGGCTTTCGACGCTTCCATCCGGCTCGGAAACATATCCGTCGCCCACATGCTCGCCGACACGTCCATCGTCACAATAATCACTGCTTCGTCCGAAGGTTCGCGGACCATAATGGCGGGCTGCATCAGTCCCACGAGCAAGAGTGCCAACGTTCCCAAAAAGAAAAACGGAGGAAGATGCCGCCGCCAACCGCGTCCGGGTTTCTGCGCGCGCACCAAATCCGCGCTCGCGTAACGCAAGGCAAAGCGACGGCGGCGGCGCTGCCGCATAATGTACAAAATCAAAACAGCGGGCAACAGCGCCAGCAAGACGGTCAATTGCGGAACTTGAAAAATCATCCCGTTCGTTTCAACGCGACAACGGTTATGTCATCGCTTTGGGGGTATGCGCCGGTGAACGCGCGCACCTCTTCATTGAGCGCGCGCAAAAGATGCCGCGCCGTACCATTTCCGTTCGTTTCCAGCACCTTTTGCAAACGCTCTTCCCCAAACAATTTTTCGTGCGCGTCCGTCGCTTCCGTGACGCCATCTGTATAAAACAAAATCACATCGCCGCGCGCCAATTCAATCTCCTGCGAAGGATAACGGAACGTGTCTAAAATTCCCAATGCCAAATTATTCCCGGGCAGTTCCTGGAGTCGCGCGTCCGCCGCGTGCAGCCAGTACGGATTGTTATGCCCTGCATTTACATACGAGAAATGATGGGCGCGCGGATCCAAAATACCAAAAAATACCGTCACGAACATTCCGCCCGTCGCGTCTTGCTCCAACGCGCGATTGGCGCGCTCGATGATTTCGCCGACTGTCCCGCCCCCCTCGATGCTCGCGCGCAAAATACTGCGCGCGGTTGCCATAAACAGCGCGGCAGGCATGCCCTTATCCGAAACATCGGCAATGACCATGCCGAGTCGTCCATCCGCGAGCGAAATAAAATCGTAGAAATCGCCGCTCACCTTGCGCGCGGGTTCCCACAGCGCGGCGAGTTGATAATTGGCGATATGCGGCGCATCGGTGGGAATCAGATTTGCTTGCACTTGGCGCGCCGCGTTCAATTCACCGTCGAGGCGCGCCTTGTCCATTTGCATCGCGTACAACTGCGCGTTCTCGATAACAATTGCCGCCTGATTCGCAAACAGTTCGAGCAGCGTTTTGTCCGTTTCTTGGTACGGCGCGCCGTCGGACGCGCGATAGACATTCAGTGCGCCGAGCGAGCGTTCGCCCGAAACAATCGGCGCGGCGAGTTCAAATACCGGTGTGCGCCGACCGGGCGTCATCAAGCAGGCTTGCCCGGTGGCAAAGGCGCGTCCCGCGCATCCTTCCCCAACACGGCGCATCGGCGGCTGCAAAAATTCTTGTGCCTGCGGCATTAGCATCTTGCGCGCTTCATCGTACAAATACAAATCGCCGCCCGCACCTTTTAATAATTCCACCGCGCGTTCACGAATCGCGTTCAATGCCTGGTCACGTTCGAGATGACGCGTAATGTCGAGCGACGTGGAATACAACTGCTGCAATTGTTCTGCGCGCAACTCTGCTTCATCACGAAACGCGCGGTCCCGCTCGCGCAGGGTATGTTGAATTGCCGACACAATGATGAATAGAGACAGGGGATATTTTGTGACAAGCCACAAAAATTCCTCTTTCGGCAGCGTCACCAAGACCGATGACTTGAGTGTGCGCGCGGTTCCCGAACGGGGTTGATTGTCAATCAACGCGAGTTCGCCAAACCACTCGCCCGCGTCCAACACATTCAACGGTTGCTCATTCTCGCCCTCGCCTGTAAAAATTTCCACCTGCCCCGAATGAATCATATAGAACGCGTCGCCCGCCGCGCCTTCGTGAAAAAGAATGGTGTGCGCGGGCACAACGTGGCGCGTCGCGTTGTGCGCCACGCGTTGAAAATCTTGCGGCGACAGCGGACCCAGAAACGGGAACTGTAAAAATTTTTGTTGGACGGGCATGTCAAGTGTTTCGATAACGCAATTTTGTATCGTACATCGTCAACACATTTTCAAGCGGCGTGTCGGGCTGAATGTGATGCGAACTGCACAAAATATAGCCGCCGTCTTTGCCCAACACATTCACGCGCTCGCGCACTTCGGCAATCACTTCTTCGCGCGTCCCGCGCGGCAGCGTTTTGATAATGTCCACGCCGCCGTGAAAACACAATTTGTCGCCAAACTCTTTTTTCAATCGCGCCGAATCCATCCCTTTGGCGTCGGGTTGAATCGGATTCAATACGTCAATGCCAAGTTCCATCAAATCGGGAATGAGCGGATACACCGCGCCGTCGCAATGATACATTACTTTTTTGCCGTACGAATGCGCGAGGTCAATCAGCGCGGCGTGATGCGGACGCACAAATTCGCGCCACATTGTTTTGGAAATCATCAACGAATTTTGTGTTGCCACATCATCGTAAAAGTACACCATGTCAATATGCTCGCCCGCAATATCGAGAACGCGTTTTGTATTTTCAATATACACTTCGCTCAAACGTTGCATGATATATTTTGGAAATTCGGGCTGGCTCGCAAGGTCAATCAAAAATTCCTGCATCCCGCGCAATGCCCACGCGATTTCAAACACCGAGCCGATGCGAAAGCGCCAATAAAAATCGTGCGCGGGGTCGAGCGTTTGAATGATATGCGGAATCGGCGAAAAATCCCACCAGTCGGGCGAGGGCCACGGATGCGCGGCGAGTTCGGCAATGCTCGTCGCTTCGGACAAGGGAAACTCGGCAAACTCTTGATACGAACCAAATTCGTGTTCCACCTTGCGATAATGCACGCCCCAAATATCGTACCACGTACCGTCGGGAACATACTGCACCCACATTCGATTCGGCGTCGAACGCGCGAGCGAAATCCACCAATCGTCATGCGCGCCCGTTTTCAGCAGCGCCGACGGCGGCGCGCAAAACATATCGTACGACAACAAACGCACGTCAATTTCAAACTGCCGCAGTATCGCTTCGCGCGCGGGTTCTACAAATTCCGCCGCGCCGAGTCCCGATGTGTCTGGTTTCAACAGCGCGATGAGTTTGTTCCACACTTCCGGCGTCACGAGAAAATCTACAGGCACGCGGTCCGGTTCTTGATGCTGTAACGCGAGCTGCACACGTTCAAACGGGGTCATTCGTCGTTCGTCCTTTGTCGTTCGTCCTTTGTTATTCGTCGTTCATCACTTTGGAATCCAAGAAAATTTACAATTCCAAAAATGATTCCGCTCAATAAACCAATCGCCACACCCAAATACGCATTGTCACCGATCACCGCAATCGCAATCAGTGTCCCGACGAGCCAAACCACAAATGCGTGCCAACGTTTCATCGCTTACCGCTTTGTCAATCGAAAATCGAAATTCAAAAATCAAAAATCACCCAATCACCCAATCACCCAATCTTTGCTCACTCCTTCACCAACGCACCAGCCCGAATCATCCCCAAATACACCCAATTAAAGCCCAACCAAAACACCGTCGTTGCTTGATACGTCACAAACAATGCAAGATACGCGATGGACAACGCCAAAAGCATTGTGCGTGCGACGCCGCGCGAATTCTTTAACGCGCGCCGTGTTTCGTATGCCAGCCAGCCGAGCCACGCGAGCAAAACTGCCAGCCCAACAATTCCCGTATCGTGCAAAGCCATCAAGAAAAAATTGCTAATCCAATCGCGCGTGCCGGAGGGGGACGTATAGTTTTGCGCGAACACGTTGACGCCGTTTCCCAAAATAGGACTCGACAAAAAATCATTCCACGCGCGTTGGTACGCATCAAGGCGAAAAAAAATCGAGCGGCTGGTCAACACACGCGCAAACGAAAATTCCGCGAGCGCGTCACCCCCCCCTGCCAGCGCGCTGTTTGCCACCAACGCGACAATCACCAACGCCGCTGCCGCGCCGCCAATCGCGATTGCCCAACGGCGACGCGGACTGAACAAGAGAATCAAAAAAAATCCAAACCCCAAACCGAGCCACGCAACCCGCGTCAAACTCAACGCGACGGCGATGAGTGTAATCACCGTACCGATGCTCAGCCATGCGCGATAGTTTGCAAATTGCGCGTCGAGCAGCAACGTCACTTGCAGCAGCGTCGCCGCCATCGCATACATCCCTAGCGTATTCGAATCGAACAACGTGCCGAACGGCGAATGTGTCGTGAAATTTTCGAGCGAGTAGGTTTGCACGCCAAGATTCACACCGAGCGGAAACGCGAGCCACGCGACCATTCCAAACAACGACGCCGCAACGCCGACGCCAAGCATGACCCACACACCGCGCGTAAATTCTTGAAGGTTCGCGGCGACGGCGCGCACGAGCCAATACAACACAACGCCAAACACCATCAAGACAAAAAATTTCAAACTCTCGCGCACTTGCGGCGAAAACAGGACCGAAGAAGTTAGCGCAATCGTCAGATATGCGACGAGCAAACTATCCGCACGGGAAAAATGCAGGGGCGATGCCTTGTGCTCGCCCGTCCTGCCCATCACGCGCGTTTTCAAAAACCACGCGAGCGCGACACCGACAAACACAAAATGTTCGATGCGGAGACCCGCGCCAAAAAATTCAAAACGATAGCGGTCAAGCGCGGTGGCAACAATCAACAGCGGTAACGCCGCTTCCATCCAAACCGACGCAATGCCAAACGCGCCCACTGCGAAAAAAATCGGGACGAACCACGGCGCGTTCACCGTTTGGTCTGTTTGCCAATTTGCCGCGCCCGCGACGCGTGACCACCACGAAAAAAATTTCATGCGTCGTGCGGCGGCGTCAAAATCGCGCCGAGGGTTTTCGCCAAAATCAACCCGTCGAGCAAGACCGACTGATGTTTGATGTAATACAAATCGTACTGCAATTTCACCAGCGCGTCAGTCACCGAACGCCCGTAGCGAAAACGAATCGCCGCCCACCCCGTCATGCCCGGACGCACCACATGGCGCAAACGATAAAACGGAATT
Source organism: uncultured Chloroflexota bacterium (assembly GCA_937870825.1). GTDB lineage: Bacteria > Chloroflexota > Anaerolineae > UBA4142 > SHND01 > SHND01. The sequence goes on along the minus strand of CALMZO010000273.1, from coordinate 44,535 downwards.
TCGCGCTGCAAATTGTCCACGATTTCGGGACGTTCGGGGCGCGGACCCACAAGCGACATTTCGCCGCGCAGCACATTCCAAAACTGCGGCACTTCGTCCAACTTGAAACGCCGCAAAAATTTTCCCGTCCGCGTCACGCGCGGGTCATCTTCGTCCGCCCACAACGCGACGCCGGGCGGTTCGGCGTTCGGAATCATCGTACGAAATTTGTACAAATAAAACACGCGTCCGTTCAAGCCGACGCGCGTTTGACGCAATACAGTTTTACCGCGCCCATCCAAACGAATCGCCAACGCAATCAACGGCAAAAACGGCGCGGCAACGAGCAGCGCGCTCGACGCCAACACAACATCCAGCGCGCGTTTCAAAAATCCGTTCAAGCCGCGCGTCGCATCCTGTTCCAGCGGCAGCAGCACGCTCCAATTTTTTCCGACATGTTCCACCGGCACGCGTCCTGTGAGTTCTTCGTACACCGCCGCCATGTTCACAATCTGTACGCCCTGTTCGCGCCACGCCACCAACTGCGCGAGCCATTCTTCTGCCAAGTCCTCCTGCGCCACAATCACTTCGTCAAAACCGGATTCGTTCCGCGTTGGAATTTCTGATACGCGCGTCGAATCAAACACCGCGACCACATCATAGTACGCCGACGCGTGTTCGCGCAATGCTTGCATCAACGCGTGCGCGCTTTCCCCCCCTCCCACAACAGCAACACGACGCGCCAACGGTCCCGAACCCAACGCCAGCGCAAACAGTCCGCGCCACACCGATAACAAGAACGCGGCGATGAGCGCAAAAAAAACAATCAAGTGCCGCGGCAGCGATTGCGGCACCGCGAAAAAATAAATCACCAAATACACCGCAAGCGTTCCCAATACAACACTCAGGGTCGAACCAATCACGCGGCGCGGTGAGCCTGCCACACGCAAGTCATACAAGTCCATCACCGACGCGCACAAAAACCAAAGCGCCGACAAAAACACAAACCACGCGCTGAAACTGTCCCACGAACCGACGGCGAGCCACCACGTCGAACGCTGCACGCCGAGCCACAACGCCGCGAGCGCGGCAACATTCACCCACAGCAAGTCGCCCAGCACCAACGTCCAACGCACCTGCGAACGCTGCAACGAAAAACGCGGCGCGTGGGTTGGCACAATGGTTTTGGTTAGACGATTGGGAGATTGCATACGAGAAACGAGAGACGAGAATCGAGAAACGGAATACGTTAAGCGTAGGGGCTGTGCCTTGTGCCTGCCCCCATCAACGCGGGACGCCTGAACGCGTACTTGTATTTCCAAAAAAAATGCGCGAGTCCATATGCATGAATCAAGGACAATTTTGAAAACGCGCGTTGTTTCGTCAATCGCTGCTCGTCGTGAATCACTATCGCGTCCGGCACATACATCACGCGCCAACCCGCGCGCCACATGCGAATACAATAGTCCACATCTTCGGGTCCGTAAAAAATTTTTTCATCCAGCCAGCCAATTTGTTCCATCGCGTCGCGGCGAATGAGTTGACCCGCGCCGATGACATAATCCACCGCGCGCGGCGCGCGATGGTCATAGGCGTACAGCAATTCATCCGCGAGTGCGGCTTGCGCCCACCGCGTCGGAACGCGCCGCAAAACTTTGCTCCACAGCGTCGGCAGTTTGCGACAGGTATATTGTAAATTGCCATCCGCATCTTGCAAGCGCGGACCCGCCAAGCCCGCGTCCAAATTTTCATCCATAAAACAAACAAGATTCCTCAAACTATCTTGGGCAACGCGCGTGTCCACATCCAGCAACATCACGTACCGTCCGCGCGCAATTTGCATTCCCTGATTCCGCGCGGGCGCAATGCCCCGATTCGTTGGATTTTGAATTACAGACAGTGAGAGTTCCGTCAAACGTGATGTATCAAACGTCACTCCATTTTGAATCAAGACAATTTCGAGATGCAAATCCGCGCGCGCATTCGCAATTGAATCGAGACACGCGCGCAAAAATTTTTCATCGCGCCACACTAAAAGAATGATGGATAAATCCAAAGCCCATTGCGGATTCGAGACTTTAGTCGGTTACGTGGATGAGTCAGAAACCTGCTAAAGCATCGAATCCAAAATCACGCATCACGTTTGACGCTTGACGTTTCACGTTTTACGCACGCCCGCAATCACTTGCCGTACAACCTCTGCGCTCCGCTCCCACGAAAACGCGCGCGCGCGTTCCACTCCCAACGCGCGCACTTTTTCACACAACGCGGTGTCCGTCAACACGCGCGCCATCGCATTCGCCAACGCGTTCACATCATCGGGCGGAACGAGCAACCCCGCGCGTTTGCCCGTCCACAAATCGCCAAGCACTTGGGGCAGCGATGAAACATTCGAAACAATCACAGGCGTTCCGCACGCCATCGCTTCGAGCGGCGGCATTCCGAATCCCTCATAGAGCGAAGGATACACAAACACATCGGCGAGCGAATACAACGCGGCGAGGTCTGCTTCGTCCACAAAACCGATGAGGTGAAAACCGGTTGCGTCGCTTTTTTGAATTTCGTTTTCGATGTCGCGCACGCCCCAACCTTGCGCGCCCGCGAGAACGAGCTGCTGTTCCAATTCGGGATGCTGGCGTTTCAGTTGCGCGTACGCTTGAATGAGGCGCGGTAAATTTTTTCCCGGTTCGAGCGTACCCAAATACAGAATGAATCGTTCGGGCAGGCGGTATATTTCGCGCGCGCGCGTCAAGGTTTCCACATCGGCTGCGCGCTGCAACGTTGTCGCGGGCGGCGCGAGAAAAATTTTTTCGGTTGACACGCGCGCAAATTCAGAAATCTCGCGGCGTGAATTTTCGGAAATCGTGATAACGGCGTCGGACTGTCGCGCGGCAAAACGCGACATCCATTTTACGTACGCATTGCGAAGCGGAGGATACTTGACGACGGTTTGTGCCGATACCGTTTCGGAACGTTTTTTGTTCCCAAACGGTAGAACATGCGGAGCATGTTCAGCTATCATATCATAGATTATCGTGACCTTTTTTCCGCGCCACAAGAACGGAATGGCCACCGACGGCGTGAACAACAAATCAATCTCGTGCTGCGCGAGTTGAAACGGCAAAACGAACTGCTCATACGCGATGCGCGCGGCAATCGAATCGGGCAGCGGTACGAATACGCGCGTAATGTTTGATTCTTCAAACGCGAAATGCGTTTCGGCGCGCGGCGTAAGAAAAAAAATATATTCGTTTTTTGCGTCGCGCGTGACAAGTTCGCGCAAAATGTTTTGCGTGTACTGTCCCGCGCCCGCGAGCTGTTCGCGGAACGGCAAAAGGTTGACGGCGATTCGCATGAGTGGAATGGATGATGGGCAAACGGAGTTATGGAAAATTGAAAATGTTGCCGTTGGCTGCCATGACGCGACGCGTCAGAAACCAATTCACCGCGTACGTCAACACAAAAAACGTCACGAGCCAAAACACGCGCGCTTGATACCGCGCAAACACGCCGCTCAAGGAACCTGTCACGAGCGCATTCACTCCGAGAAATACAAACAGTGCGAACCACACCGCGAGCCAACGCGCATCACGCCGGAGCCACGCGACTAAAAATAGAATCAGCGCGGCGCCGAGCCAAACCAATTCGCGCACAAGCGGTGACGCCGCGAACACATAACCCGGCGGCGGCGCGCCGTGCTGCTGCCCACTCGCTTGAAACATCGCCCATTCGCGCGGATACAATTCCCGTACCGCACGCGCGGCGTCACTGGAAGCGGGCTGCGGGAGCAAATCATGTTCGCGTTCGATGAGCCAAAACAGTTCCCAACTCGAACGCGCACTGATGTTCAAGAATTCCGCGAGGCAGCATTCCAACGCGCGCCGCGCAATCGCGCCGTGTTCCGCCGCCGCCGTTTCCCAATCGGTCTGCGCGAGCGGGCTGTTTTCATTCCACAAGAACCAGCCCAATTCGCCTTCGTGCGCGTTCAAGGTTTCACGCGCCGCACACAACGTCCAAGTTTCTGTTTCGCAATACCGCGCGAGCGTCACGCGCAAAATTCCCGTCTCGTGCAAACGATTCACAAAAAACGTACTGCCGCCGCGTCCGGGCGAAAACCCTTTGCCGAGCCACGCGTTGATTCCCACATTCAAACCAATTCCAAAAAGAATGAGCGCGAACACCAGCGCGGAATTTCGCACAACCGCGCGTCGTTCCTTTGCGCGCCACACCAAAAAAATCGAAACGATGCCAAGCGCGCCTAACGCAATCCACAAATGGCTGTTGTGTACGAGAAACGCGAATGTGACAAAAAGCGCGGCAACAATTTTTTCATGCCGCGCGCGCGCCAACCAAAACCACACCGCGCCCAAAAACACCCAACTTGCAAACACATCGGGCATCACCCAACCCACAAACATCGAAACATTCGTCAACAGCGCGGTCAGCACAGTCAACCCGAACGCAAAAAATTCGACCCCCGACGTTTGCGGCAGCAGCAGTTCCGCATTGCGAAACAACAGCGCGCTCGTTCCCAACGCTTGCGCGAAAACAATCGCCCACACACTCGGCGCGAGCGATGCCGCGCGAATAAACAAGCCATAACCAATAGGGCGGTCCACCGGCACAAACAATTGCCACGCGGAAAACAGGTACGTGCCCGTGTCGGAAAAGACGAGTGGATAGCGATTCCACAACGGCATCCATAACAAAACGAGCGCGCCGAGACTAACCAACGTGACGCGCATCCAAAATCGCCGGTTCATTGGATTGAACAAGTCATTCGTGACCGCGTGCCGCCCGCTCGAAAATTTTTTTCATGTGTCGCGCTTGTTGCGCGAGGGAAAAATGTTCCGCCACGCGCGCGCGCGCCCGTTCGCCAAACACGCGTCCTGCATTTTCGTCACGCAACAATTCCAACACCGCGCGCGTCATCGCCGCGACATCACGCGGGGGGACAATGACACCTGTTTCGCCGTCAACAAGCTGTTCGCGCACACCGCCAACATCCGTTGCCACAATCGGACGCGCACTCGCCATCGCCTCCAACACCGCGAGTGGGAATGCTTCCGCGAGAAATGGAAATAACACAACATCCATCACCCGCAATTCGTTTTCTACATCGTCGCGAAAACCCGCAAAGGCGACGCGCGTCTCCAAATGCAGTTCTCGCACGCGTTGTTCCAACTGCGCGCGTTCAGGTCCGTCGCCCACGAGCAAAAAATGTACGTCGTCGCGCATGCGCGCAATTTGCGCCGCCGTTTCAATAAAATTGTCCACGCCCTTTTCCGGTGCCAGACGGCTCACCGTGCCCACCACGCGCGCATTTTCATTCCATCCCAACTCCCGCAATCTCTCGTTTTTCGTTTTTCGTTCCTCGCTACCCGTTTCTCGCGTTTCAGAAAATTGGTCAACATCCACGCCGTTATAAATCACCGAAATTTTTTCGCGCGCGTCGGGAACGAGCTGTACAAATTGTGTGCGAATGATTTCACTCACGACGACAATCTGAGTTGCCCAACCAATCATGCGTTTCAAAATCGCATCACCCGGCAGCGTCGTATTGTGTTCCCACCAAACGATTGGGATACGCGCGAGTTTTGCCGCAAACACGCTCGCCAAAAAAGAAAACGCGCCGTTCGCCACGATGACGCGCGGGCGCGAACGACGCACGACTCGAAGCAAGCGCGCGGTCGGGGCGACGCGCTGCGCGAAATTCCAAACGACGCCGCGCGTTTTTTCGATAGCGCCCGGTTCGAGCAAAACGGTTTCGATGCCGTACACGTTCGCGTGAGGTACGAGTTCCGCGTTCGGTGGACACACAATGCAGCCCTCTACGCCTGTGTGCGCGCGTTGAAATTCACGCAGCAGATTCAACAGCGCAATTTGTCCGCCGCCAAAAATCGTCTTGTGTTCAACACAAACCACGCGCATACGCAAGCCACCGACGTTTCATTCCCGTACGCGAAACTCACCAATCGCTTCTTGGTACAACGCCGCATACTGCGCCGCCGTTTGCTTCCACGAATGCTTTAGCGCCCATGCGCGCGCGTTGTGTGAGAATCGTTCGCGTTCGTTTGCGTCATTCAAGAGGCGCACGCATCGTTGTGCAAATTCGTCCGCCGTGCGCGCAATCGCAATTTCTTGTCCGTCCCGCGCGTCAAGCCCTTCGACGGCTTCGGGCGTAGCGACGCTCGGTTTGCCCATCGCCATTGCCTCCAACACTTTGTTTTTGATGCCGCCCGCCGCGCGCATCGGCGCAACCACGATTGCGTGCGCCGCCAGTTCCGGGCGCACGTCGTCCACCGTTCCCGTTACACGGATGCGGGTATCGGCGCTCAAGGCGCGAACGTCCGCCGTCGGCTCCCGTCCAATGATGGAAAAGGTCGCGTCCGGTATTTGTTGCCAAATCTGCGGCAGCATGTTTTGTACGAAATAGCGCGCGGCGCTCGCATTCGGCGCGTAACCCATTACGCCCAAAAATGCGATGCTGTGCGGAATCTGCGCGACTGCGCGCGGCGCGAAAAAATCCGCGTCCACGCCATTCGGAATGACCCGCGCGTCCACCTGCGGCGCAAACGTTTGGAATGCGTTTTTCTCGCGGTCTGTCACAAACACCACACGCGTCGCGCGCGCGTACGCCATTGTTTCAAAACGCCGCATCCTGGAAATTTGCGTGCGCGCGAGCAGGCGCTGCTTTCGGCGCGGCGCATATCGAGCCATCTGCTGCAAATGGGCAGTCAGCGTGTCATGCGGCGCAAGGACAGTCGGCAAAGAGTTCGCCAGATAACCGGCAACCAGCGGCGTATCAAAGTGCGCGACATCGAATTGATTTGCGCCGAGCAATTCGCACAGCGACTTGCTAAATTCCTCCGATGTATGCGCGCGCACCAACAGCGGCAGCGGGTCTATAAACGTCTGCGCGCGTTTGCGCCAGCGCGAAAAAGTGGGACGCGGAACCGTGCGCACGATTTCAAAATACACCGCAAGGTCATCCGATATTTCCCCGACGGAAAATGTGAGGAGCGCGAGCCGATGTTGTTTCGCCAATTCTCGCGCGAGATTCGCCACCACCAATCGCGCCCCGTCCGTTATCGGAAACGGCGGTTCGGGCGTGACAAACAAAATTCTCATCGGCACAGCCCGCTGTAAATGTCTTGCAAGCGCGCGACACTGTCCGCGAGCGCGTAATGCGTTTCCACGCGGCGTCGCCCGTTCGCGCCCATCGCGTACCGCAAATCTCGATTCGCCAACAGTTGAATCACACGCGCCGCCAACGCGTTCGGGTCACGCGGCGGAATCAAAAAACCCGTTTCGCCCTCCAATAGCGTTTCGGACGGTCCGCCCACATTCGTCGAAACCACCGGCACGCCGCACGCCATCGCCTCCAAAATCGCCATGCCGTACGATTCAAAATCCGACGGCGACACCAACACATCCGTCGCGCGCAGCACGCGCGGAATGTCGCGTCGAAATCCTGCGAAAACAATCGCCGCGCGCAGCCGCGCATCGGCGTTCACGCGTTCCATCACCGCGTGCCGCGTTTCATTCGCATCGCGAGTGTCGAACGCGGCATCGCCGACAAAGAGGAACCGCGTACCGGGAAACGCATCGAGAATCCGGGGAATTGCGTCCAAAAGATTGGCATGTCCTTTGACCGATTGAAAACGCGCGAGCAATGTCACGATAGGCGCGTCGCGCGCAATTCCAAATTCATCCGCAAGCGTTTCGTCGCGCGCGCCGGGTGAAAATTCGCGCGTGTCCACGCCGAACGGCAGTACGGTGATGCGCTCGCGCATTCGCGGATTTTTTTGGAGAAACGTTTGAGCGAGCAATTGCGTCGGGGTGAGAACGCGCGTGGTAGACCATTCGATAAAGGTTCGTTTCCAGCGTCGTTCCAGCTGCCATGCGCCGTGCATGGTGAGCACAAGCGGCATCCCTAAAAATTTTGCGAACGGAGCGGCATAGTGCGCGCCTTCGGAATTGTTGCAGTGAATCAGCGCGGTCGGCTGCACGCGCAAATCTTGATACAGCGCGTAAAAAAAATCGCGCGAGATATTTCGTTTTGAAATGGGAGCAAAGGGAATGACCTGAACGGGGATATTGTTTTCGCAGAGCGCGTCCACAAACGCGCCGTCTGCGCCGCAAATCACGCGCGGCGCATAGTGCGTGCGGTCAAGCGCGCGCAGATAGGCGAGCAGACTGGTTTCCCCGCCGCCCAGTCCGCCGAACAACGACACATACAGAATGTTGCGCGTCAAGAAAATTCAGAGGCACTGTCACCACGCGTCTGCCAGGACGAACGCGGTATTTTCCAATTTGCGCGCGCGCTCGATGATTTCTGTGCGCGCGATAGGCTTGCCGTGCGCGGTGTAACAATGCCGATAAAACGCGAGCGCGTCCAATACATTTTTCGTAGCGTCGGCTACATACTTTGCGCGCAGCGGCGGCGACAGGCGCAGCACACGCGCGCCCGACCAGTACAGTTGCGCCGGATGCAAACTCAAATACAACACGGGACGAATTTGCTCCAGCCAGCGCGCGGCGCTCGGAATGACTCGAAACTCGCCGCCTTCAATATCCATCTTGATAAAATTGCAGTCGTCAATTTTGTTTTGCTGTGCGAAATCCTCCAAACGCACCGCCTGCACGCGCCACGAACGTTCTGCTTTGTGCGCGAGCGTCGTCGAAGCCGAGTCCCCCGCGCGCACAACCGCGTTGAGCCAAAGCGCGCCGTTCTTGTTCGCAATCGCCGTGTTAAAAAGATGAATGTTGGCGGAGCGCGGTTGATTGAGTGCGACATTCGCGGCGAGTTTGCCAAACGCCACCGGGTCCGGTTCCAGCGCATACACGGCGCGCACCCGTTGACACGCATACAACACCGTCGGACCAATCCACGCGCCAAGGTCAATCATCGAATGCTGCGCGTCGGTGAAACGCTCCAGCAATGCAAACGTTTCGGGTTCCCATTCGCCGCGCTGCACCTCTTGCCAGTACGCGTCCCATTCGTCGGCGTGAACGTGGAACGTTCTTTTGTGTACGGAAATGAGCATTTCAAGAACGCGACCGGAGCCGTCCCCATTGCGCCGCCAACACATCTCAAAAATGGATGTTTACGCACGCGATGCAAAGAAATCAACCGATTATTTCAATCCCTTGAGCATGGTGGAGCATTTTTCAGATGCGTTGGAGACGATTTGCTGCACCGCGCGGGTTTCGGGCAAATTGAGCGCGTACGCAAACACCGCATACGCGCAGAAACTCAACGCGCCCGCAATGACGAGTTGGAGCAACGGATTGGAGACCAGCGAGACGACTGCCACGCCGATAAAAAAAATAATTACGGCGGCAACAAAAATTTTTGCAAGCACGCGCAGCGTGAACAAAAAGTTCGAGTGCAACCACCGCGCGAAAATGAATGTACCCGCCACCGCATAAAACACTTCGCCGATGCTGGTCGCCAGCGCGACGCCCAAGAGACCGAGCGCGCCAATCAACGCAAACAGGAACGCGATGGTGAGCGCCATCGCAATTCCCGATAAAAGAATCGGGAGGACGCGCGACGGAAAGGCAGGCAGTCCGCGCGTAATCAGTCCGCCGATTCCGCGCGCAGGCAAACCGAGCGCCAGTCCCATCAACACAAGCGCGGTGGCTTGCGTGGAACGCTCGTCAAACGCACCGCGCTGCAAGAGAACGGTGATGAGGGGAACTGCCAACGCGGTGAGAAATCCCGCCAGCGGCGCGAGCAGGAGCGACACACGCACGAGCGCATGATTCCAACTCGCACTCGCCTGTCTGTTGTCCCTGTCCGAAACGTGTTTGGCAAAGGACGGCAAAAATGTTGTGCCAATCGCACCGCCCAGAACTGCCATCGGGATATCGGAGAGCCGTTGCCCATAACCCCACGCCGCAACACTGCCCGCGCCCAGCGTCGAAAGCAAGCTGCGGCTTATCAAGAGCTGCACTTGCCATGCCAACGCGCCGAACATGTACGGCGGCAGGTAGGTCAACACGCGCCACGCATGACGATTGCGCCAACGGATTTTTTCGACACACGGGGGTTTGAACCGCAGCGCACGCACAAGCAAAAAAATTTCCAGCGCGCCCAACGCGAACAAACGCCCCAGCATCAAGCCGCGCACGCCCCATTGCAAAAATTGCACGAGGAAAAAAAATGCGGCGAGATTCAAAACGGCGACAAGCAGCGTGTTGAGCGCGGCGGTGGTGAAATCGTCGTAGGCAAAACAGATACCGAGCAGCAATCCCGCCGTCGCGTAATAAAACAGTCCGGGCAAAATCAAATCGCCCAGTTCGACGGCGAGCGCGCGGGTGTCGGGCGCAAAACCGGGCGCGAGCGCAAACATCAACGCAGGCATCGCCAAAAACAAAAGCGGAATCAACAACAAAACGAACCCGCACACGAGCAGCAGCAAGGTGAATGCAATACTCCACGCTTCGTTTTCGCCCTGCTGCAAACGTTCGTCAATAAACAGCGGCGTGAACACAAAACTGAGCGTCGCCAACATCAGCACGTACTGCAATGCTTCGGGAATCGAAACCGCGAGCGTGTACGCGTCCATCTGCGCGCTCGCGCCAAATTCGCGCGCAATGAGGATCGTCGTCAAAAATTGCAAGCCCAACGCGGCGGCATTGGCGAACGCAATCAAGCCCGTTCTGCGCCAAAAGGTTTGAACCATCAATCGGGGATTTTACCGCACCAATTGCCGCGCGGCGAGTTCCGTGTTTGCTTGCAGCACGCGGTCTGCCGCCATTTCGCGTTCCGCCCAATCCCACCATTCGCCCACACCTTGTTCAAAGGGAATGGGCGGTGGCAAGTCATACGTCGCGCGCAGCTGCGTCGGGTCCGCCGCGCAGTGGCGAATGTCGCCCGCGCGAAATTGCTGCGTCACGTGCGGCTCAAGGTCAAGGTCCATCACACGCGCGAGCTGCTGCGCGATGTCCAGCAGGGTGCGCGGCTGTCCCGTGCCGACGTTGAACGCGCGTCCGTCGCCGCGCGGCGATTCCAACGCGGCGAGAAGGGCGCGCACAATATCGCCGACGTGAATGAAATCGCGCGTCTGCTTGCCGTCTTCATACACAAGGGGGGGGTGCCCGTTTTTCAAACGCGCGCCGAACATGGCAATCGCGCCCGTGTACGGATTCGACAATGCCTGCCGCGACCCGTACGTGTTAAAAAAGCGGAACGCAACGCACGGAATGTCGTACGCGCGTCCGAGCGTGAGCGACAATTCTTCTTGGTCGCGTTTGGTAATCGCATACGTCGAAGTCGGCGCGAGCGGTTTGTCTTCGGGTGTCAGTACCGGCGTGAGCATTGCGCCGCAGTGAGGACAAGGCAGTTCCCAGTCGCGCGCGCGCAATTGTTCGACCCCGCGCAGTGCGGGCGTCACGCGCCCGTGCTGCGCGCATTCGTACGCGCCTTCGCCGTAAATGGACATGGACGACGCGATGAGCACTTTATGCACGCGCGTTTTTTCATGCGTGAGAATTTGCCACAGGCGCGCAGTGCCGAACGTGTTCGCATCCACATAGCGCGTGATTTCGTACATGGATTGTCCGACGCCCACTTCGGCGGCGAGATGAATCACCGCGTCTGCGTGCGTAAGCGCGCGCCGCCACGCGTTTTCGTCGCGCACATCGCCGCGCACAAATTCGGCGGCGCGCGCAAGATAGCGCGGCGTCGTCACGTCACCATGCACTTGCGGCACGAGCGCGTCGAGAACGCTCACCTGATGCCCGCGCTGCAACAACGCATCAGTGACATGCGAGCCGATAAAGCCCGCGCCGCCGGTGACAAGAATGTTCATACTTGATTTTCGATTTTCGATTTTCGATTTTTGATTTTGGAACGGGCGGCAAGTGAGCGAACAAACATACGGAGTTGATACAGCGCCTTGAGCAAAAGATACGCGAATTGTCCGAAATGTTTTTGGTAATAGTACAGAAAACTGTTCCAATAAATGTCGTGAAATTTTTTCGGCGCGCGAGTGGCAGTGCTTTGTCCGCCATAGTGAATTGTCTGCGCGTCGGCGACGTAATAAATTTTCCAGCCGCGTCGATGCAAGCGATAACACCAGTCCACTTCTTCGCTGTAAATAAAAAATTTTTCGTCGAGCAAACCGATTTGTGCCATTGCCTCGCGTCGAATCAACAACGCCGCGCCGGAAACCGCGTCGACCGCGCGCGTCGTGTTGCGGTCCCACTCCGCGTAAAGATTCTCGCGCAGTACGGGATTGTTTGGCAACAAACGATTCAGGGATAACGCTTCAAACACACCGAACAACAAGGTGGGGAAACGGTTCGCGGTGCGCTGCAGCGAGCCGTCGGGATTGATGAGACGCGGACCGCACGCGCCCGCGTCGGCGTGCGCGTCCATAAACGCGACGAGCATTTCCAAACAGTGCGGCAAAATTTCCGTGTCGTCGTTGAGAATGATGAGATAGCGTCCCGTGCCGCGCGCGAGCGCGCGATTGTGGCTTGCGCCAAAACCGAGGCGTTCCGAATTTTCGAGAACGACGATGTGTGGAAATTCGCGCGCGAGCATCGCGCGGCTGTCGTCGGTAGAGGCATTGTCTACCACGATGACTTGCAGCGTAATGCCGTTCGCATTTTGTTCAATCGAACGCAGACAGCGTTCCAGCATTGCGCCATTGTTGGTGTTGACGAGCGAGACGGTGAGGTCGACGGGCGGGGCAGCCATTACGGATTCACAAGGATATAACGCGGCATCCCATCCACAAGCAATCGCATTTTGCCCTTGCGCGGGTCGAGGTCTTGTTTGCCATTGTCGCGGAACTGATAACTGCTGCCGTACATATCCGTCACCCTGAGCCGTTTGGCTTTGAGAGTCAACGCTTGCGGATTGCGCGGCGCGGCGCATTGCGCTTTGTCGTTTGGCACCAAATCGGCAGACCATGTGACCCATTTGCTTTTGCCGTTTTGTTCAAAGCCGTACGCCTCGACGAGTTTGGGTTTCGCGCGCCGGGTGATAAAGGTTGCGTCACGCAATTGCTCGGTCATGACTTGATACGCTTGATAGGACGGCTTGGGCGTGTACGTTGCATCTACTACGCCAAAATACCAGCTCAGATTCGGAAGGTCCAGAAAGGTCCACCACGTCACCGCGCGCAAATCGGCGCCAATGGCGCGCACAAAATTACGCACCACGCATTGGCTCTGTCCGTCCAAGCCAATCCACTCCGGCTCGGAACCTTCACCGGTTTCGGTCACAAAGAGTGGAATCGAAATGCCGGCGGCGGTCATGCGTTGACGAATCGCCGCGGCTTTTGCCTGAATGCCGTACCAACGCGCGCCGCTGCTTTGGCGTTCCCAATACGGACCGTAAATATCGTAATAGGTGTATGCGAACAAGTCCGCGTAAGGTTCGCCGTTCGGGCGCGGATGCGCGGCGATGTATTCAAAAAGTTTTGGCAAAAAGTAATAATTGAAATGACTGGCGGGCGGACACGCGCCCGGATAATCGGCGGGACAGGTGGCTTTGTCAAAATCATCAAACGCGACTGCAAACGCGACGCTTGCGTTGGGATTGGCTGAACGCACCGCGCTCCGCGCCAGCGCGCCCATTTCAGCATAGTCCGCGTAATCGGGAACGCTGTTGAGATTCAGGTCTTCGGTGACATGGTCGCCAAAACAGCCGCCCGTGTTGCTATACTCGCCGAAACTGTGGTCGGACTCGTTGTACAAAATCCATATGCGGACTTCGGGATAGCGCGCCGCCATTGCACCCATAAACTCGGAAAATTCTGCGCGCATCATTTCACTTGACGTATCAATCGGACCGCAGGTCGTCGTCGCCGCCCACGCCGGATTTTCCGTAATAAAGATGAGGGGGATGATTCCCGCGTCGCGCGCTCGCTGCAAGTAATAATCAGGGTACGCCCAGTTGTAGTTTTCGGGTGTGGTGTTGACGGGTTCAACCCATTTCCAGTACATCGCAAGACGGGCGTATCCTGCGCCCATCGTCTTTACCAGCGCGAGATTGTTTGGATTCTTTACCAAATGTCCGCCGTCATCTATGCCAAAGAACGTCGCGGGAATTGGACCCTCGGCGCGCGCGGACATTGCCGAGAGCAGTAACAGCAACAGCAGCGCGCTTGCAATCAAACCTGATTTCACTGTGCCACCTGAACGTACATCGGATTCTTGTTCACCTGAACTCCAATGCGTCCCACCGCGCCGTCATGGTCATCCGCCGCGCCGTCCACCAACGCGCGCACGCCGCCATACATGTCTGTCACTTGCAAGGTCTGCGCGGAAAATGCAATCGTCACCGGCGCGTCGGTCGAGGACCAGACAACGCCGATGCCCGCGCCCGCTTTTTCAAAGAGATACCCTTCACCGCCCTGCACCTGGAGGGCTTGTAAAAAGACTGCACCCGTCAATTGTTTCGACACATTTTGATATGCCGCGTACATCGGTTTCGGTTTGCCGTCTTGGTCGAGCAAGCCGTACTTCCACGTATTTCGCGGCGGCGGGCTCGAATCCGCAAAATCTTGGAACGTCCACCACACCACGTGCGTCAACCCGCTCGCCAATCCGCGCACAAAGGTTTTGACGCCGTTCTCACTTTGCGCCTCGTTGCCAATCGAGTACGCGTCTTCACCCGTCTCGCCCACCATCAACGGCACATTCATTTGCGCGTCGCTCAAGAGTTTTCGCACATAGTTGGTTTTTGCCGCGACGCTGATGCCTTCTGCCTGACTCTGCCAATACGGACCATAAATCGCGTAAAAGTTGAACGAGATGACATCGAAATAACGTTCGCCATTCGGCAGCGGGTTGGCTTGCATGTGTGCGAGGAGTTCGGGGAGAAATCGCGCGTTAAACACTCCGCCGCGTCCGCCGCCGGGATAACCGGGCGGCGCGCTCGCTTCATCGAAATTGTCGAGCGCCAACGCGCCCATGACGAGAAGCGCATTCGGATTCGTTTCATGCACCGCGCGCCAGGCAATGCGCAACTGTTCCGCGTAATCTTGAATATCCGCTCTGCCATTGCCGTTAATGTCCTGCCCGCCGAAACAGCCGCCCGCGACATGCTGCGGATAATGCGCGTCGTCCGGTTCGTTATACAACACCCAATACTTGACTTGGGGATAGCGCGCGACGGCTCGGCGCAGAAATTGGTCGAACGCGGGCAAATCATTTACCGGACCGCACGGCGAATTGCTTGCCCAGTTGGGATTTTCGAGAATTAAAACGAGCGGCGTGAAATGATTGTCCACCAGCGCTTTTATCGTGTTATCCGCGCCAACCCATTTGTATTCGCCTTTGTTGCGTTCGACATTGCCCCAACCAATGCTGGTGCGGACCATTTGCACGCCGGCAAGAATCGCGAGCGCGCGCGCTTGTTCGTTGTATAAAATTTCGCCGTTGGTGTTGACGCCAAAGAATGCTTCGGGCGCACGCGCTTGTGGAGGGGCGGGAACCTGCGTAGGCGCCGGAGATGGCACGGCAGTCGGTTGTGAGATTTCTGTCGGGGCAATTGCCGTTGGCGCTTGTGCTGTCGGCGCGGTGGTGGGCGCCGTCGGCAACGTAGGGTTGACCACGCGCGGCGTTGGCGTGTCCAGTGTCAGCGATGGAGCATTGGTCGGAACAATAACCGGCGTCGGTGACGGCGCGCCACATGCGGCGAGGACGCCGAGCAGCAGGAGAGTGACGACACTCGCGCGCAGAAATAAATTGCGGAACCGTTGAAACATGATGGGTAAAAAAAGGATTTGCAAAAAGAGCCAGCCAACAAAAGCGTTGCGGCTGGCTCGGCATTACGGATTGATTTGGACAATCTGCGGGCTGCCTGTCACGATAATACCGATTTTGCCACCGGTCTTGTCTTTGTCTTTTTTACTGTTGTCTTTGATGGTCTTGGCGTTCCCCAAATAGTCCACGACACGAATCTTTTTTGCGTCGAACTTGGCAAGTTTGGAGACGCGGGGCCACGAACATTCGGGGTCGTACGAGGTGGACTGGTATGTGGATGACCATACCACAAATTTGGCAGATTTGCCTTTGGCAAAGCGGTACGCCTCGACGCCGCGCAAGTTCGCGGTGTTGCTCAGCGTCTTTTTGTACACATAGCCGTTCAGTTCCGTCGTCAACGTCACCAACGCGTTGTACGACGGCTTGGGCTGCCGGTTTTGGTTAACGATGCCAAACTTCCACGTGTTGTAGGGCCAATCTGCGTCGTCAGGAAAGTCTTGAAAGGTCCACCACACCACACCTGCCAGTTTTGCTGCGGCGCCGCGCACAAAAGTAATATCCAAACAGCGCGCTTGCCCTTGCAAACCAATCGAAATCGAATCTTCGCCCGTCTCGGTCACAAACAGCGGGACGACGGGAACGCCTGCGGATTGCATTTTCTTTTTGAGCGCCGCCGCTTTGGCTTGAATGCCGCGCCCCGGGGCATTCGCTTCCCAATACCGTCCGTAAATGTCATAATAATTGAACAACACCATGTCCATATATTTTTGACCCGGGGACAGCGGATGGTTTTTCATGTAGGTAAAAAGTTCGCCCGGGAAATTGTAATTGAATTTGCCACCGTTTCCACCACCCGGATACGTCGCCGGCGCGCTCGCTTCATCGAAATTGTCGAACGCCAACGCGCCGACCGCGACCCGCGCGTTTGGATTTGCATCATGCACGGCTTTCCATGCCGCTGCAAGCATGACTGCATAATCGTGCGAATCTTTGGTATTGTTCTCGTTCAAGTCTTGACCGCCAAAACAACCCGCGCCCTCCCCCGGATTCAAACTGCGGTCCACTTCATTGTACAAAGCCCACACAGAGACCTGGGGAAATTGTGCGGCGAGCACGGTCATGGTGTTGGCGAACGCGGTTACTTTGTCGGCATAGACCGGACCACAGCGTTTGTTTGACGCCCATTGAGGATTGTCCGCAATATAGATAACCGGAGAGAGCCCCGCACCCGACAGGCGATTGATACTGGTTGCCGCCTGCGTGAAATTGTACACGCCTTCGACGGATTCCAACGCGTTCCAACTAATTTCGGCGCGTGTCCAATACACGCCCGTCGCGCTCGCCAATGCAACCGCTTCGTCGTTAAAGCCCAAAACGCCGCCTTCGTCAATGCCAAAGACGGTTGTAACGCCGGAAGGCACGAGCGCCGGACGCGCTGCCTGCGTCGGAATCGTCTTACCCAAACTCAAGCCCAACCCCGTGAACATCGCGCCGAGCAAAAAAATCTGTGCCGCGCGTTTCCTCCATTTGCCTTGCATGGTCCAACTCCCTTGCGCTGAATCCCCGCGTAACGCGTTCTACGTTACACGCGATAAAACGGAATGATAAAGAATCCGAGTGCTACAATGTTATACAAAACCATTGCCGCAGTCATGACACCAAACCAAACGACATATTTTGTGCGCGGGACAAACGCACGCGTGCCGAGTAAAAACAATGTCGTCAATGGAATCAGCACCGGAAAGAGATAGCGCCCTTGCGGGTCACCACCCCAGCCCAAATCCCAAAAGCGTACCTGAAGCGCGATGATGAGCAAGAACGCAATCATCAGGCACGCGGCAAACGTCACAAGCGTCGCGCGCTGCCACTGTTGCAATTTCCAAAAATCGCGCGCAATGTACCAAAACAGTCCAATCCCCGCCGCGACACACAACGCCGCCAAGCCCCAATACGCCCACACGCCGAGCGTAATATTCATCCAACCGAAATGACCCCACGTGCTGATGAAAACATATTTGATGTAACTGGCGTACAAAGGCAGCGCCGCCGGTTGAATCACCCGGTCGTCCAATTGAAACGGAAATTGTTCGGAAGGCAAAAAGAGAAACAGCCGCACAATATACGTCGAGAGCTGCGGCACATTCACCGTAATCCAATTCCACGCCCACACGAGTCCCACTGCCGCGAGCGCAAACACCATCACGCTCAAGGCGAGGCGCACGCTTTTTTGTGCTGCCGATAATTTTCCCCCGCCCCACCGCGCCACCGCATACACCAAAAAACCGAACCCCAAAATCGGCACGCCGTACAACGCGTTCCGTTTCGACGCGAGCCCGATGGCGAGAAAGAGCAAGATGCCCAGCACACGCGGCAGCGAAAGCCCCAAACGAAACGTGCGAACCATCAACGCAATCATCCACGCGAGCGCCGCTTCGGTGAGATGGTCATTCATCACCGTACTGTGCAAGAAGAGATGCTGCGGCAGCAGCATGATAAACACCGGAATCGCCAACGCCATTGTCGGGTCATCGCGGAACAGTTCCCGCCCCGCGACATATGCCGCAAGCACCGCTGCCACATTCAACAAAATCGAAACGAGACGCATCACGTACAACTGCGTCCGAATCGGACTCGCGGCGACAAGCTTGAACGGCGCGAGATACAAGAGATACGCGAGCGGCGGTTGGTGCAATTGATGCGCCGCGTTCGGATAAATCTGCTCGAAATTATTCGGCAGTTCGCCGGGCGATTGGCGTTTCCACGCACTCACGCCCCACTTCCAATAATTGACGGAATCCATCGAGCGAATAATTTCATCCATCACCCCTTGCTCGACATCGGGCCAGCCGACGAGCCGATTTTTTTCATGCAGCAGGCGTACGTACTCGTAATGGCGCGGTTCGTCGGGTCCGCCCCACGGGGGAATGACTGCCAGATACATCAAACCGAGCGCAACTGTAATGATGGCGAGGAGGACGGGGAGCGCGCGGATATTGGTTAATGCCAGTTCGCGCGCGGGAGGCACGGCTGTGCGCGCGGGAGTTAACGTCGTGGCTTGTTCCATACAATTGCCGCAGAGTATAACCGAGCTTGCAAGTGAATCAAACTCGCCAAAACCAGCGCTTGAGAGCGCTTTCTTGTAAATCTTGCAAGAATCAGTAAAGATTCACGATGCTTTGCCCCGACCCTCTGACGAGACGCAAGCGCTCTTGATATATCTTGCGGGAAGCAATTCAAGATTCACATTAATACGCCCCGCGTCCGCTCAACACCGCCGGCACCGTTTTGAGCAAAATGAGCACATCGCGCCAAATCGAATAATTCTCAATATAGTCCAATTCCAAACGCATCCGTTCCTCAAACGACAAATCGCCGCGTCCGCTAATTTGCATCGCGCCCGTCAAGCCGGGTTTCACCAACAGACGCTGCCGCTGCGTCGGGGAATACTTGGTGGCAATCAACATCACTTCGGGACGCGGACCGACCAGCGACATTGTCCCATTCAACACATTGAACAGTTGCGGTAACTCGTCGAGCGACGTTTTTCGCAGCCATCCGCCGATGCGCGTCACGCGCGGGTCATTTCGCAGCTTGAAATGTGGTTCGGTCAATTCTTCGATTCTGACCAAATCGCTCAGCAGCGCTTCGGCGTTTTCAACCATCGAACGAAATTTATACATTCGAAACGGTTTGCCATACTGCCCCGCGCGTTCCTGCGCAAAAAAAATCGGTCCCTTGGAATCGAGTCGAATCAAAATTGCCACGAGCAGCATTACCGGACCGGTAATCACCAGTCCCACAATCGCGCCGACCAAATCCAACGCGCGTTTCAAAACACTGTTGACGCCGGTGATTGCCGGTTCGCGCAACGTAATCAACGGCAGACCGCGCAGCGTTTCAATTCCCGTACGCACCGTAATCAATTCCAACAAGTCCGGCAGCAGCCGCACGCGCACATTGCTCTCGCGCAATGTCAAAATCAATTCCGCCAATTCTGCGCGCCCGCGCACCGTTTGCGAAAGAAACACATCGTCCACCTGTGCGCGGTCAACGATTCGCAGCGCGTCGCGCAGCGTTCCAATTACGGGTACAGAACCCGGCGCCCCTGAAAATTCATCTTCGGCAATCAAGCCGAGCAGCGTGTACTCGCGCCAACTCGAAATTTGCGACGCGAGTTCTTGGGCATTCGCGTCCGTACCCACAATCACCGCGCGCCGCATTTCGGGAACGCGCGTGCGCCGCGCGTGTACTGTGCGCCGCGCCAAGCGCCACGCAAACGTGAACGCCAAATCCAACAGATAAAAATAGATAAAGAGGACGCGCGAGAAATTTTCGATTTTCAAAAAATACAACGCGGCGGCGAGTGTGAACAAAGAAAATGTCGCGGCAAGAAAACTTGTGCGCGCTTCGACGGGCAGTTCATCGCGATTGCGCCGTTCATACGCGCCCAAAAAATAAAACACCACCGACCAAATCAGTGCGACGATAAAGAGCACATCCACCGTCACATAAAAACGGTCCGGCGGCGCGCCGAACGGCAGCACGCGGCGCAGCACATCGGCGAGCGCCATCGCCGCAAGCGCCGCTATCACGTCGCCGAGCCACAGAACGATTCCAAGCCACCGCGTGCGCGGCATGTCATGGGCAATAAAGTTCATTGGCAATCAACTTGATATCCCTTGAGGCAAACAAAAGATATTATAGTGAATTCCTTCAGCCGACGAGACGGGTTCGTGTCGCTCTGTGTAACACCGATAGTCGCGCGAGTGGAGGAAATCCAACATTTCTGCTTGATGCGAATTCATTTCGACGAGCAAATGAGGATGCCATTTCTCGATAGTCGCAGCCCCGCCGCGCAGCACTTGGTACTCGGCGCCCTCCACATCAATCTTGACCAAGCTCGGTGCGACCCCCTGCTCGGCACAAAATGTGTCGAGCGTAATCACCGCGACGGTGGTTGCTTGCGTATGGGCAGAGAGACCCAGCGCGCGTTCGTGCGCGGCGAGTCCCGCATAATGCCGAGCGAACGAATTATTTTGTCCCGACAAGTCTTCGAGATAAAAATCAGCTGTTCCATTCGCGTCGCCCACCGCTCTTGGCTCGACCTGCACATTCGCAAACGGGGCACAATTTTTTCGCAAGTAAGGTAAATTATTTGCGCCCGGCTCAAAGGCATAGACCTTGCCTGTCGAACCAACGAGGTTCGCCAGATAGAGAGTCATATAACCAATATGCGCTCCAATATCCAGAACGGTTGTCCCGGGCAGCACGAGCGCGCGGAGCCATGCCATTGCTTCTGCTTCCCGCCGCCTGCCGTAAAACCAATATCCTTTGTGTCGAAAACTGTGCAGAAAAAATGGCGCGCCGGTAAAAGGATGCCTGATTGTAATGTCGCCGAGATTGAACCGCGACCCAATTTGTGCCAGGACACGCCGCACCCACCGATGGCGCGCCAATGGCATCGGCGGCGCTATCAAATTCTTATCCGCCATTCTGACACTCGTCTGGAGCGAATTCCTAGTCCAGCATTAAACACGCTCTTGGGAGTCGCGCCCAATGAAATCGTTTAGAGAGCGTCTTTCAACGCATCGGTACGCAAACAAGTTGGTTAAGGATGCACTAGTTGCTGTGTCGTGTTGGATTCGACGCTTTAGCGGGAGCGACGCGCAGTTGCCATCAACCGCCTGAAGGTAAATTCCATCTCTCACACACCAAAGTGGAATTCGCTCTAAACGCTTTGGAGGAGTGAATGCCCAAGACCCCGGTCAATGCTGCACTAGTCGTGGTTTCGAATGGTCAGCTTGGCTTGGATGAAACGGTTTATCCGCGCGTCAAACTGTTGTCGTGAAAAACCTTCTGCCTGTGCGCGCAACCGATGCGCGTCGAAGGACATTGTTTCAAATTTTATGACCGCAGCACGCAGCGCGTCAACCGATTGTTCGCCAAACAGTACGCCTGTTTCTCCATCGCGCACCGTGTCCAAAACGCCGCCCGCGCCGTACGCAATCACAGGGCACCCTGTCGCTTGCGCCTCCAACGGCACAATCCCAAAATCTTCCAGCCCCGGAAAAATCAACGCGCGGCATTGTGCAAACTGTTCGCGCAAAATTTCGCGCGAGCTCGCGCCGAGAAAGGTCACATTCGCGCTTGCACGTCGTTCCAGCCGTTTGCGTTCCGGTCCTTCGCCGATGACCACCAGTTTTTGGTCCAGCGTGCGGAACGCTTCAATCGCCAAATCTATGCGTTTGTACCCCGTCAAGCGTCCTGCTACCAAATAATACTCTTGACGCGCCTGATTCTGCAACGCATAAAAATTCGTATCCACCGGCGGCGGAATCACCGTCGCGGCGCGGCGATAGTATTTTTGAATGCGCCGTGCGACAAAATTGGAATTGGCGATGAAATCGTCCACGCGCGCCGCGGCGGTGACATCCCATGTCCGCAGCCGGTGCATCACCGCGCGCATCAAGAGCCGCGTGAGCGCGGGCAACTCCGCCAGGTACTGCTGTTCCATGTCCCACGCATAACGCATCGGCGTATGGCAATAACAGATATGCCGCGCGTTCGGCGGAGGAATGATGCCGTGTGCGACCGTGTGACTGCTCGACAAAATCAAATCGTACCCGCGTAAATCGAATGTTTCCACCGCCAGGGGCATCAACGGCAGAAAAAGTTGATGCGTTCGATTCGCGAACGGCAGCCGTTGTAAAAATGAAGTGTGAAGTTTGAGACCGCGCAGAACCTCCGCATCGCGATTGCGCGCGTACACCAACAGTGTGTACAAATCCGCGTACGGAAATAAATCATACAACGCGCGCGCCACCGTATCAGAGCCGCCGAGATTGGCAAAATAATCGTGTACGACGGCGACGCGCATCATCGCATCCGTTTCTCGATGCACTCGTTGATTTCCATAAAACGCTTTTCCCACGTATTTTCGCGCGCGCGCGCTTGACGCCGCCGGACGGCTTGGGCATCACGCTCGGATATTGCCTGTATCAGCATCCGTTCAAATTCCGCATCAGACGACGCGACCGACAACACATCGCGGAATTCAGCAAAACAAGGCAGCGCGGTCGCAACCGTGGGTTTGCCCACCGCAAGACACTCGTGCAATTTCGCGGGATTCATGTAGCGCGAGAATGCGCTTTGCACGTACGGCAGTAAATACACGTCGACATGATGCAAATAGGCGGGCAGCGCGTCGTGTGAAATGTGTCCGAGAAAATGTACGTTGGGAAATTTTTCGAGCGCGGTAATATCCGTACGCACAATGCCCATGAGAACGATTTGCCACGCCGGATGTTGTGCCGCGAGGCGTGCCAAGAGCGCAATATCCACGCGTTCGTCAATGCCGCCGAAAAACGCAAGACGCGTATGCGGAATGTTTTCCAGCGCGCGCGGTTCGTCGGGCGAAACCTCCGCGAATTTTTCATACGCGACGCCGTGCGGCACATAGTACGTGTGCGGGTTCAACGCGCCCTGTCGTTCCCACAATTCGTGCGACGTAACAAACACAATATCTGCCTCGCGCGACAATATTTTTTCCGATTCCGCGAACGATGAAAACACCCCTTTCGGATTTTCCGTCAGCGCGTCCATGCAATCGTAGATTACAAGTTTCGGCGCAACCTTTGTAATCACCTCACGCGCGAGCGGCGTCGGCACGAACGTCCAGACGATTGGTTCCCCCCCCCCTACTTGGTCCATCGCGTTTCGCACTTGATGCGTCAACGCA
Source organism: uncultured Chloroflexota bacterium (assembly GCA_937870825.1). Classification (GTDB taxonomy): domain Bacteria; phylum Chloroflexota; class Anaerolineae; order UBA4142; family SHND01; genus SHND01. The sequence goes on along the minus strand of CALMZO010000273.1, from coordinate 21,086 downwards.
CGCACATTGCGGCGATGCACAAACCCGATTTGTTGAAACGGATTCACCAGCGGGTCAAGCACCCACACATTTTCCATGACCCGGCGAATGCCGCGTCCGCCTGCGCGCTGGCGATTTTGCAGGCGCGCGAGAATGCGCCGGCGGTCTTCCCATTTCGGCATTCGAATTCCAATCGGTTCAATGAACAATACGCGATTGCCCGCGCGCGCAAAACGCGCCATCAATTCTTGATGCCGCAGCCACAAAAAATCCCAGCTCAACGTGGCGAAACAAACGACCAGTTCATCCTGTAGCATATCACTTGGCGCGTCCGCCATTCGTCAGCAATTCTACCAAACGCGCGCTCACAGGCAGCGCGCACGCCGCGCCGATGAACGCAGGCAAAATAAAAACAATCAAGTGCAGCAAAATCGCGTATGCCAACGCGGTGTTTGCATCAACGCCGTATAACGTCAGCGCATAAAACACAATCGAATGAAACACACCGAGCGACGCGGGCAATGCCGGAACGCGTGTGCCGATTTGCAACAAGACCATCACGAGCCAGGCTGCACTCCACGGCACATGCAAATTCAATGCGACAAACAACAGCTGATTCACCAACACACCCGCCACCCAAACGACGACTGTCCAAAACAAAATGGACACCGCTTCGCGCCGTCGCGTCAAAATCAACACGCTTTCAAACACGCCGCGCACAAAGCCGGTAACGAGCTGCACACGGTTTCCCATGACGCGCGCTTCCATCCGCGCGCCCAGGTCCAGCAACGGTTCGCGAATTTGTCGAAAGAACAACAACACGAATGCGGCGCCGAGAGCGAGGAACACACTCAGCACAATCGAATCGCGCAGCCAGGCGTCCAGCGGCACAAACGGCGCCAGCGCGGCAAGCAGAATGAGCATCACCAAGGTGTCCAGTGCTTTTTCGATGGCGACGGAACCCAACACAAAACCCGTGTTCAGTTTTTCCCATTCCGCCGCGAGCAAGACCCGCGCCACCGTGCCAAGTTTCGCGGGGAGCAAGGTATTGAGTACATGCGCGATCAAATAAATTTGTGCGAGCGCGAGAAACCGCGTGGCGTAGGGAGCGAGCAAAAGTTGCCAGCGTTTCAAGCTACACAGCGCCGCCAGCATTTGCACAAGGAACGCGAGCGCGAACCATCCCAGCTGTGCGGACGCGAGCGCGGCGAGAGTTTCATTCAAATTGACCGTGCGCGCGATAAACCACAATGCAAGCGCGCTTACACTTGCGCCAAGCAATAGCGAAAGCCACGCGCGGCGCGGGCGGGGGGACGTTTGTGCGGCGCGGGCGACGGAACCATCATTCATACGGTGTGTTGCTTTTCACGCGCATTGTACGCAATCAACAGACCGAGCAGGAACCAAATGACAGTCGAAACTTTGGTACTCACTCCGACGGCATCGAGCAAACTGTGAATCAAAAAAACCAAGTAACCGCCAACCAATGCCAGCGCGAGCCATTGACAATCCGTGCGCGGCGTTCGCACAACCGCGCGCCATCCTGCAAGTACCGCGCCTGTCACCAAGCCGAGATACGCTACCATGCCGCCGATGCCGTAATCGAGTCCCATTTGCAAATAAAAGTTGTGCGCGTGCGGCTGCGGCGCGCCCGGATTGCTTTGCAGCAACGGATACAGTGTCCTCACCGTCGGCTCAAACGTGCCGATACCGATGCCCGTGAACGGAAAATCGCGCATGATTTGCGCGCTGCGGTCCCACAATTCCAATCGTTCCGTCGCGCTCGCGCTCGACTCGTTGACCAGAATTTCATTGACGAAATTGGTCAGGCTAAACAACGCGACGATGGCAATCATCCCAATCAAAATCAGCGGCAAGAGCCAACGCGAGTGACGCAGCCAAAGCAACAGTACGATTCCAACTGCCGCGACAATTCCCGCGAGCGCACCGCGCGATTGCGTCAGCGTGACGACGGCTAAAAAAAAGAACGCGAGCAAGAGCAAGAAAAATCGCCGCGTCGGTGTTTGCGTCATTCCCAAGCCGAACGTGAAAACCGCCAGCGGCGCCAGCGCGCCCGCGACGATATTCGGCGTAAAGCCGCGCGGGTTCAAAAACGAGAAATCATATTTCGGCAAGTATTGATAAATGAGTGGTATCTCTAGAAATTTTTCCGAGTAGCGCAAACCTGCCAGTCCCGTGACGCCCATACCAATGCCGAGCGCAACCAAAACCCACGCCCCGCGTTCGACACGCGTCGTCGTCATGCCATTGACAATGCCGTAATACAGCGCGACACCGCCCACGAGTTCCGCATACAAACGCAAACTGGTCTGGCGTTCATTCGAGACGGCGATGCCGACAATGCCAAGACAAAGCAGCAGCGCGAGCGGCAGGTCAAGCGGCGTCGAAACAGACCACGCGCCGCGCGCGATACGCCGCGCGAGCCAAAACAAAGGAACCGTGCCGAGCGCCCCAAGTAAAATAGGAAACGGCAGATTGCTGGCAAACAAAAGCGGCACGGCAAATACCCAGAGCAGCCAAAATTCGTACTCGGCAATCCGGGCAGCGCCGCGCCGCAACATTTCCTTCACCGCCAGAGAAATTATTTGGTCCGCACAATGAGCGCGACACCCGCGCCCAGCACAACACCAACCATCCCCGCAAGCAGGGTATTTAAAAGCTGCCGTCCCTGAACCGGCAGATTTGGCGCGACCGCCGGGTTCGCCACGCGTACTGTTTGACTTTGCGTCGCGCTTGCCAGATTTGTTTCGTTCACCTTGCTGACCAGCAGTTGGTACACTTCCCAAGCCGCGTTCCGCGCGCTTTCCAATTCTCTCCTGCGTGCGGCGATTTGTGCGAGCTCCACTTGAAGCGGATTGAGCTGCGCATGAAGCGTCCGAGTTGCTTCGCCGCCGTACGCGGCGCGACGCGCCCGGACCTCTTGCAAGAGCGCATCCAACTGCGCGAGCTGTTGGGCTCGGGTGGTCGTGGTATCCAATGCCGAAACAGTTAGGTCCAGCTGGAGCGGCAAGCCGCCCGTATTGTTATAAAGGTTGGCTTGCAAAATCAGTTTGGCGAGTTCTTCGCCGATAGCCGCTGCTCCCTGTCCATTGGCAACGAGCGTGCGCAGCGATTGCACGTCCGCTTCTAACTCAATCAGCTTTGCTTGTGTTTCAAGCTGCGCATTCAACTGCCGCAAAATCAAGTCGCGCTGGCGGGCCAGTTCATCCTCGCGGTCAACTGCAATAAATTGCTCCAACGCCACTTGCTTGGTCTGATAGTCTTGTTTGGCTTGCTCCGCTTGCGTCTGGAATGCGCCTGGCGACACGGGTGATTCGCTAAACACTTCGTTCACGCGTGCGACGTACGCATTCGCGTAGGCGTTGGCAATGCGCGCGGCAAGTTCGGGAGAATCAGCCGTCGTCGTAATTCGAATCAAATCGCCGTCCACATCCACATTCACCAGCTTGGCTAATGCTTCTGCCGAGTCCGCTTCTGCCGGCAGGTTCGTGCCGAGTTCCGTAAAGACTTGGGCGGCAAGCGCGAAACTTTCGCCGATGGCCTCCAGAGAACGACGACGCGTCACTTGTTCCAAACCCAACGCGTTCGGGTCGGTATCCGAGACGGTTCGCAGGCGCGGGTCGAAATTCACCAGCGTGCCGGAACGCACAACGGCAATATCCGCGCGTGCGGCGTAACGCGCCGGTTGAGCAGCGGTGTACCAAAACATCGCGGCTGCGAACGCGATGCCCAACAACACCGGCAAAAACCAACGGCGTCGCAACAATTCCAAGTAATGCGCGAGGTTCAACTCATTCACCAACGTCGGAGCAGTATCTGTCAAAGTGGTCATACGTTCCCCTGAAAAATAGAATCTATTGCTGCGTCGTCGCCGTCGTCGTCTGCCAGAGCTCGGGCAGCATTGCAGCATCCGCAACCTCTTGACGCACCACGCGTTCGCGTTTCAAAATTCGCACGAACGTTTGGAACAAAATTTGCAGGTCAAGCCAAATCGAATAATTGCGCGCATAGTACAATTCCAAACGCATCTCTTGTTCGAGCGTGATACTGTTTTGCGAACTCGACGCGCGCGCGCCCGTCATGCCCGGCTTGAGCGAAAGCAAATTCGGCAGCCACGCCTGATATTGCGGCGCATTGTCGGGTTCCACCGGACGCGGACCGACAAGCGACATTTTACCACGCAGCACATTCACCAGTTGCGGCAATTTTTCCAGACCGCTGTCGTACAAAAATTTTCCAATCACAGTGCCGCGCGTCCACCGTGGTTCGGTCAGCGGACGAATCGCCGAGAACCGATACGTGTTGAACACTTCGCCATTTTTTCCCAGCACGCGCTGCCGTTCGACAATGGGGCGGCGTCCCAACCCAAACAGAATACTTGCAATCAAAAACATCCACGGCGCAAGCAGCAGACACGAAAGCAGCGCGACCGAATAATCCAACGCGCCTTTGAGCAAACGGTCAATTCCCGTAATCGGGGCGCGCTCAATATCCAACAACGGCACGCGATTTTTATAACTCACGCGCACGCCCGTCGTCAACGTTTCGTACAAACCCGGCGACACTTTGATCGCATACGTGTCCTTGTCCGAAAGTGTGATGCCGCGCAGCAGGTGGTCAAAACTTTCCCACGCCATCGCGCCCGAAACCAAAATGACCTGGTCAATGTAGAGTTCATGCGTAATTGTGTGAAGATTTGGTGTTGCCGCGACCACGCGCAGATTTTCGACGATGGGCGTATTCACCGGCAAGTAATCGTCCACGAAACCCATCACGCGTACGCCGGTGCGTTCAAACGGCGTGAGTTGGCGCGCAATTGCGCGCGCATCATCATTCGTGCCGACAATCAACGCGCGCTGCACAAACCAGCCCAAATGTCGAAAGGAATAAAAGAGCCGCCGCGTGGTAAAACGCGCCAAGCCGACGAGGAACGTTGTGACGACGAGACCGATAATCAGCCAACCGCGTGCCAGCTCGTTCGTGCGAACAAACATCGAGACGGCAATCAGCGCGGCAAAACCAATCAAGCACGCTTTCACCACATTGCCGTATTCTTGCGGTCCGCCCAACAATTCTTCGCGGTCATACAGACGACACAACGCAAAAATCAAAATCCAAAACGGCAGCGAATAAAACACCACAGCGCGATACTGGTCGGGATTCGCCGCGCGGTTATATGGCAAAAAATCGCCGCCCACGCGCAGTTCGTACGCCAGCAGCCAACCGGCGAGAATCATCAATGCATCTACGATGACAAGCACAACAATCAAAACCAGGTTTTGGGTACGGGTTTGCATTGCTCCTCAAACTAGTCGTAACGATTTTCATTCAATGCGGCGCGGCGCCGTTCAAACGCAGTCCCGCATTCATCAGCACGCGCGCGCCGCCATTTTCAAAATGAAACGCCATGCGTTTTAGACCTTCGTTCTCCAACGCGTGCGTCACCGCCTCTTGATGGTCCGGCGCGCAGTACAACATCAAAAAGCCGCCGCCCCCGGCGCCCGCGATTTTGCCGCCGCGCGCGCCGTGTGCCCGCGCGCGTTCATACAATTCGTCAATCCGCGCGTTCGACACATTTTTCGCAAACCGTTTTTTGCGCGCCCACGATTCGTGCAAAATATCGCCGAGCGCGTCCACATCCCCGCGTTCGAGCGCGTCTTGCACCACATTCGTCATCTCTTTGACCGCGTGCAGCGCTTCCAACACGCCGGCGTCTTGTCTTTCCGACGACGCTTTTTGTTGATTCAGGATGCTGGACGCCGCGCGGGTGCTGCCGGTGAAAAAGAGCATGATATGTTGTTCCAGGCGGGCGAGCGTTTTGCTTGGAAGCTTGAGCGGCGTCACGGTGGTACGCTCGCGTCCGAAATCAATCCGGTTCAAGCCGCCGAATGCGGCGGCGTACTGGTCTTGCTTGCCGATGGGCATGCCCATTTTTTGAATTTCAATATACGAGGCAAGTTCTGCGATTTCGTACGGCGTGGGCTTGAGACCTTTGGCGGTGGTAAGCGCCTTGACAATCGCAACACTGACGGTGGACGAAGAACCGAGTCCGGTGCCCGGTGGAATTTCGGATGCGAGAAACATGGACACGCCGCGCGTCACTCCAAAGTGATGCAGAATTGCGCGCGGCAGCGAGAGGTCACCTTCCCAAAAAAATTCCTGTTCTCGAATCGGGGCGTGACGATAAAAGGTTTGATAATCCGAGGAGGTGATTTGAAGTGTCGGGTCAGGACTGGGCTGCAAAAAGACGTAAAAGTATTTGTCAATCGAAGTGCTGATGACGCAGCCACCGAACTGTTCATAGTACGCGGGAAGGTCAGTTCCGCCGCCTGCAAACGAAATGCGAACCGGTGCGCGGGCTATTAACATCGTCTCATAGAATACGCTTTTTTTGAATTAAGAGCAAACAATCGGCGTCAACAGGGGAACTGCAAAGTCGCGTTAACTGTCATTTCGAGCGAATGCGAGAAATCTCACTACGCGCGGCAGCCGAGATTTCTCACTCCGTTCGAAATGACACCTCCTTGTCAAGGGACTTTGCAGTCGCCGTGTCGGCGTCAAAAAAAAGCGACCCAAATGTTTCCTTCGTTCTCGCCAGGCAAAAAGCTAAAAGCCAAACCGTCACTGCGGCGCGGCATGACGCAGGGTGCCGCGCGCCAACATGCCCTCTTCCGCCGCCGCGTAATAATCGCGCAAATCCGGCTGCGCGCCTGCCCACGCAATATATTCCTCGGCAATTTCATTGACCGTTTTCGTCGGCGTCCAACCCAATGCCTTTAATTTCGACACGTCGGAAACAATGTGCCGCGTATCGCCAAAACGATACAGCCCCGGAACGGAAGGCACGATGTGGGGATTGATTTTTTCCGCCAACATGTTTGCATATTCCAACACCGTCACGGCGCGTTCGCCGCCGACATTAAAGACTTGAAAATCCGCGCGTGCGTCGCGCAGCACCAGCACATTCGCGCGCGCCACATCGCCGACGTACACATAATCGCGCACTTGCATTCCGTCTTCATAACACACGGGCGCGTTCCCCGAGAGCAAACGCTGGGTGAACGTGCGCAAGATACCCGAATACGCATTCCGAAAGGATTGGCGCATGCCTTGCACAATCGAATAGCGCATACACGTCGTCGGAATATTGTAGCGGCGTCCAAAATTCAACGCAACCATTTCTTGCGTGTATTTGGACATGGCATACTGATTGTGCGGATTGACGTGCGCTTCGTCGGTGACAACCCATTCCATCACCGCGCCGCATTCGGGACAGTGCACGTTCCAATCACGCGCGCGGAGTTGCGCTTCGGGGCGGAGGGGAGGATAAAAAATTTTGCCCCGCACGTTCGCGTAGCCGTTGGACGACGCCGTATCAGCATCATGCGCGCGGCAAAGATATTTGCCTTCGCCGTAGGTCGCTTGCGAACTCGCGACGACAATTTTTTGAATCGGCAGTTTGCGTTGGACAATCGTTTCGTACAACAACGCGGTGCCGACCGTATTGACGTGGAAAAATTTTGAAAAATCAGTGAGGTAATCCTGGTACGCGGCGAGATGTATCACCGCGTCCATATCCGCGAGTGCCGTGCACCAAGCGTTCGCCTCGCGCACATCGCCGCGCAAAAATTCAACTTGACGCGGCACGTACTCCGGCAGCACGCCCTCTTGATGCACCGGCTCGGTGAGCGAATCCAAGACGCGTACTTCAACCCCTTGCGTCAACAACAAATCAACCGTATGCGAACCGATAAACCCCGCGCCGCCTGTCACTAAAACACGCATGAGCTGTCTCCTGAAGGATTTTTGTCAGCGTCCCGTGCCGCGCAGGACGGCAAAAAAAGTGCGCCACAAAATTTTCACGTCAAGCCAAAGCGACCAATTTTGAATGTACGCCAAATCCAGGCGCACCCATTCGTCAAAATCGCGAATCTCGTTCCGTCCCGCAATTTGCCACAAACAGGTGATGCCCGGTTTCACACTCAATTTTTGTTTCTGAAATTCCGTAAAGGAAGCGTATTCGTTCTGCAACGGCGGACGCGGACCAACGAGCGACATGTCCCCTTTCAATACACTCCACAATTGCGGCAATTCGTCGAGTGAAAATTTTCGCAGCACGCGCCCGACGGTGGTAATGCGCGGGTCATTTTTGATTTTGAATACGGGACCCTGCATTTCATTCTGTTCGAGCAGCTGTTGTTTCAACTCGTCCGCGTTTTCAATCATTGTGCGAAATTTATAGCCGGTAAAGGGACGCCCGCCCTTCCCGACCACGTGCCAACGATACAACACGGGTCCGCGTGAACTGAATTTGACCGCGAGCGCAATCAAGACCAAAACGGGCGCCAGGAAAATCAAGAGCGCGCCCGCGCCCAGCGCGTCCATCAAACGTTTGACAAAGCGCTGCCATGACGGCGGCGGCTGCTTCAAGACCAAAACTTGATTTTGCATTTCAACAAACTACTTTATCACATTCAGCAAAAGTTTTTCAAATTCGCACAATAACGTTTCACGCGCGAAATGTTTTTCTGCATACGCGCGCCCGCGTTGCCCCAACCGCGCGCGCAGTTCCGCATCGCGCGCCAATTGCATCACGGCGTTTGCCAAGGCGTCCGGTTGATTGGGCTGTACCCACACGCCGCAATTTGCCGCGCGCACTTGATGCGATGCTGTGCTGTCCGAATGCGCCGCAATGACAATCGGACGCGCCGCTGCCATATAGGACAACAACTTGGAGGGAATCACCGCTTCCACCATATCGCGATGTTGATTCAACAACAAGATGTCCGCCGCCGCCAGCATGGCGGGAACTTGGTCATTCGGCACCAACGGCAAAAAGCGCACGTTCGGCAAGCGCGCTTGCTGCGCATACTGCATCAAGCCATTTTTTTGCGAACCATCCCCGACAAAAAGAAATTCAATCTCACTGCGTTCTTGTAACTGCTGCGCCGCGTGCAAAACATTTTCCAAATCTTGCTTGACGCCCATGTTGCCCGCATGCATCACCACGAGTGTATTGTCTGAAATCTCGTACGAATGCCGAAACCCGTTTTGCGCCGCGGGCGAAAAAAAATCCGTGTCAGCCCAATTCGCCAGGTACGTTATTTTCGATTCCGGGACCCCATGTCGCGCGAGCGTTTCTTGAAATCCTTCTGAAATTACAACAATTTTTTCTGCGCCCGCATACGTCCACTGTTCCAACCGCCGCGCGACGCGCAGCGCCAAGCTCTCACGCATCATCCCGACGGACATTGCCGCTTCGAGTGCGAGGTCTTGAATCCACAAGACGTACGGCGTGCGATGATACCGCGCTAACATCCGCGCTGCCGCGCCCGCTTGAATCGGCGGCAACACGCCCAAAATCAAATCGGGCTTGGGAACCCTCACCCCCGAAAGGACAACTCCCACACCCAACGAGGTATCGTACAACACGCGTCGCGCCGTCGTCGCGCGCCCGGGCAAAAAAACCTGTTTGCGTTTCAACGCGACGCCGTTACATGTCTCGGTGTGTGACCATTTGCCCGCGTATGCACGATGCGTTTCCCATTCGGGATAATGCGGGAACGTTGTCGCAACGGTGACGCGATGGCCGCGCTGCACCAAAAATTCGCACAGTCCCGTCGTAAAGGGCGCGATACCTGTGCGTTCCGGCGCATAATTCATTCCCAAGACCAAAACATTCATCGCTGTTGAATCATAAACGCATAACTCTTGTCGTCATGAAACTGCGCGACTGTTTCACCGGGCAATGGTTCAATCGGTATTGCATTGCGCGTGTAACCCGCGTCGTACAGCAGTTGTTGCAATGTGGTGCGCGAAACGCCGTGATGTACTTCGACAACCAACTTGGGCTGTTGTGTTTTCAATAGTGTCAACATCCCGCGCAGCACATCGAGTTCCATCCCTTGCACATCCAATTTGATGCCATGCACGCGCGTATCCGCCCCCGCAATTGTACCCCACAATTCATCCAACGCGACGACGAGCAGGGACTCGTGCCACGTTTGTCCGTTCCCGTTCGACGCGTGCGCAAGCGTACTGTCCAACATGCCGCGCACGAACGGCAAGTGTTCGAGACGCAGAGTGCGCGCGTCACCCAACGCGATGGGCAGTACCGTCAATTGTGTAAAATGATTCAGCCGGCGCATTTGCGCGATGCAGCCCGCGCTCGTCAACATGGGTTCGAACGCAAACACGCGTCCCGCCGCGCCGACGTAATGCGATAACGCAATCGCAGTATATCCATAATGTGCGCCAATATCTAACCACGTTTCTCCGGCATGAACATGCTGCGCGAACCAATTGAGCAGTGGGCGTTCCGTATAGCCAAGAATCGCGGCAGGATAATCGTGCCACGAAGTGACGATGCGGTATGCGCGCAGGGGACCTGCGAGAATTGAATGCGCTTTGAGTGCGTGCGGCAAAAAGAATCGCGCCGTTTTTTTTAGAGCCGCGCTCATAAGTACGCCTGCCCCAACACCAAATCGTGCGGCAGTGGTTGGTCCGCTACGACAGCTTCAATCGCGCGGTCCATCTGTTTTCCGATCGCGCCCCACGAATAACGCGCGGCAAGCTGCGCGCCGCCTTCGCCCATGACCGCGCGCGTTTCGGCAGAGGGAATCAATTCGCACAACGCCCTTGCGAACGCGTCTGCCTCGCGCGACACCACGCGTCCCGCGCGAAATCGTTCCACTTCGGGCGCAAAGTTCAACGTATCGGAAATGACCACCGGAATGCGGGCTGCCATCGCTTCAAACATCGCAAAGGAAAAATTTTCTTGCCGCGAAGCCAGCAGAAACATATCCGCGTCGGCGAGTGCGGCGAGTTTCTGTTCACCCATCAGCAAACCGGGCAGGATGATATCCTTTTGCAGTCCCGCGTCCCGAATCCGGGCTTGCACCTGCGCGGCAAATTCGGGCGGGTCGCCCGCGCCGACGAGCGCGAGCCGTACATCGGAAAATGTAGTACGCACGCGCGCCAGCGCTTGAATCAAAATATCCAGACCTTTTTTCGCGTTCAACCGCCCCAGATACAATAACAACACGCCATCAAAATTGTTCAGATACTTTTTACGAAATGCGCCGCGCGCGGGCAGCTGCGCGAACGGTGCGACATCAATCCCATGCGGAATAATCACCGAGGGCGCGCGCAATTGCAACGGTGCGGCTTCGGCGCGTTCACCCGCCGCGTTAAAAAAAAGGACAGAGGCATCATTCAGAATGCGCGTTGCAAAGAGCGTATCATACACCGCTTTGCGCCGCGCGCTCACGGTGCGTTGAAACGGCGCGAGAACGCCGTGGGGCCACAAGCCGTATTTTTTTTGATGCTGCCGCGCCGCGACATACCCACTCAACACCGCAAACGAGTACAACGAGTGCAGCATTACAAAATCTGCGCGCGCAATGTGCGAATACAGTGTCGGCACGGCGCGCGGCGCAAAGGCAAAACGTCCGCGTGCGGGGTACGAAAACGCGCCGAGATTTTTTTCAAACGCGCATGACGCGTCGGTGGAGACAAAATCCTCCGCGCCCGGAATGACCGGACCAAACATTTCCAAAACGACGCGATGACCCACCGCCGCCAATGCCCGCGCAATCTGCGGCACCGCGACCAACCCCAAGCCGCCCATGTCGAGGCGCGCGCCTTCAGCTACGAGAACAATGTTCATACTCAGCTCACGCCTGTGCCCATTCGGCAAATGAAATCTGACACATGTTTTCCAGTTTCTTTATGTCCGGCGAGTAAATTGCGCGCAAAAACTCGCGTGACCGCGCGTCGAGCACAACATCGGGTTGTGTGTCGAAAATGTATTCCCGGAGAGAACGCCGCCATTTGAGCGGAACGAGCGCGCGATACATCTGACGGAACGAACGATACGGCAAGAGTTGACGTGCATATTTGCTGTGTGGTATCGCATTGCGATTGTGAACGCGAAACATTCGAATGGCATCAAAGGCAGTTGGCTCTATTTCCAGAAATTTAGCAACGCGTTTCAGCGTGGCGCGCGTATGAATTCGTAAATCATCGAAATTCAGCACCAAGATATTTTCACACCGAAACACTTTCAAATACCGTTCGAGTTGAGTCGCATACAATCCCAATTCGACGTATAAATGACCCGTTGCGTACACTTGGTCATGACGTGCATAGTCTTGCGTAATCAAATCATAAAACGAAATCATTGGCAGTCCATCGGCCAAGTCCATCCGATATTGCGAAAATGCGCGGGCAATCGGTTCGCGGAGTATGGCGATGATTTTTGCGCGCGGTTGTTTGGCAAAGATTCGTTGAGCGACTTCAGGGTGCCACAAGTACGAGGGGCTCGCTTCACCGAGAAGCTGCGTGTGCCGATGCGCGGCAAATAATTTCAAATACTCTTTTTCGGAATGGATGACCAAATCATTGTCGAGCCGCACGCGGTCTCGGCTAAAGAAATGTGTTTCTTTGTGGGGGCTCAAAAAGAGTTGAGGATGCTGCCGCAAATACTCGTACAAGGATGTAGTGCCCGAACGCTGCGCTCCGATAATAAAAAAATCAGGATATTGCCGAGAATATCGCATGAGTAGGTTCTATGACAATTCCAGAATGCGCCGATAGATTTCAAGAGTCTCGCGTGCAGTGCGTTCCCACGTAAATTGCTTAACGTGTCGCAAACCGCGTTCGACCAATGTACCCCGCCAAGAGTCGTCTGTCAACACCCGAAAGAGAGCTTGAGTGAATCCTTCTTCATCGTCTGGCTGAAACGTCATCGCCGCGCCGCCTACCGTTTCGGGAATGGAGCCCGCATTCGAAGTTACCACCGGGAGCCCACACGCCATTGCTTCCAGAAGCGGCAAGCCAAATCCTTCGTACAGCGAAGGGAAAAGCAAGCAATCTACACTATTGTACAGAGCTGCCATCTCGTCATGCTTTTTTACTTGGATGCAGCGGACGTGTGCTTCGAGATTGTTTTGTTTGACAACATTAACCCATTCAGGCGTTTGATTGCCAACCGAAATCAATTCCAATGGAAAGGAGGCAAGTTTGAGCAAGCGCGCAAAAATGCGTACTGCCCCGGTTCGATTCTTGTAGAACTGGCTACCGGTAATGAGGACACGCTTGACTCCGTCTCGTGGCAGGACAAATTTCTCGGCATGAGAGAATGGACGAAAAATCGGCGCAATTCCAAGCGGCACCACAGTGACGCGGTCCGGCTCACATTGACACAATTCAAGTAGGTCACGCCGCGTGTTTTCACTATCTGTGACGATGTGCGCCGCGCGCCGCAAGGCGTGAAAGGCAAAGGCATTCAGCCAGGGGTAATGGCCGCGCGCCACACCGGAGATGCGTCCGCGCCAACGTACGAGTGGATGCACGTCATGCACTGTAACAACGGTATGCGCGGGGTTCAACGCGTATAACAAATGACCATACGCGTGGTCGAGAATATGATTGACTTGATTGCCTTGTCGAACTGCCTGTATCGGATAACCGACAAAGCGGGCGAGGCGCATCTCGACCAAACTTGTGCCGCGAAAAGGAGATACAGTTGGACGATACTCTTTGAGACAGAGTTGCCGACCAGCCACTGCTTCAAGGGAAGCGCAAAGATTATTTGCAAAAACTTCCATACTCCAGCGACGGTCTTCGGCAAAGCCGCGAAAGAGAGTTACTCCGAGGCAGTGCATTTTACTCGGAGGAAAGCTTGCGCGCTTTAATTTCATAGCTGCTCGTCCAAAACCAATTCAAGACAGGAATTCGCAATAGATATGGCACAAAGTGAATCAAGCCCAATCTCGAACTGAGCGGAATCCCGCCCATCCGCCAGACGCCCAAGACTTGAAAACCCGCATGGGTAAACATCTGACGAATAGATTGCATTGTAAAGCCGCGAACGTGAGTATAGTCACTCCAGGTCCGACCGCCTCGCTCGCAAATGACGGATGCCAAAACGATTCCGCCGGGACGACACACGCGTTTGATTTCCGACAGGGTTCGCCACGGTTTTTGCAAATGTTCAAGAATATCTTTGGCAACCACCGCGTCAAAAAATCCATCCGGAAACGGAAGCGCTTCTTGCGAATCCAAATCCCAAAGCTGTACGTTCTCATATTGATTCGCCTCTATTACAAGCTGGGGATTCAGTTCCAAACCAAATACTTGGCTGTTCTGTGGCTTGAAGCGACCGAGGTCACCACTTGCACACCCCAAATCTAAAACGCGCGCAGAATTTGGGATCTGTTCCCAATAAAATTCCGCAACTGCTTGCTTCATGGGGTCTCCTTGTCACGGACGATTGAGCGGCGCGCGCATAAAGAAGGCTACGAGAAGCAACAGCAAGAGTTGCTTGAGCAGTTCACTCAGTCCCAGAGAAACCGGACTCTCAGTTGCAATGTACAACTGCTGCAACACAAAAAAATAAATATAGTACAGCGGCAACCGAGTATCAAACGTCCAGCTGCGCCTGCCTGCAATCAATATCTCATATATAACTCGGTAAAAGACGCCGAGCGCGAACATGCCAACTAGAACTCCGCCAACTCCCAGGTTTTTATACAAGTCGCCGGGGTTGGAAATGCCAATGCTGGTATTTCCCGATAGTCCCAGATATTCATGTCCAAAGGCAATCGCGCTATCGAGTGGCTTGTCGGGCCACAATGCACGCGGGACGAATGCATACGCCGGGATGAGGAGATACGTCTGCACGCCCGCGACCAAATCCTGCTCAGGAGTGTATCGGATGATCAGTGCAACCGAATCTACCAAATGGGACCGATTCATCACCGAAGCAATTGCGAGACTAGAATACTCAAATCGCCCGGAGCCAAGTTCAATCAGTGTGGCAGTGACGCGCTCCAGGGGGTCGAGTTGAACGCGTTGGATACGATAACGCGCAATGAACGGAAAAATCGTTAGACTCAAGACCAAACCCAAGATGAGAACGACGTACACTGAAATTGGTCGTTTGAAATAATGATAACTAATGACCATGAGGAAAATTGGCTCGAGTAGCGTAATCTTGTTTCCGGTTCCAATGAATGCAAAAAGAGAGTGAATAGGAAGCAAAACGAGAACGAGGATCATCCACCTTCGGCGATATTTTGATGCGACAAAGACATAGAGTATCGCAATGCCAATCGCTAGCCCCATGAGCTGATTTAGCCAAACTAAATAGTATTGAAACGCCGATGGTATGCTTTCAAATGTCAGGGCGATGCGCGCTCCGAGACCAATCAGAAAGAGGAGAATGACTTTGCCAAACCCGGGTGAAAGTGACCAACGCCAACGCGGCACAGGTACGCGTCGAGCCAGATATCGAGTTAACGGTACATAATAGCCTACCAACAAACAAACAAAACCGCCCAGCGAGAGAAACTGGGCTTGAACGAGTGTATCGGCGTAATACCGCAGTCCAATTTGTGCCGGAACAAAGACAACGTAAATGCCGCGTAAAGCAAAGGTGAGTAGATATGCTCCCGAGATAATGCAGATGACCTCAAACCAATCAAATTTGCCGTTCTTTCTACTCAATGCAAAGGGAATGAGCGCAATCAGCATGAACACGATACTGAGGGCAAGAAGCGCTGCCGATTCGTCCTCAAGCGGAAATTTCATAAACATCCAGGGGTCTGAAAACAAAATCCCGATTGCTACAATGAGTAAAAGCAACAGGACCAAAAAGGCGCCAATGAAAATATTCGATTGTTGGAGGTTAGATGGTTGTTGTTGCATTGATCAAATGTCAACCATGCCGCTCATTTACGCACGTCTTTGCGAAAGCAGTGCGGAATCTCGGTTTTCCGGTGCGAGCTTTCGCACCTGAACTCCACGTGAGCAAAACGGCTCGAAATGATAATTTCTGCGCAAGATGAGTCATTGACGTGAGCGTCGGACCAACTTGTGATTACTTGTCCGTTCCTATTTTACGCAGCCATACGGTTGCTCCGGAAATGAGTAAATCCTTTTCGGCATAGCCTTCCAGCAATGTTGACCACTCGCGGGGGTGTGTCGCGCGATATTGATACGCGAGCTTGGAGAGATGAAGCGTGATGAATTCTTTTTTGAAGAGCCGAAACGCGTGCAGGTATTGGTCAATGTTCCAGTAGCTAAACATGTTGTGGTCAAGATAATGCCGACATTCGCTTTGCTCCACCGGAAGATTCCGTTCTGCAATCCACTTGTAAAATTTTTCCGGCGGGTAAAGCAAATGCTCGAATGCGCCTGAATAATGTGCACCGCCAAAAGTCCAGAAAAGCGGTACAAAACCAGCAAACATCATGCCGCCAGGACGCAATATCCGATGCATCTCTTGAATGGCACGCGCCGGGTCGGAGAGATGCTCAAGCACATTATCCGAAACTACAAGGTCGAATGAGCTATCTGCAAGCGGCAAAAAATGTGCGTCCGCGCTAAAGAATTCAAGCGGGATATTTGGAAATGCAGACCGCATTTTCGCCCAGTCCTGTGGAAAGGCGAAGTAGTCAAATGCCACAAGTGATTTCGGTTTTTCCTTGAGCCAGAGTTCTAGCTCATTGCCGTACCGGCATCCAACCACAAGCACGTCCGCGTTCCCCAAGCGGACATAACGCTTGGTGCGATCAAGATGTTGTTGCGGATGGTTGCCGCGTCCATCAAAGTAAAGCAAATCGAAATCGTATTTTTCAAGAAACGGCGCGCGAGAGAGATAATATCGCGGCTTTGAGCGATAGACATTCAGTTGGTGATACATCCAGCGAACGCCACGCGCCGCGCCAGGCACTTTATGTTTGATCCAATTTTTCATTTAAAGATTCCCCGACGGAGTGGTAAAAAAAGGGCAATACTAATTGCCGCGTACGCACCCAATGAAGCAATAGCTGCCCCAACCATTCCGTACAGAGGCAGCAATATAACAAGCAAGACAAGCGTTACAATTAACCCAACAGTTTCGGCAACCAGTACGGGGCGCGGAGATCCCAAACCGCGCAGAATGTCTTGCAAGAGCAAGTTCATGCTATTAAACATATTCGCCAAAACCAAAACTGCGGCAGGCAATACTGCAGGTGCATAGTCCGAGCCAAACAAGAAAGGAATGACAAAAGGCGTCGCGAGTAGAGTTAGGAGCGTCAAAATCACGTTGGTAATGCCAAGAAGAGTCAAGGTACGACCGACCAACGCCTTGCGATGCGAGTCTTCGCGCAACGCGCTCAATTTCGGGAACAAGACGGGTCCGACCGAGTTCAACACAGGAACAGAGGCGCCACTCCACGCCACTGCAACCACATACAATCCCAATTCACGTGAGGGCAACAAGGTTGCCATCAACAGCTGGTCAAGCCGCAGATTCATGGTATAGGGGAAAACCGTCAACATGCACGGAAGCCCGTACCGCAGAAGCGGCGCAAACAGCGCGCGCTCTATCTTCAAACGTGAGCGCTTGAGAAAACCCCAAGTAGCAAGAATTGAAACGGCAGTCATCACAACGTAGGTTAAGAGATACAGAACCATGAGCTTTGTGGAGGTCGCCCAAATGGATACCACGGACGCTACTCCCAAAAGCATCGCCCAACTCAAGGGAAGTGAAAGGCGAACCAAGTTCCAGGCGCGCCATGCGCCGACGGCACGCAGCATTTGATGAGGCAGTCCGCCCAGCGCATAAGCCAAAATCATACCGGGAAGAAATATTTGAGCCGCGAAAATCACTTGGGCATTTTGACTGGCGAGAAGGAATGGCATTGCCAGCCAACCGAGGATGACAAATCCGGCACCTGAGACCAAACTCAAAAATTGCGCGGAACCCAAATAACTTCCCAAGCGTTCAGGAAAGCGGCTCACAAAAAAAACAATCGCCACATCAATACCCAACATCGCGAAGGTGGCAATCTGTGTCCCCCACAAGACAATCGCGGCGAGCTCGCCGCGCCCTTCCGGACCAAGCAACCGCGCGGCAAGAATTCCTGTAAGTATTCCAAACCCGGCGACAATCACATTCGTTGCCATGGTCAGACTCACCTGCCCGATAAACGAATTTAGATTGGTCGCGCGTCGCCATAGCGTTGCCACGGAGGTAGAAAGCATTTATCCCAGCTCTTGTGCCAAATGCAAGATTGTTTTTATGCGGTCCCTGTACGTATGCTTGCCTAAGGTAATTTTCTCATATCCTGCGCGGGCAATGCGCCTGCGTTCTGCGTCATGCTTGACATAGTAACGCACTTTGTCACATAACTCGTCATCCGAATCAAAAAAAACCACGTCCTTGCCATCCTCAAACCATTCGCAATGCTCATCTGTGCGTTCTGTAATCATCAAGCCGCCGCACGCCGGAATCTCAAACGAACGCATTGTATGTCCATCGCGATTTGCCCGGCGGGTCAAGCCGAGATTAATCTTGGCACCGCCAAGAGCCAGGCGGTACGCGCGATCCAAGACCATGCCGCTCTGGTGACGCGCAAATTCCGGATAACGATGCCAAAAGCCACCGTATACGTGAAATGAATTGGGGAATGCCTCTGCCACCGGGCGCAAAAGTGTCGCACGGTCCGCGTCTGCGCCGCCCACAAACGACACATCACACGCGAACCTTTTTATTTCTTGTTCACTTTGCGGCGCTTCCGGAAAGTGCAACGTTGGCTCGTAGGCGAAGGGAACAAACGCTACATTTGCACAGCCCGCGCGTCGCACATCCTCCATAATCGCGCGCTTGGTACAGACATACGTATCGTAATGAGAAATCCCATTGCGCAGGTCGGGTGTGGACACTACAGGATTGAAGGGGTCATCCGTTGCATAATTTACCAACACGACTCGGCTCTGTTGCTTGACAAGCGAAAGGATTTTGGGTGACACATACATGCCCTTGATGACAAGCAACACATCGGGTCGAAATGTGTGTGTCCTGTGGAGAATTGCGCGATTAAAGTCGTTGTATCGAAGCGGTTGCCCCTTTAACAATCTCAGCACAATTCGGTTTATAAGGGTATATTGGAACACTTGGCGCTCATCTATAAAGCAACACTCATGACCCAATTCTACTAATGCTCGACGAAAAAGCGCTCCAATATGATAGAACTCACCAACACCTACCAAAAGGACCTTCATCTTTTTTGAAAATACGCTCCATTCGTAAAGAGTTGCACTGCCTTACACAAACGAGTGCATCTTTAACCCGGCTCTTGGGCATCCACTCCGGCAAATCGTTTAGACTTGTGCATCTGTTGAAAGCTCACTCACACCAAGTTGGTTAATGATGCAAGAGGGGTTATTAAAGGAGATAGAGAGATTTCTACGGCCAACAAATTTACACGCCTAGCTCTTACTTTCTCTTTGAAGCGCTTAACGACTTTTGACGGTATGCTTCCGGATCAGGTCCAGCTAGGGTCCCGGCAGTTCAAGAGGGATTACAAAAACATCATCCCACGTCACCACGCCGGGCGAACGCAAATTCACCAAGGCCCAATACATGTATCTTGCATCCGAGGGAACCTGGAGCACTCCTGCATAACGACGTCCCTTGCCCTTTGCATTTCCGTGCATCGGAATTTCTTCCCGCAGCTTGCTCTTGTTCTGGTCCAACCAGGCTACGAAAATGTGCGGCGCACCATGTTCGCTTTGAATCCATGCACTCCACAACAAAAACTCGTTTGGGATGACAGGAACCAGACGTGAAAATTTAAAGTCATCTACTCCCTGATTTGCTTGCGACACCAATACGACCGACTCGCGCCCATCCAAACGAATTCTCGTTTGCTCAAGTGCAACGTACTGAATCTCCGGTGTACGCTGCCACCAGCCCAACACGCGGCGCGGCTGTGCAGGTAGCGTTGGCAATTCAAAGCCGCCATTGGGCAAGAGGTTCGAAAGAGTTACCGGTTGCTTTATGGACTTTCCATTTGGAGCTTGCCAAAAAAGTTCCATTTCGAGTGGCAACCCCAGCTCGAATGCGGTTTCACTTTTGAGCGTAAATCCCAATAAATTAAACTGATTCGGAAACGATATTGGAGTATCCCAGCCGGGATGAAGCTTGTGTCCGACAGCAACTTGTGGTGCAGTGGTTGCGGGCGCGGTTCGCTCCTGCTCTAATCCTATGATGACTTGTTGTTGCGCTTCGCTTAGGGCGCGCAGGTACCGCGAAAAAAAATCGCTTGTCCAATCTGTTGGACGTATGACCAATGCGCGCTGAAACAACGTGACCGCACGTTCCGCTTGCCCAGCGGCTTGCGCGTGGAATGCCAGCAATGCATAGAACTCGGCGAGACCCCACGGCGGACTGGCAAAGGGCAAACGAAGATCAACAGTATCGTTTTCTACCCCTTTTGCCAAAATGGCGGTGAACGTACTCATCTCTCGTTCCGCACTCGCGAGACCCTGCATTGCCAGTTCCGGTTGCGCGTTGGCACTTGCCCAAATCGCCATCACGACGGCATCATTCAAACATTCAGCATTGATTTGTGATTTGGAGCCGGGGTGTTGAATCAAGGGCGCGAGGCAGTGCAAGCGCGCGAGCGAATTCTGATTGCGCTGCCAAGCTGACCCATCAAAGGCAACCAATACTCCAATCAAAATCAGTGCTGACACAGTCTTCAAGAGGAGTTCTGCTCTTTTTCCCCGACGTGAAATCATGTGTTCCAATAATGGCATACGATTATAAAAGACTGGCAGTTTGTCGAAGAAATGCAAACACGCTTATTGATAGGCGATTAATATAACAGAGCAGCGAAAGATTTTGACCGAGTTCACGGTTTCTCCAGTGCGAGTTTGCGCTTGTCCACTTGAAAGATAACTTCATCCACATCGCCGAGCACATATCGGGAGACAAAGATACCCCGTTTTGCCAATTGAGATATTGTTGCTCGCAAGCGCTTTCCACCCGACGAGTTGTAACTCGATGTTACTTGTAACGGATGGTCAAGCACGGGTCCGATCACATAGTCCACATTATAGGTACGGATCAGGCGAATTAGGTTTTCTTCGTCAATGGTCGGCAATGACAAGTTGACAAACTGGCGTTTGACATACAAATAATAAGTCGTTGGGCGTGTGGTCATCACCACTGCGTTCTCTGGAGTCTCTTTCGAAATCCATTCCACATCACCGCCACGCGTCTCTCTCGGAACAAACCAAGACCCGGA